>JAZRTO010000042.1:0-14010 GCA_045652065.1 Acutalibacteraceae bacterium
GTGAAATGAACGGTAAGAATGCCGATATGAATATGACAATATTCGTAAAGAAGCTTCTTAAGGGTGAGAGCTTCACTCTTTGCGACAGTGGAAATGAAACAGCTGTGCTGCTTCTTTCGGGTAATGTTATTTTTATTTGCAATGAATTAAAGGCAGAGGGAAAGCGTGAAAATCCCTTCGAAAAAAGGCCTTATTGTCTTCACGTATCAAAAAATACCGAGTTTTCAATTGAAGCGCTCGAGGATTCCGAGTTTATTGTTCAACAGACAAATAATGAAAGAGAATTTGAGCCTCATTTCTATACTCCCGAAAACTGCCTTTATCAGGAATTCGGCAAAGGGCAGTGGGGCGGTGCAGGTCACAGAATAGTTTCAACTATGTTTGATTATGATAATGCACCCTATTCAAATCTTGTACTCGGCGAGGTCTTCACTCAACCCGGCAAATGGTCCAGCTATCCGCCTCATCATCATCCTCAGCCTGAGGTATACTATTATAAATTTGACAAGCCCCAGGGATTTGGTGCTTGTTATATCGGTGAAGATGTGTACAAAAGCAAGGACGGATCCTTCTGTTGTATAACATCAGGTAAAGATCATCAGCAGGCGGCAGCCCCGGGATATGAAATGTATTATGTGTGGATGATAAGACACATTGACGGTGATCCCTGGTATAAAACAACGCGATTTGTCCCCGATGAGCATTTATGGCTCACCGAATGCTAAGCTTGGAGGAGAAAATATATGGCTATTATGACTACGGCTCAGGCGCTTATTAAGTTCCTGAACAATCAGTATGTTTCCTTTGATGGAGTAGAAACTAAGTTTGTTGACGGTATTTTTACAGTTTTCGGTCACGGTATTGTCTGCGGACTCGGTCAGGCTCTTGATGAGGATCCCGGTACACTTAAGGTTTATCAGGGTAAAAACGAGCAGGGAATGGCACATGCTGCCGCTTCCTTTGCAAAACAGAATAACAGAAGAAAAATCATTGCCTGTTCTTCTTCCATCGGCCCCGGCGCTGCAAATATGATTACAGCTGCTGCTACTGCAACAGTCAATAACATTCCGCTTCTTCTTTTCCCTGCAGATACATTTTCCTGCAGACAGCCCGACCCTGTTCTTCAGCAGTTTGAGCAGAGTCACTCACTGGCAATAACAACAAATGATGCTTATAAGCCTGTATGTCGTTATTGGGACAGGGTTGCGCGCCCCGAGCATCTTATGAGTGCAATGATAAATGCTATGAGAGTGCTGACTGATACTGCTAATACCGGTGCTGTATGTATTTCTCTTTGTCAGGACGTAGAGGGTGAAAGCTATGATTTCCCCGATATGTTCTTTAAGAAAAGAGTACATAAGATAACAAGAATAAATCCTGCAGAGGATGAGCTTTCAGATATTGCAGATATCATTCTTGCAGCTAAGAAGCCCCTTCTTATTGCGGGCGGCGGTGTAAGATATTCTGAGGCAGGAAAGACTGTTGAGGATTTCTGTGAAAGGTTCAATATTGCACTTGCAGAAACACAGAACGGAAAGAGTGCCGTGCTGTCATCTCACTCTCATAATCTTGGCGGTGTCGGTGTTACGGGTAATCTTGCAGCAAACACCATTGCAAAGGATGCAGATGTTGTTATCGGTGTCGGCACAAGATTCTCAGACTTCACTACAGCTTCAAAGTCACTTTTTCAGAATCCTGATGTTAAATTTGTTACAATAAATACGGACCGTTTTGATGCATATAAGCTTGATGCCGTTAAGTGCGTTGCTGATGCAAAGCTTGCAATCAATAAGCTTGATGCGATTCTTAGCGAAAAGGGATATAAATCAGCATATACTACGGAAATTTCTGATGCGAAGGCTCGCTGGGCAGATGAAATGGATGCTCTTGCTTCTTATATGTATGATGAAAACTTTAAGCCTCTTATAAAGGCAGGGGATGAAAGAACTATTCCCGAATTTGTAGAGATGTATAAGGGTGCCGTTACACAGACAGCAGCTCTCGCTTACATAAGAAACAACATTGCTGATGATGCAATTGCGGTAGCGGCAGCAGGCTCGCTTCCCGGATGTATGCAGAGAATGTGGACATCGGATGTAAGAGATACATATAATATGGAATACGGTTATTCCTGCATGGGATATGAAATTGCAGGTGCTCTCGGATCAAAGATGGCTGAGCCTGAAAGGGAAGTATATGCCTTCTGCGGAGACGGAAGCTACCTTATGCTTCACTCCGAGCTTGTAACATCCATTCAGGAAAACAAGAAAATCAATGTTCTTCTTTTTGATAATGCAGGCTTTGGCTGTATTAACAATCTTCAGATGTCAAACGGCATCGGAAATCTTGCAACAGAATTCAGAAAAAGAGATGAAAACGGTAACCTCCTCGGTGACTTAATGCCCATCGACTTTGCTATGTCAGCAGCCGGCTATGGTGTAAAGACATATAAGGTCAACACAATGGAGCAGTTAGCTGAAGCTCTCGAGGACAGCAAAAAGCAGACCGTTTCCACACTTATTGATATAAAGGTTCTTCCTAAGTCCATGACAGACGGCTATGATGCCTGGTGGCATGTAGGACTTGCTTCCGTATCTGGTAAAGATTCCGTAAGGAATGCATATAAAAACAAAGCAGAAAATCTTGAAAAGGCAAGGAGATATTGATATGCTCGACAAAAACAAAGTAAAACTCGGTATTGCCCCCATCGGCTGGACAAATGACGATATGCCCGACCTCGGTGCAGAAAACACCTTCCAGCAGTGTGTATCCGAAATGGCACTTGCTGGCTTTACGGGCTGTGAAGTAGGAAACAAGTATCCCAAGGATACAGCAGTTCTTAAAAAGGCACTTGAGCTTCGCGGAATGCAGATCTGTAATGCATGGTTTTCCACCTTCCTTACAACCAAGCCCTATGAAGAAACCGAAAAGGAATTCATCAAGCACATCACATTCCTTAAGGAAATGGGTGCTAAAGTTGTCGGCGTTTCAGAACAGGGACACTCTATCCAGGGAACGGATCTTTCCATTTTTGATGATAAGTATGTTATGAATGATGAAGAATGGGAAATGCTCACAACCGGCCTTAATAAGCTTGGCAAGGTTGCAAAGGATATGGGTATTGCTCTTACATTCCATCACCATATGGGTACAGTAGTTCAGACTGCTGCTGAGATTGACAGAATGATGGAGAATACAGATCCTGAGCTCTTCAGTCTTCTCTTTGACTCCGGTCATCTTGCATACTGCGGCGAAGACTATATGGCAGTTCTCAAGAAGTATGCAAAGAGAATCAAGCACGTTCATCTTAAGGATATCCGTCCCGAGGTTATTGAAAAGGTAAAGGCTGAAAAGCTCAGCTTCCTTCAGGGTGTAAGACTCGGAACATTTACCGTTCCCGGTGACGGTGCAATTGATTTTGCTCCCATTTTTGATGTGCTTGCCGAAACAGGCTATGAAGGATATGTTCTTGTTGAAGCAGAGCAGGATCCCGCAATTGCAAATCCCTTTGAGTACGCTGTCAAGGCAAGAAAATATATTGCTGAAAAAGCAGGACTTTAATTAGGAGAATTATAATGGCTGAAAAACTTAAATATTTTTGCAACGGTCAGTTCGTTGAGTCTGAAACCGATGTTTATTATGACCTTTTTAACCCTTCAACCGGTGAGATAACAGGACACGCTCCCTGTTGCACTGCAGATGAGGTAAATAAAGCTATTGCTGCTGCAAAGGCAGCATATCCCGGCTGGAGCTCTACTCCTGCTATCAAGCGCTCACAGGTGCTTTTTAAGGTAAGAGACCTTATCATTGAACATATGGAGGAGCTTACCCGTCTTGTTGCAGAAGAAAACGGCAAGGTATGGGCTGAGGCTGAGGGTGATGTTCTTAAAGCTAAGGAAGGCACAGAACTTGCAATTCAGGTACCTACCCAGATGATGGGTGAAAGCCTTATGGATGCATCCAAGGGTTTTGACACTGTTCTTTATCGTGAATCTATGGGTGTATTTGCAGGTATTGTTCCCGTAAATTTCCCTGCAATGATTCCCTTCGGCTGGATGGTTCCCGTCTGTGTAGCTACAGGTAATACCATTGTTCTTAAGGCTGCATCACTTACCCCCAGAACTGCTCTTCGTATTGCTGAGCTTTATAAGGAAGCAGGCATTCCCGACGGTGTTGTAAACGTTGTTACATGCTCAAGAAAAGAGATTGATGTAATTCTCGAGCATCCCGATGTAAAGGGTATTACCTTTGTCGGTTCAACTCCCGTAGGCAAGCTTATTTATCAGAAGGCTGCTGCTAACGGTAAGCGTGTCCAGGCTCTTTGTCAGGCAAAGAATCACGCTCTTGTTATGTCTGATGCTCCTATTGAAAGAACAGTTGCCGGTATCATAAATTCTGCTTACGGTTGCGCAGGACAGAGATGTATGGCGCTTTCTTGCTGCGTTGTTGAAGAGGCAATTGCAGACGAATTTGTTGCTGAACTCAAGAAGCAGGCTTCCCAGATTAAGGTAGGCCCCGCAGTTGATAAGACATCAAAGCTTGGTCCCATAACATATAAAAAGCACTATGATGAGGTTATTGCTGATATTGATAAGGGTGTACGTGAAGGCGCAACTCTTGTTCTTGACGGCAGAAGCTGTAAGGTTGAAGGCTTTGAAAACGGTTACTATGTAGGCCCCACAATCTTTGATAATGTAACTGAAGAAATGACCATCGGCAGAGACGAGGTCTTTGGTCCCGTTCTTTCTGTTAAGCGTTGCAAGTCCTTCAAGGAAGGCCTTGAGATTATGAACAATAACCCCTATGCAAACGGTTCAGTTATCTTTACACAAAGCGGATATTTTGCAAGAGAATTTGTTCGTAATACACACGGAGGTATGGTTGGTGTTAATGTTGGCATTCCCGTACCCATCGGATTCTTCCCCTTCTCAGGACATAAGGATTCCTTCTTCGGAGATCTTCATTGCCTCGGCAAGGATGCTTACCGTTTCTTCACTGAAAGTAAGTGTGTAACTCAGCGCTGGTTTGATGAAGAAGAAAAGACAAATAAGGCTGTTTCCACCTGGGACGGCACAATCTAAAAATATATAAGGAGTAATTATTATGCTTACAATAGGTATTATCGGTGCCGGCAGAATCGGTAAGGTTCATCTTGAATCAATTTCTTATCACGTTAAAAATGCAACTGTTAAGGCAATTGCCGATCCCTTTATGAATGATGAAACAAAGGCTTTCTGTGAAGGCTTCGGTGTTAAGGATATCTACACAGATTATAAGAAGATTCTTGAAGATAAGAAAATTGATGCTGTTCTTGTTTGTTCTTCAACTGATACACATTCAACAATTTCCATTGAAGCTATTGAGGCAGGCAAGCATGTTTTCTGTGAAAAGCCCGTTGACCATTCAATAGAAAAGATTCAGGCAGTAGCAGATGCACTTGCAAAACATCCTGAAATCAAGTTCCAGGTAGGCTTCAACCGTCGTTTTGACCATAACTTTGCTGCTATCCGTAAGGCTTATGATGCTGGCAGAATTGGTGACGCTCACATTCTTAAAATCACATCCCGTGACCCCGAGCCTCCCAATCCCAAGTATATCGCAGTGTCAGGCGGCATCTTCCTTGATATGACAATTCACGATTTTGATATGGCTTGCTTCCTTACAAACAGTGATGTTGAAGAGGTATATGTTAATTCCGCAGTTCTTGTTGATCCTGCTATCGGTGAGCAGGGTGACGTTGACACAGCTATTATCACTATGAAGATGGCAAACGGTGCACTTGCTGTTATCGATAACTCCCGTCGTGCTGCATACGGCTACGACCAGAGAGCAGAGCTTTTCGGCTCAAAGGGTATGGTTGCAACTGCAAACGACACTCTTTCAACTGCTGTTGTTGCTGATGAAAACGGTGTTACAGGCGAAAAGCCCCTTTTCTTCTTCCTTGAAAGATATATGGGATCATTCTCTGAAGAAATGCGTCAGTTCGTAGATGCTTGCGAAAATAACACAGAAGTTCCCGTTGGCATTCACGCCGGTATGCAGTCTGTTAAAATCGGTCTTGCAGCAAAGAAGTCTGTTGCAGAGCACAGACCCGTTCAGCTTTCCGAAATCAAATAAGTTTTTAATTATAATTGTGAAAGACAAGAGTTTCGGCTCTTGTCTTTCTTCGTTCTATTCGGCTGAATTCATCATATTGTCAATAAAAATTCCGTAACCCTTTGTGGGGTCATTTACAAAAACGTGTGTAACTGCGCCGACTATTCTTCCGTTCTGGATAATAGGGGAGCCGGACATCCCCTGAACAATGCCTCCGGTGATTTCCAAAAGCTCCGCATCCGTGACCTTTATTACAAAATTTTTATTTTCAGTGGAATTGTTGATTTTTTCTATTTCAATACTGAAGCTTTCCTTTTCATTGTTTCTGATTGTCGATATTATCTCTGCAGGACCTGTTATAACCTCATCAGGGAATGCAACCGGCAGAATGTCAAGACCGTTTCCTAAATACTCAATATTTCCGTATATACCGTTTTCGTTATTGGAAATAATGCTACCGTAAGCATCACCGGATATAACACCTCTGAGCTCACCTGCAGTCCCGTTAGTTCCCTTAGTGACGCCGTTCAGTGTAGCATCAAAGATTTCCCCTTTTTCGGTGGGAATAATTTTACCCGTGTCCGTATCATATATGCCGTGACCTAATGAGCCAAAGCAGCCGTTTTCAACATCACAGTAGGTTAATGTCCCGATACCGCCTGTAGAATCTCGTATCCATATTCCGCATTTATATTCGCCTGTTACCGTTGATATCTCCGGTGTCAGTGTTGTTGCAACGGTTTTTCCGTCTCTTATGATTTCGATATCAAGCTCACCGCCGTCGGAGGATGCAATTATTTCAGATAATTGCTCATTATTTGTGATTTTTATATCCTCAACAGTCTTAAGTGTATCACCAACAGCTATCCCTGCAGCTTCCGCAGGAGAAACGGTTCCGCTATCAGACTGAAAGCTTTCCGTTCCGACAATGAGAACACCGTCTGTTTTCAGCTTTATTCCGATAAGGTTTCCGCCCGGAATGAGGTATTTTCTGTCGCTTTCGGAATGAGAGATCGTTTTTACCGGAATTGTGCCGAGAAGCTTGATACCATCATTACGGTTATTGTTCTCAGTAATTTTTGCCGCCGTTGAAACATTGCTGTTATTTTTACTTACGGAAAACAGTTCTGACAAATATATCACGCCGTCGCTTACATATGCTTCGTCAGAAAAGCTGATATTTCCGTAAATAATCAGTGAAAAAATGAATATTGTAATAACAGATAACGCTACCGATAAAATTTTAATAGTTTTTTTCAATCCTTCACCTCCGTTCAATTGAATTTTGGGCGAAAGAATGAAAAATATTATATGAAAACTTATATTAAAAAAACTAAATTTTCTATTAGAAAAATGTACAAAAAAATGGCATCTGAAATTTAATCAGATGCCAAAAATTGCATTATATTCTGCTTATTTGATAATTTCGCCCATTGCGTTGCCGCCTGCGAGAACTGCATTTGCTTCGTCTGTATCAATGTGCATTGCAAGAGCAAAGCTGTCATTTACACGAACAACAACATCGCCGAAAACAAGAGAACGCTCGGGGGAGTCAATTTTTACACTTACAACCTGCTTGTCACTGAGACCGAATTCAGCTGCATCAGCAGTAGTCATATGAATGTGTCTCTTAGCAACAATAACACCTTCACTGATTTCAACCTCACCCTTAGGGCCTACAAGCTTGCAAGCACCGGATTCCTTGATGTCGCCGGATTCTCTTACGGGAGCAGTAACACCGATTGAACGAGCATCGGAAGCAGAAATTTCAACCTGAGTTGCATTTCTTACGGGACCGAGAATTGAAACACCGGGGAAGGAAGCCTTGGGGCCGATAACCTGAACTCTTTCTTCACAAGCATACTGACCGGGCTGAGAAAGATCCTTTTTCTTTGTAAGCTCATAGCCTTCACCGAAAAGAACTTCAAGATCAGCCTGTGATACGTGTACGTGTCTTGCAGATGTTTCTACGAGAACTTTTTTAGACATTTTATATTCCTCCATAATAAATTTCCCGTTTATTATACATATTCCTGAGCACTTTTACAATAGTAAAAGTAATAATTTTTCGAAAAAGACAGAAATATTGTTAAAAAAGTATCAATTTTCCTTATTTTATCATTATTTCCTATAGACTTAAAAAAAACATTGTGCTATAATACACAATGTATGGCTATGTGCTATTACGTAATATGCATATTTTTTTGAATGGAGGAAATACACAAATGGAGAAAAAGATCAGTAAACTTCCCTTTATTGATACTCCCGAACAGGCAAAGAAGCTCGAGGAAGTAATTGCTGCTGCCGGCGGTGATAAGAGCCGTCTTATGGCAGTTATGCAGGATGCTCAGGCAATCTACGGTTACCTTCCCTATGAGGTTCAGTGCAAAATCGCAGAAGGACTTGATGTTCCCGTAGAAAAGGTTTACGGTGTTGCTACCTTCTATGCTCAGTTTGCTCTATCACCCAAAGGTAAGTACAACATTAACGTATGCTTAGGTACAGCTTGCTACGTTAAGGGTGCACAGCAGGTTCTTGATAAGATCTGCGAAGTACTTAAAGTTGAGGCCGGTGAGTGCTCTGAAGACGGAAAGTACTCAATTGAAGCATGCCGTTGCATCGGTGCTTGCGGTCTTGCCCCCGTTATGACAATTAACGAGGACGTTTACGGCAAGCTTACTGCAGATATGATTCCTGATATCCTTGCTAAATACGAATAACGCTAATTAAAGGAAATGTTTTTATGAAAATCAGTACCTTAAAAGAATTACTTGATGCGGATATTCTTTGCGGTGAAGAATACCTTGACAGCGATGTCCATTCTGCCTGCGGCAGTGATATGATGAGTGATGTGCTTGCATTTGTAAAAGATCAGGCAGTGCTTCTCACAGGACTTGTTAATTTACAGGTTATCAGAACCGCTGAGATGATGGATATGTTGTGTATCGTTTTTGTCCGTTCAAAGCGTCCTACTCCCGATATGGTGGAGGCTGCAAGAGAAAGCGGTATTGCATTGCTTGCGACAGATAAGCGCATGTATGATGCCTGCGGTACTCTTTATACTAACGGATTGACGGGTACGATGATATGAGCGAATCATTAAATTTCCACTTTGATGTTGATGGTGATAATTTTGTTTCGGCAGGTCAGGCTTCTGTTCAGGTAAAAAAGAATCTCAGAAGACTTGGTCTTCCCCCTGAAATTATCCGTCAGGTTTCAATTGCTCTTTATGAGGGCGAAATTAATATGGTAATTCACGCACACGGCGGCACTGCCGATGTTAATGTATCCGAAGAGAAAATTGAGATTATACTTGCTGATAAGGGACCCGGCATTGCTGATATTGATCTTGCTATGCAGGAAGGGTTTTCTACAGCAACAGAAAATGTCCGTTCACTGGGCTTTGGTGCAGGAATGGGACTTCCCAATATGAAACGCTACACCGATGAAATGAAAATCGAATCGGAGGTAGGCGTCGGAACTACAATTACAATGTGCGTTTACCTCAGGTAAATAAGGTGATGGTTTGAATCCTTACAGACATTCAGTTGTGCTTGACGTGGATAAGTGTACCGGATGCACTACGTGTATCAGACATTGTCCGACGGAAGCCATAAGAATAATTGACGGTCACGCAGAAATCAATACCGAAAGATGTATTGATTGCGGTGAGTGCATCAGAGTCTGTGCCAACAATGCCAAAAAGGCAATGTGCAGCAAGTTTGAGCACTATCTCCATTACAAATGGAAAATTGCTTTACCTGCTCCTGCCTTATACGGACAGTTTGACGGACTTGATGATGTTGACTCTGTGCTTCAGGGACTCAGGGATATAGGATTTGATGATGTATATGAGGTGGCAAAGGCTGCCGAAATGGTTTCTAATTATACTCGTATTTTTCTGAAATCCGAAGCAATAAAGAAGCCTGTTATCAGCTCTGCATGTCCCGTTATATCCCGACTTATATCGCTTCGTTTTCCGTATCTTAAGGATAATATATTGCCGATGCTTCCTCCAATGGAAATTGCAGCAATGGAGGCGCGCAAAAAAGCAAAGGACGAGCATCCCGAGCTTTCCGATGAGGATATCGGTGTGTTCTTTATTTCTCCCTGCGCGGCAAAGGTCAGTTACATAAGAAACGGTTACGGTGATTATAAAAGTAATGTAGATGTTGTAGTGTCTTTGAGTGATATTTATTTTCTGCTTTTAGGCGCTATGAAGAAAAACACCACTCCGACTATTTCCTCGGAATCAGGTATGATAGGTATCGGCTGGGCTTCGTCCGGCGGTGAATCATCAGCTATTCTCAATGACAGCTATCTGTTTGCAGACGGAATTGAAAACTGTATTCAGGTGCTTGAATCTATTGAAAACGGTAATATTCCGCAGATTGAGTTTGTTGAGCTTAATGCTTGTATCGGCGGTTGTGTCGGCGGTGTTATGACAATTGAAAATCCCTTTATTGCAAAAACACGTTTGCAGACGGTAAGAAGATATATGCCGGTATCAAAGAATTTTGTACCGACAGGTGTTAATTTCGTACCTGACAGCTTTATTACAGAATCTCTTCCTGATTATACTCCTATTTCAAGACTCAGTGACAGTATGGCTGAATCAATGAGAATGATGGCAAAAATGCAGGAAATCAGAAAGAGTCTCCCCGGAATTGATTGCGGTGCCTGCGGTGCTCCCACCTGCAGAGCGTTTGCGGAGGATATTGTCAGGGGAGTAAGCAATGACCGTATATGTGTTGTGCTTCAGCATAACAAAAAGTCGGACACCGAGGGAGGAGCATCCGAAAATGACAGTTAAAGAACTGGCAGAAAAATATTCATTTGAGGTTTTGGCTATGCCTGATCCTGAAAAGGAGATTATCGGCGGATATATCGGCGATCTTCTCAGTTGGGTTATGGGCAGAGCTGAGGCGTCTAACTTATGGTTAACCATAATGACAAATATGAATATTGCCGCTGTAGCTCAGCTTTCTGATGTTTCTGCTGTGCTTATCTGTGAAGGCGCCCGACCCGATGAAAATGTTATTGCTACGGCTATGGATAAAGGTGTCAATATTCTTCTTACGGATGGCACTGCATATAATACTGCCGTTAAAATCAGTGGCGACATATGAATAAGTATTATTACGATTTACACATTCATTCGTGTCTGTCTCCCTGCGGTGACGATGATATGACTCCCAATAACATTGCGGGTATGGCTGCATTGAACGGACTTAACATTGTTGCTCTGACCGATCACAATACATCCAAGAATTGTCCTGCTTTTTTTGAAGCGGCAAAACGCAATGGAATTATCCCTGTTGCCGGTATGGAGCTTACCACTTCTGAAGATATTCATCTTGTGTGTTTGTTTGAAAAGCTTGAGGCGGCTCTTGAATTTGATTCGTTTTTAGGTTACCGCAGAATACTTATACCTAACAGGGTAGATATTTTCGGAGAACAGACTATTATGAATGGGCTTGATGAGGTAATTGCCACTGAGCCTTATCTGCTTTCCAATGCAACTGACATTTCAGTTGATAATGCAGCGGCACTTGTAAATTCTTACGACGGTATTTGTTATCCGGCTCACGTTGACCGTGAGGCAAACGGTATTATTGCAACACTCGGTATTTTTCCTGATGATGAAAACTTCCTTAATGCAGGTTTTCATAACGGTGATAAAATCGAGGAATACATTGATAAATTTCCGGCACTTAAGACAAGAAGACCTCTTGTTTCGTCCGATGCTCATTTTCTTTGGGATATTCGTGATAAAATGTATTATCTTGAGTTAGATGATGAGCCTTATTCGGGGGACAAGGTGCGAAAGGAATTATTTAAGCTTCTCAGAGGTAAATTTATATGAAAGAGCTTTCTCTGAATATACTTGATATTGCTCAGAATTCTGTCAAGGCAGGAGCTGATACAATACGTATCGTTCTTACTGAAACAGATAATTCTCTTACAGTGCTTATCGCGGATAACGGTTGCGGCATGAAGGAGGATTTTTTGAGAAATGTTCAGGATCCCTTTACCACAACGAGAACAACAAGAAAAGTAGGACTTGGTATTCCGCTTTTCAAGCTTGCTGCTCAGCAGACAGGAGGCGATATTAAATTATCCTCCCGTCATAAGGATGAATACCCTGATAATCACGGTACCGAGATTGAAGCGACATTTTTCACCGATCATCTGGATTTTACTCCTCTCGGTGATGTTGTATCAACTATTACAGTTCTTATTCAGGGACAGCCGTCTATCAGATGGATATATTCACATATAACACTGAAGGGTGAGGTCAGAGTTGATACTGATGAGCTCAAGGAAGTTCTCGGTGATGTTCCTCTTGATACCTTTGAGGTAATCGTGTGGATCGGTGAATATCTTAATGAGCAGTATAAGGAAATAGGTTATTAATTATTAGTAATAAATAAAAAGTAATTGAAAGGAAAATTTTTATGAAGTCATTAGCAGAACTTGCAGCAATTAAAGAAAAAATGCAGAACAAAGTTGTACTTCGCGAAGGTTCATCTGATGTAAGAGTTGTAGTCGGAATGGCAACATGCGGTATTGCAGCCGGCGCAAGACCTGGTCTCAACGCTTTTGTTGAAGAAGTAAACAACCTTGGCCTCAGTGACAAGGTAACAGTTACTCAGACCGGTTGTATCGGTATCTGTCAGTTTGAGCCCGTTGTTGAAATTTTCGAAGCCGGCAAGGAAAAGGTTACTTACATTAAGATGACTGCTGAAAAGGCAAAGGAAATTGCTGAAAAGCACCTTAAGGGCGGAAAGGTTATTGCTGAATATACCATCAGCAACATCTGATAAGGTTTATAATTACAAGTAAAATATATTGGAGGTAAAAATTATGATTCGCGCACAGGTATTAATCTGCGGCGGTACAGGCTGTACATCTTCCGGCAGTAATAAGCTTATTGCTGAATTTGAATCACAGATCGAGAAAAACGGTCTTGTTGACGAAGTCAAGGTTGTAAGAACCGGTTGCTTCGGTCTTTGTGCACTCGGTCCCGTTGTTATTGTTTATCCCGATGGTACTTTCTACAGCCAGGTTGAAGAAAAAGACGTTAAGGATATTGTAGAAGAGCATCTTCTCAAGGGTCGTGTTGTTGAGCGTCTTGTTTATAATGAAGTTGCAGAAGGAACAGAAATTGAAAACGGAAACGTTTCTCTTAATGATACTACCTTCTATGCAAAGCAGAAGCGAGTAGCTCTTCGTAACTGCGGTGTTATCAATCCCGAAAGCATTGATGAATACATTGCAATGGACGGTTACGCAGCACTTGGTAAGTGTCTTACAGAAATGAAGCCTGAGGATGTTATCAAGGTTGTTATGGATTCAGGTCTTCGCGGACGCGGAGGCGGCGGTTTCCCCACAGGTCTTAAGTGGAGCTTCACAGCTAAGAATCAGGCTGATCAGAAGTATGTTGTATGTAATGCTGACGAAGGCGACCCCGGTGCTTTCATGGACCGTTCCGTTCTGGAAGGTGATCCCCATGCTGTCATCGAAGCTATGGCCATTGCCGGCTATGCGATCGGCGCTGATCAGGGTTACATCTACTGCCGTGCCGAATATCCCATCGCTGTTAAGCGTATGCAGATTGCTATCAAGCAGGCTCGCGAATACGGTCTGCTGGGCAAGAACATCTTCGGCACCGATTTCTCTTTTGACCTGGACGTGCGTCTTGGCGCCGGCGCCTTCGTGTGCGGCGAGGAAACCGCTCTGATGAACTCCATCGAGGGCATGCGCGGCGAGCCCCGTCCCCGTCCTCCGTTCCCCGCTGTGAAGGGTCTGTTCGGCAAGCCCACCATCCTCAACAACGTTGAGACCTATGCCAACGTGCCCCAGATCATCAACAAGGGCGCTGATTGGTTCTGCACCATGGGCACCGAGAAG
>JAZRTO010000043.1:0-30493 GCA_045652065.1 Acutalibacteraceae bacterium
ATTCATGAACAAGTGCGACCAGGTTGACGACGAAGAGCTCCTCGAACTCGTTGAAATGGAAATCAGAGAAACTCTTTCCGAGTATGAATTCCCCGGCGACGACACACCCATCATCAAGGGTTCTGCTCTTAAGGCTCTTGAGTATGCAGGTGCTGACGCAAATGCTCCCGAAGTAGCATGCATCAACGAGCTTATGGCTGCTGTTGACAGCTACATTCCCACTCCCGAAAGAACTGCAGACCTTGCATTCCTTATGCCCGTTGAAGACGTATTCACAATCACTGGTCGTGGTACTGTTGCTACAGGTAGAGTTGAAAGAGGTCAGCTCACAACTGGTGCAGAAATCGAAATCGTTGGTCTTACTGACGAAAAGAGAAAGGTTGTTTGCACAGGTATCGAAATGTTCAGAAAGATCCTTGACTATGCAGAAGCAGGCGACAACATCGGTTGTCTTCTTCGTGGTGTTCAGAGAACTGAAATCGAAAGAGGCCAGGTTCTTGCAAAGCCCGGTTCAATCCAGCCCCACACAAAGTTCAAGGGCCAGGTTTACGTTCTTAACAAGGATGAAGGCGGCAGACATACTCCCTTCTTCAACAACTATCGTCCTCAGTTCTACTTCAGAACAACTGACGTTACAGGCGTTATCTCTCTTCCCGCTGGCACAGAAATGTGTATGCCTGGTGATAACGTTGATATGGACGTTGAACTTATCACTCCCATCGCTATCGAAGAAGGCCTTCGTTTCGCTATCCGTGAAGGCGGCCGTACAGTTGGGTCAGGCGTTGTTATCGCTATCAACGAATAATCGATAACCGATAATTCACTTTTATAAGAAATCCCCGTGTACCCGAAAGGGTATACGGGGCGTTTTTTTGAAGTAAAAAGTAATAGTGAAGAGTGAATAGGTAGCATCCTTGTGATGATTTTATCCTCGGGGCAGGGTATGTTGGCTTATCTTCAATCTGACACCGTGACCTTTTGAAAAAGGTCAACGAAAACTTCAATCCGTCACTCCCGTGACGAGGTAACCGAGAAAAATTCGGGTGTAAATTGCATTTTTCTCCGTTAAGGGACCAGCATTTTAAGAAGTACAAGGAGGATTACTCCCGGGATGCCTCCCAGTGCGCTTATTGAAAGGGTATATGTGTTCAGGGGCATACCGCCTGAGCCCACAGCTGTCATAATAAGGTCGCAGCAGAAAAGGGCAGCAAGTCCCGAAAAAACGGAAAGCACGATTTTTGTGAAATTCAGCTTTTTTATCATAAATATTATAAGTGTTACCCCGGAAAATATCAGTAGCATAAAAAGAAGATTCATAATATCACCGTTTAATATTATGAAATTAAATTAAAAAAAATGAGTGCATATACCTTATTCGATAATTTTTTTTCATTTGTTGTTATATACTCTTATTGAGGTGAGCAAATGGAAAGTCATTCAAAAACTTATGAGCAATATTGCTGGGTAAAGGGTAAAAATATCGTTATGGAGGAGACGATTTTTCATAACGGTACAAGAAAGGTTATCTGTACCGCTGTTTGTGAGTGTGAAAATTCGGGAGGCTGCAAAAATAAAAGCCTTAAAAAGCTGTGGTGCATTGAAAAAAATGAAAAATCCGAGGAATGTGAAGAATTGACTAACGGGCATTAATTTGATATAATTTATTACAGTTCGCATTGACGGACTGTAATTTTTTTTGAAAGGAACGGCTTTTTGCCGTGTTGAAGATATGGAGATTTTATCACTTTATCCCACACTCAAAGAGACAATATGGGGCGGAAAAACACTTATTGATGACTATGGCTTTATTACCGACGGAGATAACGCTGCTGAAGCATGGCTTCTTTCCTGTCATAAGGACGGCCCCAGCTTTGTTATTGACGGCAAATATAAGGGCAAGACTCTCGCCCAGGTAATTGAGGCTGAGGGCAGAGAGGTTCTCGGTACAAATAACAAGGATATCCGTGATTTTCCCGTGCTTATAAAGATTATCGATGCAAGGGATAAGCTGTCCGTTCAGGTGCATCCCGATGATGATTATGCTTATAAATATGAAAACGAAAACGGCAAGACTGAAGCCTGGTATGTGTTGAAATGCGATGAGGGAGCATCTCTTATTTACGGAGTGAATCACAATATGGAGCGTGAGGATTTTGCCGCAGCCATTGAGAACGGTACACTTTTAGATGATGTGAATGTTGTTCCCGTAAAGCCCGGTGATGTTGTGTTCATTCCCTCCGGAATGCTTCACGCAATAGGCGAGGGTATTCTTCTTGCAGAGGTACAGCAGAGCTCCAACTCTACATACCGTGTATTTGACTATATGCGCCGTGATAAAAACGGCAATTTAAGAGAGCTTCACGTTAAGAAGGCTGTTGATGTTGTTGACCTTTCCGTAGCAGATGTTGATTTCAGTGCTGAGGGTGAGGATGTGAAGGTCGGCGATGCTGTTAAGACCTATCTTACAGGCTGTGAATATTTTTCTATGACAAGAGTTGTTCTTGACGGCTCATACACTGATGCTGCAGATGAAAAATCCTTTGTTTCTCTTCTTGTTCTTGACGGTGAAGGGAAGCTTACATCTGCAGAGGGTGAAATTGCTCTGAAAAAGGGCTCAAGTATATTTATCCCTGCTTCCAAGGGAGAATTTACCGTATCGGGCAAGCTCGAAATACTTGAAACAAGAACATAAGGGATAATTATGTCATTACTAAGTTGTCAGAATTTAAGACTTTCTTACGCGCAAAGAGATATATTGATAAATGCTACCTTTGATATTGCTAAAGGGGACAAGATAGGACTTATCGGATCAAACGGATGCGGAAAGACTACTCTTTTTAAGGCTATCTGCGGTGAGCTTGAGCCCACTGAGGGCAGAGTCATAAAGGCAAATCTCACGGAAATCGGCATTGCCCAGCAGCACGCCTGCCAGGGAAGCACTCTTACCGTTTATGACGAATTGCTGACCGTATTTTCGCATCTTTTCCGTATGGAGGAAGAGCTTGAGGAGCTTCACAGAAAAATTGAGCTCACTGAAGGAAAGGTAACTGAATATATCGAAAAGCAGGCGAGTCTTACAGAGGAATATCAGAATAAGGGTGGTCTTACTTATAAAAACAGAGCCCACTCCTGTCTTATGGGTCTGGGCTTTACTCCCGAAGAGGAAAAGCTGCCCGTGACAGCACTTTCGGGAGGTCAGAGGACAAAGCTCAGTCTCGGTAAGCTGCTTCTCAGTGAGTCTGATATTATCCTTCTTGACGAGCCCACCAACCACCTTGATATTAAAAGTGTCGAGTGGCTTGAGGACTTCATAAATAAGTTTACGGGTACTGTTGTAATTGTATCCCACGACCGATATTTTCTTGATAAAACCACTACCCGTACTCTTGAAATTTCTGCTAAAAAGCTCTATCAGGGAAAAGGCTCTTATTCGACATATATGAAAACAAAGGAGCTGCGCCTTGAAACTGACCGCCGTGAATACGAAAAGGCTCAGATAGAGATAAAAAGAATAGAAAAAATGATTGAACAGCAAAAGCAATTCAATCAGGAAAGAAACTATATTACAATTGCAAGTAAGGAAAAGCAGATTGAGAGAATAAAGGCTTCAATGCCTGAAATTCCCCCGAAGGAGAAGACGGTGAAGCTGCGCTTCAGTGAATGTGTCAGGGCAGGGGATGAGGTGCTTGTTGCGGAAAATCTCGCTAAATCCTATGACGGTAAGACACTTTTCAAGGGGGTCGGTATAAAAATGTACCGCGGTGAAAAGGTGTTTATTTTAGGTCCTAACGGCTGCGGAAAGACCACTCTTTTAGGACTTATTACCAATAAAATCCCCAAGGATGACGGACTGTCACGCTTTGGATATAATGTAAGTGTGGGATATTTTGAGCAGACACAGAAAACTCTTATGTCCGATAAAACTGTTCTTCAGGAGCTTTATGACCGCTTCCCCACAAAGACTGTATCTGAATTAAGAGGATATCTGGGGGCATTTAATTTTAAGAATGACGATATTGAAAAGCTGATGAGTGATTTGTCAGGCGGAGAGAGAGCAAGAATTGCGCTTCTCGTTCTCATTCTTAAAAAGCCCAATTTCCTTATTCTTGACGAGCCTACGAATCATCTTGATTTTCAGTCCCGTGAGGTGCTTGAGGAGGCTCTTAAGGAATATGACGGTACAATACTGTGTGTTTCTCACGACCGTTATTTCGTAAACAGACTTTCTTCCCGTATTCTCTATTTTGACGGTGAGACGGTTACATCATATGACGGAAATTATGATGATTATCTTGCTGTCATTGCAGGAAAGGTGCAGACCGCATCAACCGAAAAGGCGCCGAAAAAGGTGAATGATTATAAGCTCAGAAAGGAGCTTGAAAGTCAGGAGAGAAAGAAAAAAACAAGGCTCGGAAAGCTTGAAAAGGAGCTTGAAGAGGCACAGATAAAGAGAGATGAATTGAATGAGCTTCTCTCTACACCTGAAATTGCGTCGGATTTCGGCAAGGTTATGGAGCTGACGGCTCAGCTTCAGAAAATAAACGAGACCATTGAAGAAATGGAAACCGAATGGCTGGAGCTGTCGGAGTAAATATTCATAAAAAGAGGGAGTTCTCTCCTACGTTTTTATGGTGATTTTTTGTGGCAGTGGCGGGGGTGCTCCACCGGCAGACAGCAAGTAAAAATAAAGATATTATTTCCCTTTGTTCTAACAGGTGAATTTAATATTGAAAGGCAGGGCATCCGCGCTGTTACTTATAAAAAAAGGTTCAGGAGAATTTTCCTGAACCTGATTTTTTCTTATTCGGGGATGACGATCTGTATTTCCATATCCTCTTTTACCAATGCATTTACGATAATTTCCTCTATGTAGTCGCCGGTTACTACCGAAGCGTAGCGGAAGATAACCGTTGTAGCGCCGGGCTTGAGAGAGGTAAGGACAAATTCGTATATCGTTTCATTTGAAGTGGGACCTTCAGAGGCTACAGCGACGATTGTTTCATCATCAATGAGGCACTGCCACTTGCTGTGTGAATTCTGGTTTACAGCCATTGTAAATGTTACCTTGTCACCTGACGGAGCAATCTGAAGATTTGAGTCGATAATTTCCGCACCGTCTGTTGCAGGCTCCTCAGATATTTCATTGGTTGCAAGGTGTGAAAGTGTGCCGTCTGCCGCGAAGCTGAAGGTTTTTTCTGTGGCGGATGTGGCAGTAAGTCGTTCGATGGATGTGATCTGTCTTGTAACGGGATCAAAATCGGGATTTGCAAGGTTTGTAAGAGAATGTGTATAATCAAATGAGCGTGTTGTGTTATTCCATAAGAAGCAGAAGAAATACGAATTGAGTGTATCCTTATAGTAGCACACACCGAAATCGGTAAAGCCGTCAAAATTCATATCTGTGAATATGGGAAATACGGTATCCTCGGTTTTTGCAGGGGAGTACCCTTCAGCATAAATTGTGAATTTCTGATCCTTGAATTCATCAATAACAAGAAAATGCTCATCCTGTAAATAAACCGTCAGTCTGCCGTATACCTCTGAGAGGAAGCTGCCTATAGTGAGAGCATCACCCTCGGAGAAGGTTATTTCCGTTGCTGCCTCTGTGGCTGCAGCCTCTGTTGTAATTTCGGGAGCAAGGGTTGTTTCCTCGGGGGCAGCGGTTGTCTGCTGGGTTACCGGCTCCTCGGGATTGTTCCAGCCTGTTTTATGTGTAGGCTCCAGTTCCTCCTCCTTGCAGGCAGCAAGGGATAATATAATTGTAATAATGGCAAATAGTGCCGTTAATTTTTTTATCATACAGTCAGTATCCTTTCTTAAGGGGTGTCTTTATTGTAGCATTATTTCCTGTCGTTTTCAACACAAATTGCTCAAAAAAACAGTTGTGTTCGGATTTTTCATGTGTTATACTGAAAATAATAAAACAGACAAGGAGAAAATTTATGAAAAAATTTATTGAAGATTTCAAGGCTTTTGCCCTCAAAGGCAATATCGTTGATATGGCAATAGGTGTTGTTATAGGCGGTGCCTTCGGCAAAATAGTAACAAGCCTTGTTAATGACATCATCACACCTCTTATAGGACTTCTTACGGGTAATATTTCCCTTGTTGACCTGAAGATTGTTCTTGCTGAGGCTGTTCTTAATGATGTCGGAGAGGTTGTTTCCCCTGCGCTTGTTCTTACATACGGTGCTTTTTTACAGACAATTATAGACTTCTTTATTATCGCTCTTTCAATCTTTATGGTTATTCGAGTTGCAATGAATACCCGTAAGAAGATTGACGATATGAGAAAAAAGGAAGAGGCTCAGGAAGAGGCTAAGGAAGAAGTTCCTGCCGAAACAGAGCTTTCCGTGCTTCTTGAAATAAGAGAGCTTCTTAAGAAAGAGTAATTTATAATAATGTAATTTTTTTTCGGAAGGAGTAAATATAAATGAACGAATTAAAGAAAAAATACGGTCTGTTTACGGCTATCTGTATGGTTGTCGGTATTGTTATCGGCTCGGGTGTTTTCTTCAAGGCACAGACAGTGCTTGATAAAACTGCCGGTAATATGCTTCAGGGCGTTCTTGCCTGGGTTATCGGCGGTGTGATAATGCTGTCGTGTATCCTTGCTTTCTCTGTTCTTGCCCAGAAATACGAAAAGGTTAACGGTATTGTTGACTATGCTGAAATGACCATCGGTAACAAGTACGGCTATCTCATCGGATGGTTTATGACAATTCTTTACTATCCCACAATGACCTCTATTCTTGCATGGGTAAGCGCACGCTATCTTATGACCTTTGTGTGCTCTGCTAATCCCGACTTTGTTATGCACATTTCTGCAGCTGAGGGTGGTACGGTGTTAGGTCCCGAAACAATGACTGTTGCCTGCTTCCTTTTGGTGCTTAGCTTTGCTATCAACACTCTTTCTCCTAAAATTGCAGGTAAGGTTCAGACCTCAACCACAATTATAAAGCTTATTCCTCTTCTTCTTATGGCTGTAGTAGGTGTTATCTACGGTCTTTCACATCCTGTAACTGAGGGTGCAAGCGAAATGATGCTTCAGGCTAATTTTGCACAGCCCGTAGAATCATGGAGCTACCTCTTCTCTGCCGTTGTTGCTACCGCTTTTGCATATGAAGGCTGGATTATTGCTACCTCTATCAACGCAGAGCTTAAGAATTCAAAGAGAAATCTTCCCATTGCTCTCGTTACCGGCGGTATAATCATTATTGCCGTTTATGTATTCTACTTTATTGGTGTTGCCGGCGGTGCCGAGGTCAGCGTCCTTCGTGATGCAAGTCAGGGCGCACCTGCAGCATTCCTCAATGTTTTCGGACCTACATTCGGAAATATTCTTAATCTCTTTGTTGCTATTTCATGTCTTGGTACACTCAACGGACTTATGCTTGGCTGTACAAGAGGTCTTTTCTCCGTTTCTGTCAGAGGCTACGGTCCCCGTCCCGAAATTTTCAAGCAGGTTGACAAGGAAACAAATATGCCTGCAAACTCCTGCGTTATTGCGGTTCTTCTTTCCGCATTCTGGCTTGTATATTTCTACGGCGCAAACCTTTCTGCCGGAAAGCCCTGGTTCGGTCTGTTCAGCTTTGACTCCTCCGAGCTTCCCATTGTTACAACCTATGCTCTTTATATCCCCATTTTCATTGCATTTATGATTAAGGCAAAGGAAGTATCCTTTGTGAAGAGATTTGTGCTTCCTGCTTTTGCTATTCTCGGCTCGGGTGCAATGGTATTTATGGCAGTATATGCCCACGGTATCTCTCCCTATATGGCAGGTAAGGCTGCTGAAGAGCCCTATTTCAGCTGTCCTGTTCTGTTCTACCTGATAATTTTTGCAGTTGTTATGGTAGCCGGTGTGTTTGTGATGAACGACAAAAAGAAAGCAAAGAAATAACAGATAAATAAAACTACAATAATGTAAAATTACCTGCCGTATGGTGTCAGCAGACGCTATGGCAGGTATTTTTATGTTAAAAGGGACAAAATAGTACAAATTTGCTTATTTAAGAGTTTTGGTGTGAAGTTAGCTTAAAAACAGCAGAATGTGAAAATATCCCGTTTTTTGAAAGAAATACAGATAGTGAAGCGAAAGAAAAACAACGGCGGAGCAAATTAGGATTTCGGAATTCGAAGATGTGTAGAATGTACGGTAGTGGACGAGAAATTGAGGTAAGAAGTAATAGTGAAGAGAGAAGAAGTGTTTTGTAGGGCGAGTGAAAAGTGAATAGGTATCTCCCCTACGATGAAAGGTGGGAAATTTTGCGGTAAAGACGGGGATTTATGCACATCTTTCCCCAATCGCACGGTAAATCGCACGCAAATGCGAAAAACTTGACACGCAAATCACACGGAAAATCGCACGGCAATGAAAGGTCGCTCTTCCCTTGATACATAAGGGCTGAGGGACTCTTTTTTTTATAAAAAAAATCGGCAAAATCGCAGGGTAAATCTCACGATAATCGCACGCAAATGCAAAAAAAATCGCAGGGAAAATCGCACGCAAACATTACATTATATAGGAATAACGTTATGAAATAACGTAAGTAATAACGAAATACGGCGCGCGTGCGCCCGCGCGTATATAGAAGGGAAGAAAATTTTTCTGAATGTTGCTTCGCAAAAAGAAAAAGGGAGAGAGAAGAAAGAAGGAATTACAGAAAACACAAAATTCTGATTGGGTATAAGGAATGATAGATTTTCAGAAAGGCTTCAGATTTCCGATAAGTGCGCCGATTCTCCGAAGCCCCGAAAACAAAGCACAAATCGCATTAATCTCGGGGTACAAAAGCAAGAAGTGGTATAAAAGTCGAATGGATAAGGGATGAAAAATAAATTATTGTGCGGTAAAGACGGGGATTTATGCTCATTTTGCCCAATATTGTCGAACATTTGTTTACATTGCACAAGAAAGGGGGTGAAAAAGTGCAGAAAGTTTGGCGCGAAAAAGCCGTCTCAGGCATTGACTTTCACAGAACAAATGTGCTATAATGCAAACGAATTAAAAATCACATATATAAATAAATCACACCGACCCACACTCCGTGGATCGGTGCATTTTTTCGTTTTTTTGTTTTCCTTTTCGCTCTGCATTCTGTATTTTGCGCTCTTACAGCTTTACTTCATAATACGGCTTGCCGTCTTTGATATGAAGCTTTTTAATCCATTTTCCCGAAATGTAGTTTTTAGGCCGAAGCACTACTTTCGTGTCATAAATTTCAAGCTGAAGTCCGATTCCGAGCCCCTGAAGCTCTCCGTGATGATTTCCGCAGGAGAGAGAGGGGAGATTGACAAGTGTTACCCCGTCCTCGTTTTCAAAGGTGGAATAGCCTTCCTTTTTCAGCATATCCTCACCGCACAGTCCCATATGCGAATGACCGCTGAAATAGAAAACATTCTTGTAGCTTTTGAGGATTTTCGCTACCTCATCGCTTCTTTCACCGATTCCCCCTTCGTCGGGAGCGCGGTCAGGGTCCTCACGTCTGTCCCAGGTACGGGGAAGTCCGTGACGTCCGTTAAGGCTCTGATGACATAAAACGAAAATCGGCTTCTGAGTTTCCCCTGCCTTTGCCATTTCGGTTCTGAACCAGTCCATCTGAGCGTCGCTGATTGCTGCCGCACAGCCGCTGTCGGAGTCCGTGCCTATTGAGATGAAGTAATAGCCGTTAATTACTTCCGAAAAGTATGTGGCATTAATTTCTCTTTTGCAGATGTCACGGTATGCGCTGAAATATTCCGCTTGTGCAGCCTCGTAATTGTCCTCATCATTCCAGCCGTCGTGATTGCCCACTGTAAGGATGATTTTCTTTGCAGCATCGGGAACCTTCTTAAAGCAGGCTCGTGCAAGGCTCCAGTTTGTCGGAGAGCCTGCAGAGGTGGTGTCACCCACGGTGATAAAAGCATCAGCCCGGCTTTTCTTTGCGGCTTTCAGTGCAGCCATGAGAAGGTACATAGGTACAATTTTTACAGGGTGCTTTTCATCAATGTGTGTGTCTGAAACGATGGTGGCACAAAGCCTTATGTTATCGTATAAGTAGCTCATAATTCAAAAACCTCACAAGAGAGGGAAGCCCCCTACATTTCAAAAAAGTTTATGGGATAAAAATGCAGATTTACGGGTTTTCGGGTAAATCAATCTGAATATTTGCCAGGTGCTTTATAATTTCTTTTCTCTTGATGATTCCGATGAAAACACCGCGGTCGTCAACCACGGGAACGAAATTCTGATAGTATGCACGGGTGAGAATTTCGTTTATTGAGGCAGACGCCATAACAGGCTGATAATCGTGTCGGATTATTGTTTTCAGCTCTGTTTTTTCAAGCTTCTTAAGGTCGGGATCGTTGTTATTGTACAGCGCCCAGAGGAAATCGCCTTCTGTTACCGTGCCCATATAATGACCCTCGTCATCAATTACGGGAATGGCGGCATAGCCGTGAAACTTCATTTTTTCGAGTCCCTGTCTTACGGTGCTGTCTATGTTTATGTATTCAACTTCTATCTTTGGGGTAAGAAAACGAAGTACGTTCATCACAATTCTCCTGTCGTTGGTTGTGATTATATTTCAGCTTATGAAGCTGAATTTTGTCTTAATTTCAGATTGGTGCTTTTTGACGTGAGGAGTGGAGTCCTCACATTTACGGATTAAAGTCCGAAGTAGGATTTTGCATTGCGGAAGGCGATGTCGCGGACTGCATCCGAAAGGAAGTCAAGGTCATCGGGATATTCACCGTTTTCCACAAGGTTACCTATGAATTCGCAGACGATTCTTCTGAAATATTCGTGTCTGGGATAAGAAAGGAAGGAACGGGAGTCGGTTACCATTCCGATGAACTTTGAAAGGACACCGAGATTTCCGAGAGCCTTTATCTGCTCTCTCATACCGTCAATATTGTCATTGAACCACCAGGCTGTGCCGAACTGAATTTTTGATGCAGCCTCTGATGACTGGAAGTTTCCGAGCATTGTACCAAGTACATAATTATCCTTGGGATTAAGGGTGAAAAGAATGGTACGGGGAAGGGAATTTTCAACATCAAGAGAGTCAAGAAGACGGGAGAGCTTGTAGGCAACCTCGTTATCTGAAATGGAGTCAAAGCCTGAGTCGGGACCCAGCTTATTGAACATTCTTGTGTTGTTGTTTCTGATGGGTCCTATATGAATTTCCATACCCCAACCGCGCTTGTAATATTCCTTTGCAAGGAAGCGGAAAAGCTCTGTGCGGTAGCCCTCAGCCTCTGTTACGGAAAGCTCCTCACCTGCAAGAGCCTTAGCGAAAACTGCTTCAATTTCGGCATCTTCCATTCTTACATAGGGCACGGGAGTGAAGGCGTGGTCAGTTGCACGGCAGCCCATTTTTTCAAAGAGCTCAATTCTTGTAAGAAGAACAGCCTTGAGCTTTTCATAGCTTTCAATTTTTTCGCCCGATACATCTTCAAGTGTCTTAAGCCAGGGAAGGAAGGCAGGTGCCTCAATGGCAAGAGCCTTGTCGGGACGGAATGCGGGAAGAACACGGCACTTGAAGGATTTATCTTCTGCTAAAAGTGCATGATATTCCAGTGTATCTGCAGGGTCATCTGTTGTGCAGACACAGAAAACATTGGACTTTTCAATAAGCTCACGGGGAGTAAAGCCGCCGTCTGCTATCATCTTGTTTGCCTTTTCCCATATCATATCGGCAGTTTTTTCGTTAAGGGTTTCATAAATTCCGAAATATCTCTGTAATTCAAGGTGAGTCCAGTGGTAAAGGGGGTTGCCGATGAAGTTGGGCATAGCCGAAGCCCATGCCTTGAATTTCTCATAGGGGGACTTGTTGCCTGTTATAAATTCCTCATCAATGCCCACACCTCTCATGCCTCTCCACTTGTAGTGGTCAGCAGAGAGCCAAAGCTCGGCAATATCACGGGGATTTTTGTTTTCATAAATGTCCTTGGGGGGAAGATGGCAGTGCCAGTCAAAGATGGGCTCATCATTTGCTGCGGCAAAGAGTGCTTTTGCGGTTTCGGTTGAAAGAAGGAAATCGCTGTCCATAAATTTTTTCATAAGAAGACCTCTTTTCTGTGAGATGTATTTTAAGGGATGTACTTTTTTGTAAAACGGGAGTCAGGGGACGTCCTCCCTTACAAGAAGATGTGAACGCCTTGAGCTTCCGGGGATTTAATCAGATATTTTACTTCGCCGTAATTTCTGTATCCGTGAGTTGTTTCATTGATTAATCGTTTTTGCTTTCCTGTTCTGCCCTTTGCTTTTCAATTTCCTTTGCTAAGAATGCAGGAATAACATCGGGCATAGGCTGTGAGAAGTCAGGTACAATTTTTTCCTTCTTCCTGAATATGCTCTTGTTCTTTTTGTTCTTTGTGCTTCGGGTATTGTTTTTCGGGAAGTCGGAGGAGAGCTCATTAATAAGTACGGGGGCTGCTTTTGCAGCGGTAGTTTTTGCGGCTTCCTCTGCTGCGGCGATTTGAGCTGTTTCTTCCTGAGCAGCCTTTGCAGCTTCTTTAATTTCAGCGATTCTTGCTGCTTCCTCTTGGGCTGCGAGTCTTGCTGCCTCTTTGACTGCATCGATTTTTTCTTCCTCTGCGGCAATTCTTGCGGCCTCTTCTTCAGCAGCCTTTCGTGCTGCTTCTTCCTCTGCTGCGATTCTTGCAGCTTCTTCTTCAGCAGCCTTTCGTGCTGCTTCTTCCTCTGCGGCAATTCTTGCGGCTTCTTCTTCGGCAGCCTTTCGTGCTGCTTCTTCCTTTGCGGCAATTCTTGCGGCCTCTTCTTCAGCAGCTTTTCGTGCTGCTTCTTCCTCTGCGGCAATTCTTGCGGCTTCTTCTTCAGCAGCCTTTCGTGCGGCTTCTGCCTCTGCTGCGATTCGTGCTTCTTCTGCAGCGATTCTTGCAGCTTCCTCTTTTTCAGCCTTTTCTTCGGCTTTTATTGCCGCTTTCTCGGCTTTTGCCTCAAGCTTTAACTGTCTTCTTACCTCTGTGCTTTCCTTGTAATTCAGCAGGACATTCTTGGTTGTTGAGGGAAGTGTAATGAGAAATTCCTTTGTTTTTGCTATGATTGTAAAAATTGCAGTCTTTATTTCACTGTGGTTATTTATGACATAAACTGCAAGATTCATAAGAATGACTGTTATGGTGACACCCTCTGCAAGGGGGGTGACAAATCTTATAAGGGCTGTGAGAATTCCGCCTACCGTACCGAAAAGCAGCTTTTTGTTGGTTGTGTCGGGAGCGGTTACGGGGTCGGTTATCATAAAGAATGCACCAAGCAGTACACCGCCTGAAAGTAACGAATAAAGGGTATACATACCGCTGAAATTTGAAAAAGCAAGAACGGTGAATGCAAAGGCGCCTATGTAGCTTACGGGAAGGACGAAGCTGATGACTCCGCGCAGAATCAGGTAAACACCGCCAAGAAGCAGTGCTACAGCGCAGACCTCACCTATACAGCCTGCCTTTACACCGAACAGCATATTCACAAGTCGGGGAAGGTAGCCGGTTTCAGTCATTGACTCAATTGCAGTGCTTATATCTCCCGAAAGATTGATTTTTGAAAGATAGTGCATGGGAGTTGCGGTGCTTATGGCATCAATGGGGAGTCTTGTGGGTATTGTAAAGCTTGTAAGAGAACGTGTGAAGGCAACAAAGAGAGCTGCTCTTGCAGTAAGTGCCGGGTTCAGGAAATTTTTTCCGTATCCGCCGAAGAGAAGCTTCAGGGCAATAATCGCAAGTGCAGAGCCTAAAATACACAGAGGTATCGGTATTCTGACGGGCAGGGAGAAGGACAGCAGAAGTCCCGTTACAACTGCGCTGAAATCCCCGATGGTTGTAGGCTTTTTGCTCAGCAGACAGAAAAGATGCTCGAATATTACCGAGCTTATGACCGTTACACCGATTACAATTGCGGCACGGGCACCGAACACTGCCACACCTGCTATTGCGGCAGGTATAAGGGCAATTATCACATCAAGCATTTTACCCGACTGAGGGGTAAGAGTTTTTACTTCTTTAGTTTCATCATTGACTTCATTTGCTGCAGTCCGGGTAGGCTGGCGCATATATTTTTCCTCCGTATGGGGTTATTTCGTAAAAAGTATGTTACGGGGCAGCTGTGCGCACCGTGAAGGATGTGTCGGCAAGCTCTAAAGAATCCTTTAAGCCTTCCGTTACATAATATGTGTTATCGCTGAAAACAAATACTGCCTCGGCAGAGAAGCTTCTGAGGAATGAAAGGCTCTTTTCCGTGCAGCCGTTTATCATAAGTGCTGTTGAAAGTGCATCGGCGGTAATGCCTGAATCTGTTACGGTAATAACGAAAAGAAGGTCATTTTCAGGGGGATAGCCCGTTTTCGGGTCAAGTATGCTATGATAGTTTTTTCCGTTTTCCGTAAAGCTGCTTTCGTGAATACCGGACACAGAAAGGAATACCGTGCCTGTAAGAGCAGATGGAGTAAGTGTCAGCCTTCCGAAAAGCTTACCGCTGTCGGAAAGGGGATTTCTTATATCAGCTTCCCAATTTCCTTTTTCGGGCCCCTCTCCGTATGCAAAAAGCATATTCCCGAGAGTCATTATGTAGGGTACTTTGCAGAGCTTTGCCGTCTCGTATGCATTGTCACAGGCAATGCCCTCTGCCATAGCGCTCATATCAATTTCAATGTCTTGTTCAATGGTGATTTTGCTGCTTTGAGCAGCGATGCTGATTTTATCAAGACTAATATTTTTTACTGCTTTTGAAAGCTTTTTGCTGTCGGGCACGGAAGGCTTTTCTGTGTTAAAGCTCCACAGTCTCATAGCCCTTCCTGCAGTGATATCCACGGTGTCACCGAGAATTGTGCAGACCGTGACGGCATCTGTAATGCTTTTTTTGAAGGCTGCCGTGCCGTAAATAAGCTTGTCCTTATTGAGAAGATTCAGCTGTGAATCTTCATCACTGAGAGAAAGGTCGTGGGCTGTTTCTTTTACGGCTTTGTCCATAAGGCTGAAAAAGCTGAGAGCCGTTTCTTCATCCTCTGAAAAAAATTCAACGGAATAATTTTTTCCGAAGGCATCGGATTCAAAAATCACAGTGTTTTTTTTGCAACCTGAAAACGCAGATAAAACTATTGTAAAAATACAAATGAGAGCCGCAGGTGCTGTCAGTTTTTTGGCAATTTTCATCAAATATCCGATCCTTCCGTTATTTCTTCAATTTAACATTATATCACTGATATGCTAAATAGTAAAGTATCATAATTTATTTTATTCGCGTGTAAATACTTGTATTATTTATATTTTTATGTTATTATAAACCGAATAACAATTTTCTCATACAGCAGGTGATAAGATTTGGATATAAATGAGAAGAATTCTTCTTCCCCCGATGTTCATTCCGAGGGTATCCCCTTTTCCGGCAGTAAGCCCGAGGAAAGGGATGTGAGGGAGCTTTATGTTGACGCACTTCACGATACCGAAGAGGATATCGAGGATATTGAAATTGCAAAAAGAGATGTGATGACTCCTGCCGATAAGCGTATTATCAGGGTGCTGGCGATCTTAAATGTCGCAGTGTTTGTGTTTATCGGAGTCTTTATAGCAATGAACGGCGGAGACGACCCTTATGAGGCTATAAAGGAGGAGGCACGCTTTGAGGATACAAACGGTCAGGCGGTGTATTATGACAGCAGTAAAATTTTCGGGGATACTCTGACTCCAAACTATGAGGAGACCGAGTTCCCGGGGAAGATGATGAAGGGCTTTGAGCCCTTGTATGCTACAAATAACGATACCGTGGGCTGGATAAGAATTCCCGGAACCAATGTGGATCACGTAATTCTTCAGACGGACAACCATACCGATTACGACAGACACACATATTACGGTGACTACTATGTAGGCGGCAGCATCTTTATGGACTACAGAAACCGTCTGGGTGACGGTAAAAAGGGACTTTCGAAGAATACCATCATCTACGGACACTATCTTGAGAATCAGCGCGGAATGTTCACGGATCTTGAGGATTATATGGATGTTGATTACTACAAAGAGCATCCGATTATTGAAATGAGTACCCTTTACGGAAACTATCAGGCAAAGATAATCGGTGCATTCATAGCGGCAGCTGAGGAAAAGTATGATAACAGCCTTTTCTACTATTGGTATGATGATTTCACCGATGAAAATACCCTGGGCTTTGCAAATGAGGTCGCATTCAGAAGCTATTTTGTGAATCCCTCAATTGATGTTCAGCCCACCGATAAGTTCATCACTCTTTCAACCTGCAGCCACTCACTTGATATCGGCGGAATGGTAAATGCCCGTTTCGTTGTTGTTGCAAGAATAATACGCCCCGGTGAAAGTTCCGAGGTTAACGTTGAGTCGGCTTACGATAATCCCGAGCGCAGAATGCCTCAGGCATGGTACGACAGACACAATATTACAAATCCCTATAAGAATTATGCAATATGGGATGCATTTGCATAAGGTCAACACGGAAAGGAGATATTAAGATGGCAGATATCGAAAAGAAAAACGGCTTGATTACAGACGAGGAAAGCGTAGACGATATCCTTGCAGCAATACTCAATCCCGACGGTTCGTTCAATGATCAGTTCAACGGACTGCTCAAAAAGTATGTGGGCGGAGGCGCAGAAGAAAATCCTTTCTTTGCCGTATCCGATATTTCAGACAGAAGTGACGAGCCCGCAGAGCTTCACTCGGAGGCTGCGGCTTTCCGTGCAGAGCACTCATCTGTCCGTGTTGAGTATGAGCACCCTATAGAGATTGATTTCTCTAAATATAAGGATCCCGATGAGCGCATTGAGGAGAAAATCCCTGAAAATGCACGTGCGTCATATTATGTTGCCGCTTCCGAGGCACAGCGTCCCGAGTTTACTTCAACGGGTGATGTAAGATACCCGGTAATGGGTGTGGGCGCGTCAGAGGAAAGAGTTATATTTGATGCTGACTGGGAAGAAACTGCAAAGAAGGAAGCACAGCGCCTTGAAAGAGTCCGTCAGGACAGAATGCTCAGAGGCGACAGTGCCTACGGCAGAAGCTATCTTTCCTCGCCCTATGTGCGGAATAATCTTTATGTAAATAATCCCGAGCCTGCATCGGAGTACATAGATCCTCTTTCAAGGGATGATGACTTTGAAAGAGTCAATGAGAATTCTCAGTATTACAGCAGCTCAAAGAAATCTTTTTTTCCGGAGGGTTTTTCCGTAGCACCAAAAAATAATTATGCTTCGGGCGGAAAAACCGAAAGAGCGAGAAGCACGAGAAGCATGTATTCTTCCATCCCCGTGAATCAGGACAGAAGCTGGCTCCAGGTGGAGGAAAAGCCCCGGAAGAAAAAGGGACTTTTCGGTAAGAAGAAAAATGTCCCTGCTGTTAAAGAAGATGTGCCGTCCGTTGAAGAGGCTATAGAATCACTTACCCGAAAGCTTGAAGACTCTGAGGCTGAGTATGAAAGACCTTCCGTAACAGAAAAGGCTGCGCCCTGCTACGGAGAGGATATTATGTTTGTCGAGCAGGAAACCGAGGGACTTCGCTCAACGGTTGCCGAAATTGTGGACAAATATAAGAAGAGAAGCGAGGAAGACGAAAGAAGACGTATTGCCGAGGAGGTAAGGCTTGAGGACGAAAGAAGAGAAGCCGAGCTCAGGGAAAGAAGACGTCTTGAGGAAATAAGACTCATTAAAGAGAATATGAGCAGTGAGCTTTTCAGCGTGGTAGAAAGTGCCGATTCCGAGGATGACCTCGATGAATATGAGGACTTTTCAACAGAGCCCCGTGAGGAGAAAAGGGAAGAGACCACCCATAAAGGCTTCGGAGTTGTGTTTGACCCTGCCGCATTTGAAGATGAAGGCAGTGACGGTACGGAATATACCGAAAAAATCTGAAGGACAAGTTAAAGCGGTGCAGTGAAAAATGTGCAAAGCTCCCCGGAGGGGAGTAATGGCTTTTTCCTGAATACTGCGGAAGGATAGTTTATCAAGTGAATTACAACAGAAATTTTGAAGAGCCCCCCAGAGTGATAAAAAGAGCGGATGCTCCCGAGGTTGTGCTGTACGGACTGACATTCAAAGAGGCTTTCACAAATTATTTCAGAACCCGTTTTTCCGCGGCGTATCTGAAAAAGCTCTTAAGAAGCAGCTTCCCTGTGAAGGGTGATACTCTCCAGGAGATAATAAGAAAAGGCATAAGAGCTGCCTCCTTTGTGCTTCTTATGACAGGGCTTATATACATTGTGTTCCACTATGCGGGATACAGAGAAAGAATAAAGGATTTCGGTCAATGGGAAATTGCCATTGACAGCATAGAAGAGGAAGAGCTGTTCGATTTCCAGATAGCTGAGATGTGGGCGGATATAAAGGAGCAGTATCCCGATGTCGATTTCCCCGAGGGAATGGCACTGAGATTTGCTGATCTTTATGCTGTGAATCAGGATGCCGTGGGAGTGCTTCGAATTCCCGAGCTGGAATTGTTCACCCCGCTTCTGCGCAACAGAAGCTCACCCGACTACTATCTGTGGAAAAATATTTACGGAGACTACAGCCGTTACGGTAATCCCTATATGGACTACAGATGCAGTATCAGCGAGGGAAATTTAAGCAAGAATACGATAATATACGGACACAACACTCACGACAAATTAGGCTTCAATAAGCTTACGGATTATATGAGCATCAGCGGTTACAGAAAGGCTCCCGTGGTGACACTGGAGACGCTGTACGAAAAGACCCGGTGGAAGGTATTTGCTGTTATTCTTACCAATTCCACCTCTGCTGCCGACAGAGGCCACCTTTTCAGGTATCTCATTCCTGATTTTTCAACTAATGCCGAGTTTATGGAGCTTATTGACGGTATTGAAGAGCGTTCCATGATAAGAACAGAGGTTGAAGTAGAGCCTGATGATAAAATACTTACTCTTTATACCTGTTATCAGAATATTTTTGAAGGTGGCAGACTTGTTGTTTTTGCCCGTCTTTTAAGAGACGGTGAAAGTGCGGATGTGGATGTCTCAAAGGCATATTTCAACGACGAAGCCCGTTATCCCCAGGCCTATTACGATCAGAAGGGGCTTACTAACCCCTGGGAAAAGCTCACTGAACCCATTGTGCTTGAAACAGATAAGGACGGCAACTGGGTAGAGGTGACAACGGATGCTGATAACAAAGGGGCTTCCTCAGAGAAGGAAAAGACCACTAAGAAGTCCGGGGAAAAAACAACCAAGGCCGAGGAGACTACAAAGGCTCCGTAAAATACTTTATTAATTGCAAAGGGAAAGATTATGAAAATACGAGTTTTTTTATTGGGTACGGAAAATCAGAGTACGACAGCACGCTTTGAGGATGAGCTGAGACAGCTTTTTGCTTCCGATGCTTCAGATGACAGCACAGTACGCTCATTTGAAACACTGAGAGATGCCACATCGGATATTGCAGATGCTGTTGCAGATTCCCATGCCCTTATATTTATGGCAGATTCCGAGCAGTATGTTATGGCAAAGCGAATGCTTTCCAAGGCATTCCGCTTCCAGCTCAGCTGTGACTCTGCACTGCTTGAAAAGGCATGTAAGGCTCTCAATAAGGATACTGCCGAGCCTGACAGCGATTTTGCGGTAGCACATGCATTTGTGCCTAAAAATGCTAAGACCTTCGTTCTTGCGGACGGACTTTATGCAGGCTTTTCCGTTGCAAGCGGAAATCAGACCATTATTGTAATGCCTCTGGAGAAAAACAGAGCAGGTGTGCTTATTTCATCTCAGGTTGTACCTTATCTTAATGCAACCTATCATGAGAATATCAGCACCGATGTTCTTAAAAAGTATAATGCGGATAAGCTTTTTAAGGCTCTTGAAAGTCATAATGCTTCCATTGCCGTTGCCGGAACCAATACTGCGGAATTTCTTAAGGAATATCTTTCCTGTGATGAAAGACTTTCTGATAAGGTGCTTATTTCCCCTCTTGCTGAAAAGAGAGGAGATGTTCAGCCCGTTGATTATGTTGTAAACCTTTCAATTACCGCATCGGAGCTTATGTCATGTCCTTATGCCGTGGCTGTTTCCAATGCCTTCTATACAGGGGATAGCCCCGAAAGTGAGAAAATAGTATATCTTGCGGTTACTAACGACCGAGAAACAGCCGTGAGAGAGCTTCACTCCATGCCCGGTGAGGATATTTCCGTGTTCCTGGAAAGATGCTGCGGCGATCTGTGTGCATTTGTGTCGGATTGCATTGCCGATGACATTGTTTTCCGTACGGATGTAAAGAAAAGAGAAAAGGCTGCAGTTAAGAGATATCAGGTTGCTATAGGTATCGTGGTTGCATTTATTGCAGCTCTTGCGGTTTTTGTGGGTGTGTACTTTGTTGCAAATGATTATTCCTTAGGCACATGGTATGATAATATTATGGAGGAGATTTTCCCGGCAGGAAATCCTCTTGAGAATATCTTAGGTGAGGACCTTCCCTCTGAGGAAACAACAGCTGAAGAAGAAACAACCAAGAAGAAAAAGCCTTCAAAGTCCGAAAAGACCACCAAGGAAGAAAAGACTACTAACGAAGAAAAGACCACTAAGGAAGAAAAGACTACCAAGGAAGAAAAGACTACTAAGGAAGAAAACACCACCAAAGAAGAAAAAACCACAGGTGAAGAAATGACCTCCGGTGAATTTATTCTTTACGGTTAATTTGTTATGAGTGTAAAAAGAAATTTTAAGGGTACAATTTTAAGATTTACGGCATTTTTAGTCTGTATGTGTCTTGTGCTTTCGGGGAACATCGTAATGTCTTCCGCAAAAGAGACGGACTACATTTTCTGTGATGCTGACCGTGACGGCACTCTTACATCTGCTGATGCAAGAATGGTGCTTCGCTTTGTTGTTGATCTTGATGCCTACACCAAGGGTCATCTCAAAATCTGCGGAATAAAGGAAAAGAAGTTCTCGTCCTTTGATGCAAGATATGTGCTTCGGCTTTGTGTAGGGCTTGAGCAGTCGGAAGTGATGAAGGTCAAGGTTGCAGATAAGTATTTTTCAAAATATGTGAATTTCAATCCCGAACCGGATTTCTCAGCTGTTCCCTTGCCTGAAGAGCCTGAAATAAAGGCAAAAAGCGGTACCTTTACCTTTACCGTTTACGGCTGGGGACACGGTGTGGGACTTTCACAGTACGGTGCCGTTGCCCTTGAAAAGCACGGGTACAATTACAAGGAAATTATAGACCATTATTTTACCGACACGCAGGTGCGATTTATTGATGAATTTCCCGCAGAGGTAATTTATCCCACTTACATCATTCCCGAGGGTAAAACCGAGGAGGAGGGTGAATGGCAGTTTATTCCCCGTCCTACCGAGGAAATTCTGGTCCGTATGGTGTATCAGGAGATATACGGTATTACCGAATCGGGCAAATATCAGGAAACCCTTAAGGCTATGACGCTGTGTATATTCTCCAATCTTGCAAGATATGATTTCAACATTGAAAGCCGTTGGAACGTGGGTCTTGCATATGAGGGAGATTATAAAGAAATTCCGAAAAATCTCAAAACCGCTGTCCGCGAGGTTCTTGGACAGTATATTACCGAAAAGGGTAAAAAAGAGCCTATATATGCGGTTTACGGCAGTACGGCTGCAGGCAATACGGCTTCTTCGGATGCAGTGTGGGGAACTGATTATCCCTATCTCAAGTCCGTGCCCAGTCACTTCGATATGGAAACACCGGGCTTTGTCAAGCAGTTTACATATACTACTGCCGAAATGAAGAAGCTTATAAAGGCTTATGATAAAAAAATAAAGCTTTCAAAGAATCCTGCCAAGTGGCTTACGATTCTTGAGCACACAGCCTCAATTGATGAGAACAGAGGTTATGTAACAAAAATAAAGGTTGGTAATAAGGAGCTGACGGGCTACAGACAGTTCCAGTTTGAGCTTATGGGCAATGCCTTTGTTTCATCCTGCTTTACTGTACGTTATACCCCCTGAGGAGCTTAATATGGATAAAGAAAGAATAGAAAGAGCGGTAAGAGAAATTCTTATTGCAATAGGCGAGGATCCTGACAGAGAGGGTCTTCTGGAAACTCCCAAGCGAGTTGCAAGGATGTACGAGGAGGTTTTCTTGGGACTTGAAAGCTCTCCTGAGCAGCATCTTAAAATTTTCAGCGAAGAAAAGAATGAGGAAATGGTGGTAGTACGCGATATTCCCCTTTACTCGATGTGTGAGCATCACCTTCTTCCCTTTGTGGGAAAGGCTCATATTGTGTATATTCCCGGCTCAGGTAAGGTTATCGGACTTTCAAAGCTTGCCCGTATTGTGGATAATTTTGCAAGACGGCCCCAGATTCAGGAGCGTTTTACCTCACAGATTGCAGATTTTCTTATGGAAAATCTCGAGCCTCAGGGTGTTGCCGTTGTAATTGAGGCAGGGCACCTTTGTATGACTATGAGAGGTGCCAGAGCAGCAGGTGCAAAAACTACTACCTCGGCTCTCAGAGGCAGTATGCGCTCGGATGCAAGAACACGCTCGGAAGCACTTTCTTTAATTCTATAAGATCGTAATTACGGGAGGGGAGATCCTTCCCCTACAACAAAAAAGGTGGATTTATGTCAATTCCTCTTGCAGACAGAATAAGGCCGAAAACAATCGGTGAAATATCGGGACAGCGCCATTTGTTCGGAGAGGGCGCTGTTCTTCGCAATATTATAGAATCGGGAAATATTCCCAATCTTATCTTTTACGGCCCCTCGGGAACGGGAAAAACCACCGTTGCGCGGATTATTGCCGCTGCAACTCAGAAGAGGCTTCACATTCTCAACTGTACAAGTGCCTCCCTTTCCGATGTGAAGGAGGTAATCGGTGAAATAAACACCATTGCCGCACCTAACGGGCTTCTTTTATACCTTGACGAAATTCAATATTTCAATAAAAAACAGCAGCAGACACTTTTGCAGTACATAGAAAACGGGGATATCACTCTTATAGCTTCAACTACGGAGAATCCCCATTTTTACATATATTCGGCGGTGCTCAGCCGTTCCACGGTTTTTGAATTTAAGAGTATTTCTCCCGAGGATGCGGTTCCGGGCATTGAAAGAGCCTTTGCCATTATGTCAGAGGAAACGGGCGAGGAGCTTGAGCTTGAAGAGGGTGTTGTAGCTCACATCTCTCTTTCTTGCGGCGGTGATATGCGAAAAGCCGCAAACATTGTTGAATTATCCGTTCTTGGCTCCCCGAGAGCTATAAAAAACGAAAAGAAAAAAATCACTCTTGAAGCGGTAAAGCAGGTAAGTGCAAGAACTGCTGCCCACTATGACAGACAAGGTGATGAGTATTACGATTTGCTTTCTGCTTTCCAGAAATCAATGCGAGGCTCTGATCCCGATGCGGCAATACATTACCTTGCCCGTATTCTTGAGGCAGGCGACCTTATTTCCGCCACAAGACGGCTTATGGTATGTGCTGCGGAGGATGTGGGACTTGCATATCCTATGATTATTCCTATTGTAAAAGCCGCCTGTGATATGGCAATGCAGGTAGGTCTTCCCGAGGCGAGAATACCTCTTGCAGATGCTGTTATTCTCGTATGTAATTCTCCCAAGTCAAATTCGGGTGAAGCAGCAATTGATATGGCAATGGCTGATGTGAGGGCAGGAAATTCGGGCCCTGTGCCTAGGCACCTGCAGAACAAGCACTTTGACGGCGAGGATGCCCAAGTAAAGGGTCAGCACTATAAATATCCCCACGATTATAAAAATCACTGGACACGGCAGCAGTATCTTCCCGACAGTATAAAGGACAGAAGATACTACACCCCGGGGGATAATAAAACAGAGCAGGCTGCAAAGGATTATTGGGATAAAATTAAGAAGTAATAACGGAGATTATTATGACGGAAGCGAAAAAGAAGAAGTCTGACGGGCTTTATATCGACAAAAAAACAATAATCAGCATTACGGCAATTCTTCTTGCGGTGTACATTTTGGCAGGTGCGCTCACAAGACTGCTTCCCCGAGGGGAATATAATATGTTTCTTGATGAGGATACGGGGAAGACTTCAATTACCGCAGAAAGCGAGTATCAGCCCTTAGATGACTATACAATGCCCCTGTGGAAAATCGTTACCGCTTCTGTTATGGTGTTCGTTGACGAGGACACACGGGACACTGGAATGACGGGTATTCTCATAATTGCCTTTATTGTCCTTATGGGCGGAACATTTCTTCTGTTGGATCGGTGTGGGGTGCTTAAATACCTTGTTGCATTGGTTGTTAAGAAATTTTCCCATAAAAAATATCTGCTTATGGCGGTGCTGTCATTCTTTTGTATGGCACTGGCTTCAACCGCGGGTATACTTGAAGAAAGTGTGACCTTAGTCCCCATTGCTGTTGCAATATCCCTGGCTCTTGGCTGGGACTCTCTTGTGGGACTTGGTATGAGTCTTATTTCCGTTGCCTTCGGCTTTACCGCAGCTACCTTTAACCCCTTCAATGTTATGACAGTGCAGAAGCTTGCAGGGGATATCGAGGTGTTCTCGGGACTGTGGCTTCGTCTTATTGTTTTTGCCCTTGTATATGCAGGTCTTTATGCATTTCTTTTTATATATGCCAGAAGAATTGAAAAGAACCCCGAAAAGAGCCTTTCCTTTGAAAGTGACAAGGCACTTCGGGAAAAATATACCGTAGACGATGTTGAAGCAATGGTTGCAGATAAAAATACCGCGAAGGGTGCAAAGGCCTTCGGTATCTGCTTAGGTCTTGCATTTCTGTGCATTATGACAGACTTTATTGTAGAAGCCGGGGGAGTAATCTCTATGGGCGGTATTGCGGTTTTCTTTGTTACAGGCGGTATCTCTGCGGCTCTCGTTACGGGTGTGAGAGGTAAAAATCTCCTCTCGGGCTTCGGAGAGGGGATAAGAACCGTTGCTCCTGCAATTCCCCTTATTGTTATTGTTATCTCCGTTGCCTACATACTTAATACGGGAAAAATTATGCACACCATACTTCACTATATCCACGGTGTTATTGAGGGAATGAACCCCTACGGTGCAATTCTTCTTATTTTCATTTTCATTGCACTTCTTGAGTTCTTTATAGGCTCGGGTACTGCAAAGGCATTCCTTGTAATGCCCCTTGTGCTCCCTCTTTCTCATCTTATCGGTCTTTCCTCAAACAGCGTTGTGCTGTCCTTCTGCCTTGCAGACGGCTTTACCAATCTTCTGTACCCCACCAGCGGAATTATGATAATTGCCATCGGGCTTATCGGTGTGTCCTATACAAAATGGCTGAAATTCTCTTGGCCGTTGTTTGTTATTGAGGGTATTATTTCTGTAGCGGTTATGATGCTTGCAGTATTTTTAGGCTATCATTAACGGAAAGATGTCCATAAATCCCCGTCTTTGACGCACATTAAAAAAATATTTTCTGCCTTGTCTTTTCTTGTTTTAAAATATTGATAAATATGTGCCTTAGTTATAATAAGAAAGGTGCTTTGTTTTCGGCGGTTCGGAGTACCATCGTACACCGTTCCCTCAGAAACATTGTCGCATTGCTTGCTTGGAGCGCTGCGCACTGCTCTGTGTTTCTTCACCTCATTCGTGTTTCTTTATCTTCCACCGGAAGCGAAACACTCATTCGCCACCGCCGAAAACAACAAATACGGGCATTTCTGCCCACTTTCCCCTGCTCTGACGAACAATGTACAGACCTTGTTAAGTTAGTTTTATTACACACTTGAGGCAAATAATATATGTTTCCGCTAAATGCTCATATTCCGCACATCTGCAGCCGTTTATCTGCGGATAAACGGAGCAGCTGCACAAAATATGAACATTTCCCGTCAAACGATAAATAATTGGCTGATTTCGTAAGTAAATTTTGTGCTTTACTTTGTGTCAAACTTTTGTTAATATAAGAACATAAATATAAAGGAGATAAACCTATGCCTAAGAAGTTTCTTATAATCAATGCTGATGACTTCGGTCTTTGCCATTCTGCTAATGAAGCAGTTATGGACCTTTTTATGTCCGGCTCCATTTTTTCATCTACAATTATGACTCCCTGCCCCGGTGCAGACGAGGCAATTCAGTTCTCAATCGACCATCCTGAGTTTGCTATCGGTGTACATCTTACTCATACAAACGAGTGGCAGGAAAACTTCCCCTGGGGTGCTATGACAGGTCTTCCTTCACTTCAGAATGAGCACGGCAGAATGTGGCCCGAAAGCGAGGATTTCGAGGCTCACTGTGACTATGACGAGGCTGTAAAGGAAACTATTGCACAGATTGAATATTGTGAAAACAAGGGTATGAAGCCTTCACATATCGACAGCCACATGGGTGCCCTTTACGGAATGAACGGTAAGCTCTTAATGCTTCCCAAGACTCTTGCAGTCTGCGGTAAGAAGGGCTATCCCTTCCGTATGTTCTCAAAGCCCTACACTCCTCAGTGTCCCGAAGGCACTCCCGTATGGCTTTTCTCTGTTGCAAGCGTGCTTTCCGGCATGTTCGGAAAGAAGAACGATGTTCCCATGCCTGACTACCTTATTTTCCCCGAAAATATCGAAACAGGCGAGACCTACGAGGAATTCAAGTACAACTTCATTGAATATCTCATAAAGATTCCCGACGGTATTTCCGAAACATACGTACATCCTGCAATGCCCACAGACGAAATGAAGTCAATTACGGGAACATGGCAGAGAAGATACTGGGAATATCTCGTAATGAAGGATCCCGAAACTCATGCAGCATTTAAGACTCACGGTATAAAGCTTATAGATTACCGCCAGCTTGCCGAAATGAGAAGAAGTAAGAAATAATATATAATAAATAATAAATAATAAATAATAAATAATATTAACCTGCAGAGAGCTTTCCCTGTAGGTTTTTTCTTTTCGCGTTGTTGGAGGATACGTGGTCTGCCGATTATAGGTAAATTCGGATATAAAAATACGGCATAAGTCAATTAAGACCTATGCCGTGTTTTCTGTGGTTAAATTGTCAGGCTGAGATTGTCGTCTGCTTCTTTTCAGCAAACTTCTGAAGAACGATTACTGCCGCAACAAGTGCGATACCGATAATGTCTGTAATTGTTTCGGGAACAATAAGGCACATACCGCCTGCAAGGATCATAAATCTCTGCCACCAGGGAAGCTTCACGGAATGATATCCTTCCATACCCGAAGCCACCGCATAAATGCCTATAAAGGATGTGATTATGATTGAAACGATGTCAAACACACCGGCATCAATAAAGAGCATTTTGGGGTTATATGCGAACATATAGGGGATTATGAATGCTGCAATTGCAAGTCTTGTTGCCGTGACACCCGTTTTCAGCGGATTTGACTTTGCTATAGCAGAGCCGGCATACGCTGCAAGGGCTACAGGAGGAGTGATGTCTGCCACAATACCGAAATAGAAAACAAACATATGAGCAGCAAGTGCGGGAATTCCCATCTTTATAAGAATAGGAGCCGTGATTGTTGCCATAATAACATAGTTTGCTGTTGTGGGAACACCCATACCGAGAACGATACAGCAAAGCATTGTAAGGAAGAGTGCTAAGAACATACTATCCTGAGCAATGGGAACAAGTGTGTTAAGAAGAAGCTGACCGAGAGCAGTCATTGTAACAACACCTGCAATAAGACCTGCCATACCGCAGGCAACTGCAACACCTACTGTGTTCTTTGCGCCGTTGTGAAGTGAATCAATAACAATGGCAGGGGAGAGTGATGTGTCCTTCTTTGCAATAAAGGATACTGCAAAGCAGGAGACGATACCTGCAAACACAGCCTTTGTCATCATTGACTGACCGAAGGGAAGCCAGAGTCCCAATGTTACTGCAACGGGAATTGCAGGAAATATGAGCTTTGTGAATACCTTCTTGTCAGGAACCTTAAAGGTGAACTTTTTTCTGAAGCCCTTCTTGTTGTCAGCCGCAATTTTCTGGATATCAAGCATTGTTGTAATATCTCTGGGAATAAGGCTTACAACAAGAGAAGCAAGAATAGCAAAGCAAGCAGAAACACCTGCGCTGAAATAGTTCATACAGATAACGAGAATAAATATTGGCAGCAGGAGATATCCGTTGCAGATAATAAGCTTCAGGAAGTTGGGAATAGCATCCTTGGGGAGTCCCTTGAGACCTAATTTCTTAGCCTCAAAGTGAATCATAAGGAAAATGCCCGTAAAGTAAAGAGCTGCGGGAAGAATTGCGGTAACAGCAATTGTGGCATAGGATACACCTGTGATTTCAGCCATAAGGAATGCTGCTGCACCCATAATGGGAGGCATTATCTGTCCGCCTGTTGATGCTGCCGCTTCAACGGCCGCCGCGAATTCGGGCTTATATCCCGTCTTCTTCATAAGAGGGATTGTGATAGAGCCGCTGCCTACGGTATTTGCAACCGAGGAGCCTGAGTACATACCTTCAAGTGCACTTGAAATAACTGCAACCTTTGCAGGACCGCCGACAGCTCCGCCTGCAATAGAGTTTGCAAGGTCAACGAAGAATGTGCCGATGCCTGTTTTTTCAAGAAGTGCACCGAGAATAATAAAGAGAACGATAAATGTTGTGCATACGTAAACGGGAGTTGAGAAAAGTCCGTTTGCTACGTCATAGAAAAGGCTGTATGCAAGATTTCTCAATGCCTTATCGGGATTTTCCGAAAATGCCTTTATTGCGGCATAAACAATAAACGTGCCTGCAACGAAAATAATGGGAAGACCTACGGCTCGCCTTACAAGCTCTACCAGCAGGATAATTGCAATGAATGCAATTATAATCTGCAGTGTACCGATTCGTCTTGACATCATAACAATTTCTTCCTGGCATATTGCATAGTAAAGGAACGATGCCGCACCTGCAAGTCCTAAGAAAATGTCGTATACGGGAACATAGTTTAATCGTTTTGTCTGCTTTTTATAGGCAGGGAAAATAAGATAGCCTATAAAAAGTATGAAAGCCATAAAGGTTGTAAGCTTTGTGTATTTTGTGGCATTGGGAAAAATCAGCGCCATAGAAATCATATAAACACTGAAGGAGCAAAGAAGTCCCGTGATGATATGCTTTCTCCAACCGGTGAAAACTCTTGTGTTACTTTCACGGTCAAATTCCTGCATTATCTTATCCGCATCAACAAATTCTTCTGTTTCTGTGATTTTTGCAGTGTTTTCATCCATAAAATTTTTCCCCTTTCATTTTAACATCAAAGAAAAGTGCCGCAATTTATAAAAACTGCGGCACATGTATTACCGTTGTTTTTGAGAATGTGCTTTAAGCAGCAGTTGTTTCTTCAGCTGCGAGAGTTGTTTCGTCTGCAACAGCTTCTGTTGTGTCTTCTGCTTCAGCCTCTACTATGCCTTTTTCAACATAGTACTTGAGTGCGCCGGGATGAAGGGGAACATCACCGATACCGTTAACAGTTGTGTTGATGTCCATCTGAGCAGCCTTTGCATGACAGGTCTTAACATCAGCATTTTCCCAGAGATTCTTTGTGATTTCGTAAGCCTGATCCTCGCTCATTTCGTTTGTTACAACGTAAGTAGCCATAATAGCAACAGTATTTACTGTGCCTTCGATGAATGCGTAATCATTAGCTGTCATTTCATACTTTGTGTAGAAGGGGAAGTCATTCATAAGCTTTGCAATAACATCGTCGCCAAGGTCAACAGCAACAACATTTGTAGCAGTTGCAAGCTCTGTGATAGCAGTTGTGGGAGTACCTGCAGTAATGAATGCTGCATCGATAGCGCCGTCCTTGAGAGCTGTAGCAGAGTCACCGAAGGAAGCAAATGTTGCCTTGATATCCTTTTCGTAGTCAATACCTGCTGCTGCAAGAATCTGAGTTGCATTGTAGAATACACCTGAGCCTGCATCGCCGATAGCAACGTTCTTGCCCTTAAGGTCAGCTACAGTCTTGATGCCTGATGCTTCAGTTGCGATAAGCTGGCAAACCTCGGGATAAATGCAAGCGATAGCGGAGAAGGACTTGATGGGAGCGGAGAATCCGTTTGTTCCGTTGTAAGCATAGTTCATAACGTCGTTCTGAACAGTAGCCATGTGATAGTCGCCGTCATCAATGCCTTCGATGTTAGCCTGTGAACCACCTGTGGAAACAACCTCGAAATTGTAGTTGTCGGTTGTGATAGCCTGGGTGGAAGCACCTGCAAATGCATAGTAAGTACCTGTTGTGCCGCCGGTACCAACCTTGATGTTTTCAAATGTCTTGTCGCCGTAAGTTACGTCTGCTTCTGCAGCAGTTGTGTCTTCAGCGGCTGCTGTTGTTTCGTCGCCGGCTGCTGCTGTTGTTTCGTCACCGGCTGCTGCTGTTGTTTCTGCTGTGTCAGTACCGCCGCAGGATGCGAAGCATACTACACAGAAAGTGAGTGCAAGAAGAATAGCAATAAGTTTCTTCATTTTGGAAATTTCCTTTCTTGTATTTAGGGTTTACCCCTTTTATTGATGAAATTATATCACATAGGTTTGTCGGTGTCAACATCAAACATGCACAAAACTTCAATT
>JAZRTO010000044.1:0-1852 GCA_045652065.1 Acutalibacteraceae bacterium
TGATACAGTTGACTATCTCGAATGGAAGACAGGCGAGAGAGGTGAGGGTATCTGCTTCGCAATGCAGACTCTTATCAACAAAATCGGTATGGCTGTAGGCGCTTTCATCGGTGTTATGTCAATGGCAATTGCAGGCATTAACGCAAGAACATACGAGGTTGAAAATCCCGATGCTCTCTGGACCGTGCTTATTATCTCCGGTGTTGTAAGTATGTTTGCCTGCGCAGTTCCTATGTTCTTCTACACAATCACAGAGAAGAAGCAGAGAGAAATGGTTGCAGAAATCGCAGCAAGAAAGAGCAAATAAATTTTTAATAGCAACAAAAAAGGGTATCAGCCGTTTGGTTGATACCCTTGATTTTTTGATTGTAATTATAAAGGAAGAAAGCCTGTGAGCCAGTAGAAAAGGGGAACAAAAAGAAGTGCGGGAAGAAGATTTGCAACCTTTATTTTTGTGATACCGAGGATGTTAAGCCCCAGAGCCACAATCATAACAGAGCCTGCCGAGGTGATTTCGGAAACCAATGCCGTGTCCGTAAGCAGGTTCTGAAGAAGTCCTGCGGCAAGCACAAGTCCGCCCTGATAAAGAAGCACAAATATTGAGGAGAACATAACGCCGATTCCGAGAGTACAGCTGAGCATACAAGAGGAAATGAGATCGAGAATCGATTTTGTAATAAGAAGCTCGTTATCCCCCGAAAGTCCTGCATTAAGCGAGCCTACAACGGTCATTGCACCTACACAGAAAAGCAGTGAGCCCGTTACAAAGCCCGAGGCAACAGAGGTCTTTTCGTTTTTGGATTTTACCTTGCCTTCAATGAATTCTCCTGCTCTGTCAAGCCATTTGTCAATGTCAATTGCCGTGCCCGTTACAGCACCGAAAACCATTGAAAGAATCAGCACAATAGTGTTTTCCCCCTGAAGTGCACCGTCAATTCCGATGTAAAGGGTACAAAGACCGATAGCCGTCATTGCCGCCTTAGAAATCCTTTCGGGAATCCCCTTTTTCAGCAGCAGTCCCACGGTGCTTCCTATGAGTACTGTTGCCACATTTATTAAAACTGCAGTCATTTATTGTCATCTCCGTGCGTAATTTCCCGTATATGTTAGCACAATGTTACACAATTTGCAAATAATATTGCCGAAAAATGAGCATAATTAAAGGAATAAATACTTGAAAATATTCACTTTTGCTTGTATAATTAAAAAGATGTAAAAATTGAAAGGAGATAATTCCAATGAACTATTCACATGAAGTACAGAATATGTGCGTTGTTGCCAAGGGCGTAGGACACAAGTGTGCTCCCATTCCTCAGGAAGGCGCATGGACACATTCTACTCAGATTTCAGACATTAGCGGTCTTACTCACGGTGTGGGCTGGTGTGCTCCCCAGCAGGGTGCTTGTAAGCTTACTCTTAATGTCAAGAACGGCATTATCGAAGAAGCTCTTGTTGAAACACTCGGCTGCTCAGGTATGACTCACTCAGCAGCTATGGCTTCTGAAATTCTCCCCGGTAAAACTCTTCTTGAAGCTCTCAACACAGACCTTGTTTGTGACGCTATCAACACAGCTATGAGAGAGCTCTTCCTTCAGATTGTATACGGCAGAACTCAGACAGCTTTCTCAGAAGGCGGTCTTCCCGTTGGCGCAGGTCTTGAAGACCTCGGTAAGGGACTTCGCAGCCAGGTTGGTACTCTCTTCAGCACAAAGGCTAAGGGCGTTAGATACCTCGAGCTTGCAGAAGGCTACATCACAAAGATGGCTCTTGACGCAGACGATCAGGTTATCGGCTACAAGTTCGTTCACCTCGGAAAGATGATGGAAGCTATCCGTAAGGGTGTTGACGCTAA
>JAZRTO010000045.1:0-2862 GCA_045652065.1 Acutalibacteraceae bacterium
CAAAATATGGTATAATGAATCTGCTACAAAACATTTACCGTAAGAAAGAAGTACTTCTCATGAATATGATAACACAAGAAGCAAAGAAAAAGCAAGTCATAGTTAAATACGCAGAGAAAAACGGAAAAAGTCAGGCAAGCAGAATGTATGGAGTGAGCTTGTCAAGTGTAAAACGTTGGTGCAAAAAGTACGACGGAACCTGGCAATCAATGTTAGAAAAATCACACAGACCGCACAATCATCCCAAAAGACATACACAAAAAGAAGAGAAGCAGATAAAAAACTCATTTAAAAAGTGTTATGCCCGATATGGATGGGATGGAGTGTATGACGATCTAATTCGCAAGGGTTATACAAGAAGCTTTTCGGGAATGGTGTATGCAGCAAAAAGATTAGGTTTAAAAGAACAGAAAGTTACTAAAAAGAAAAGTCGTGTGCATAGACGGTATCCTGAATTGCTTGAGCCGGGCGAAAAGGTACAAATTGATGTAAAAGAAGTACCGTATAACTGCTTAAGAGGTAAAGTTTTAAGAGATGAAAAGCATCTTTATCAATGGACGGCAATAGACGAATGTACAAGAATGAGATTTGTTTTTGGTTTTGAGGAACATACACCTGAAAATTCAGTCAGGTTTCTTGCTATGTTGATTAAGGTGTTTCCGTTTAAAATTAAAACAATACAAACAGATAATGGTACAGAATTTACCTACAAGTTTATCAGTGATGATAAAATCTGTCCTTTTGATAAAGCACTTACAAAACTTGGAATAAATCATAAACTTATTCCACCGAGAACACCTTGGCATAATGGTAAAGTTGAGAGAAGTCATAGAAATGATCAACGATATTTTTATGATTGGGAAACCTTCAAAAGTGTTGAAGAGCTAAATGATAAACTGGCAAAACATCTTATTTGGAGCAATAATAAATCAATGCGGACACTTGGAAGAAAAAGCCCTGTTCAACTACTGCAGGAGAAACAGGCGGCGTGAGCAACGCCGTTTTTGGAAGCCTTTTTCGTTACGCTACGCTCCACTTCAAAGGCTTCCAAAAACATGATACTATACTTTGACTTTATTTTTTACAAAAAATGGGTCACATCTATTTACAACGCAGAAATTTTAAGTGTCAGGGGTATCTGTTGCCCTTGACACTTTTTCTTTGTTGTCTTATAATTAACAGGTAAGAAAAATTGCCGAAGGGAGAAAATATTATGGCAAAGCTTATGACTCCTGAAAAGCTTGAAAAGCTTCAGCTGAAAAAGGAGAAGGAAATCAGACGCTGGGAAAAGCAGCAGGCAAGACCGAAGGGTAAAACATATTTCTGGTATCTTGTTTTAATCATTGCACTTATTTATGCTGTTGACGAAATTGCATCACAGATAGGTACGCTTATGAAAACCGAAATTGCAAACGATCTGTTCCAGAGTGCAAGCTCTGTTACAATTCTGAACCTTCTTCAGGTTGTTGCAATTCCGTTTCAGATTATCGGTCTTTTATACAGACCTCTTGCTGACCGTTACGGCAGAAAGCTGCTGCTTATTGTAAATACATTCGGTATGGGTATTGCGATGTTTGTAATCTTCCTTTCACAGAATGTGCTTATGTACGCCATTGGTGCCTGTATGATTCTGTTTTTTGTGCCTCACGATATGCATGTTGTGTTTATTATGGAATCATCACCTGCAAAAAAGCGTGCAATTACATATTCGGTAATAAAATTCTTTGCCAATATGGCAGTTATGCTCGTGCCTATTCTCCGCCGTATGCTTATGCACAGTGCATCTGAATGGCGTAATGTATTCCTCATTCCTGCAATAGTCGGCATTATAGTCAGCCTTATAGCGCTTTTGTTTGCAAGAGAAACCGATGCCTTTATAGAATCCCGCCTTCGCTATCTGCGCATGACAGATGAGGAGCTTAAGGCTGAGCAGGAGGCAAAGAAAAAAGAGCAGAATGCTCAGGGCGGTCTTATTGCAGCTCTCAAATTCGGTATGAAGCACAAGCAGCTTCGCTGGGTATATATCTGCTTTGCCCTTGCAGGTATCGGCTGCATCGGCAGTCTTGACTATCAGACAATTCTTACCTACTGCTATGCAGAAAGTGTTCACGGCGGTATTACCGATGAATTTCTCAACCTTGTAAGCGTCAACGAGGTTACTCAGGCACTTATTCTTTTTCCCATAGGCTCTGCACTGGCTCAGCTTATTATGGGCTTTATCTCTGACCTTAAGGGAAGAAAGGCAGCTGCAATAACTGTTGCTTCAGTTTGTCTTGCAAGCTTTATAGGCTTTGTTCTCGGCGCAAAGTTCAATCTTCTTAACCCATCCGTCATAGGCTTCCTTTGCGGTGCTTTTGTGGGCAGCTACTATTCAACCAACGATGTGCTTATTATGATGGCGAGTGAATCTGCACCTACCAATCTGCGCTCCTCGGCCTCATCTGCACAGACCGTTGTGGGCTTTGCAGGCTATGCTATTGCTTACACCTTCTATGTGCCCATCACTATGATTTTCGGCAATGCTTCAATTCCTGCCGTTGCCTTCGGTCTTCTTGTGCCCAGCTTTATTATCACTCTTATTGCCCTTATTAAAAACACCCATGATACCAAGGGTGTTGACCTTGATAAGGTTACGGGTCTTGAATGGGATTAAAATGTATAAAATAAAACAAATAGCCTGACGCAAAGGTCAGGCTATTTGTTTTTAAAAAGGGAGATGAAGAAGAAAGCTTATTAATCAGCTGCTTGAAGCGGAATTCTTACAGTAAATGCAGAGCCCTTTTCCGGCTCACTTTCAACCTGAATTTCGCTGTTGGTTATGTCGGCTATTCTTTTTGCAAGAGCAAGGCCAAGACCGTTTCC
>JAZRTO010000046.1:0-9505 GCA_045652065.1 Acutalibacteraceae bacterium
GGGAATGTCAAGAATCGGCTTCCGTTATCAGGACAGTGTTGAGGATGCTGAGATTATTGATGAAATTGCTGCTGTATGCTCTCTGCCCGGAATAAATCCCGAAGGAATTTTTACTCATTTTTCCTCGGCAGACGGTGAAAACGGAGAGCTTTTTACAAGGCTTCAGTATGAGCTTTTCTGTACCTGTGTCGATTCTCTTTTGCAGCTGGGAATTGAATTCAGTATAAGACATTGCAGTAATTCGGCAGCAATTCTTAATTACCCCGAAATGCACTTTGATATGGTGCGCGCAGGTCTTATTCTTTACGGACACTATCCTTCCGAATATACAAGACGCCCCATAAAGCTTTTGCCCGTTATGGAACTGAAAACCGTCATTTCGATGGTAAAAAAGGTTCCGGCAGGAACACCCTTCAGCTACGGCGGTACCTCGGTCAGCGACACGGAAAGACTTGTTGCTACCGTGCCTCTCGGATATGCCGACGGTTATCCGAGACTTTCGTCAAATAAGATGTATATGCTTGTCAACGGTAAAAAGGCTCCCGTGCTGGGAAATGTCTGTATGGATCAGACAATTATTGATGTTACGGGTATTGAAGGCGCAAAGGAAGGAACAACAATAACTGTTTTCGGTGCTGACAACGGTGCATATCTTGATGTTGGTGAAATTGCAAAAAGTGCCGATACAATAAATTATGAAATTCTTTGTTCTCTCAGCAGGAGAGTACCGAGAGTTTACATTAAGGATAACGAGTTTTACGATACTACCGATTATATGCTTTAAGGAGATCAATTTTTATGGTAAAAAGATATAAAACATTACTCAGTCTGCTTCTTGTTGTGCTTACTGTCTTTGCCGTAATTACGGTTACGGGAGTTGTCGATATCAACAAGATGGTAAGAGAGCATGAGGAGGAAACAACTGCGGGTGAAGCTCCCAAGGCTTCTCTTGATGAGACCTTCTCAACATATTCCGATGCAGGTCTTCCGCTTCTTAAAACAGATATAGACAATGTTTTTTACACTATGAGTAAGTCAGGTGATGTAAATTTCTTTAAAGCCTCCGAAGGTAAGATAAAGCAGCTTGACGGAAAAGAGACCTTTGATGTTACCGTTACCTGCAGCGGACAGCAGCTTCCCGCAACCATTCACTATATCGAGATTGACGGACAGACCGCAGGCTACGGACTCTTTACAAACGAAAATCACCCGGATGTATATCTTTATGATTATGCATTTTTCAAGGTAACAGATCAGTTTGAGGCTTATGATTCAAAAAGCGATCTTTTGCTTCTTGCAGACATTGAAAAGGCTCGGTTCTATGATGAAAACAAGGTTTACAGTGAAAGCTTTTATCTCTATGAATCAAAGGAAACAGATAATTTCCTTAATGAGGATCAGAGAATAGTAGACCTCAGCGCAAGACTCAGATCAGACTATAAGATGTTTACCGACAGTATTCTTCACCAGACGGATGATAAGATTTTGTTCTTTTCCTCCCGTTTTTATAACGATTACGGACATTCCGAGAAGGTTGATATTTTTGTAAGCGGCGGATCAGGTGAGAATGTTGACAACAACAGATATATTCTTGATATAGCATCTCTTAATTTCTGGGAAACAGAAGACGGTATTTTCTATTTTGCCCTTAAGGAAACGGAAGAGACCGAGGCTGTGACAGAAGAAACAACCACAGCTACGGGTACGTCAGCTGATACAACTACAGATACCGAGACTGTTACATCAGCATTTGCTCTTATGAAATATAAGAATGGCGAATCAGAGGAAGTTATTTCCTTTGATGGCTCTCTTAATGAGGATTTTATTATTTCCGGTACAAAGCTTTTTAATAAAAAATCAGGCGATATTTATGATATAATATCCGGCAAACTCGTAAAGTTCGATTATGAAGAGTTCAAAACCTCCTTTACCCCCGATCTTTTCAAGGCAAGTGATAACGGAAGATATTGCATTATCAGAGGCAGAAGCAATCTCGGTAAGCCCTCTCTCGGAATTATTGACACAAAGACCGGTGAAATTTACACTTACACAGACAATGCCTTCGGACATATCGCATCAATTCAGGCTCTTGATGACGGTACGGTTATATTAAGTCTTGCTGCAAGTGAAGCAGCGGAAAGCTTTTATCAGCTTGTTGCAACAATCGGAGAAAATGAAGCTCCATCAGAAGAAGAAACTTCATCAGAGAATGAGACTTTTACAAAAGATGAAGCTTCCTCAGAAGTCGAAACTCTTACAGAAGAAATCTTTACAGGTACTGTAGGGTAAAATTTGAAATCCAAAGCAATATTCTCGGGAGGGGAGCACCCCCTCCCGTGAAATTTTAAAAGTTTAAGGGTATCAACCATATGGCTGATACCCGTTTTTTTAACCTTTTATAAAGTGCTCCATTAATTCTGTTCCGCTTGCAAAGTAATTTCCTGTTGCCTTTGCGGTGTTCTCATTTACATTTTCTACACCCGTGATTTCCTTGCTCTTATGATAAATCATATAGGGAACCGGATCTCTTGCGTGGGTGTTTGTTTTGATGGGAGTGGGATGGTCGGGAAGAATCATAACCTTATAATCATCGTACTTTTCAAGGGCAGCAAGTACAATTGTAAGAACCTGATCATCGATAATCTCAATTGAGCGCACCTTGTTTTCGGGTTCGTTTCTGTGTCCGCATTCATCGGGAGCTTCAATGTGAATGTATACGAAGTCCTGACCCTTTGCCCATTCATCAACTGCACATTCAGCCTTGCCCTTGAAGTTTGTGTCAATGTAGCCGGTGGCGCCCTCAACCTCAGGAGTGTTCATTCCTGCACAGATACCGATGCCCTTGAGAAGGTCAACAGCAGATATAATTGAGCCGCGAAGTCCGTATTTTTCATAGAAATTATCAAGAAGAGGCTTTGTGCCTTCTCCCCACAGCCATATTGAGTTTGCAGGACGAAGTCCTTTACTTACTCTTTCAAGGTTGAGAGGATGCTTTGAAAGTAAATCATAGCTTTCCTTCATCATTCTGATAAGCTCTTCTGCATTTTCGCTGTCGGAAAGATACGAGCCTACAACTCTGCCTGAAATGTCGTGAGGGGGAGTCATATTACCAAGCTCTGTTGTACCGTTGTGCCAGGTAAGGCAATGACGGTATGCAACACCGGGATAGAAGGTGAAAATTTCATTTCCGAAATGCTCTTCGACAGCCTTTATAAGAACTGCGGCATCCTCTGTTGAAATGTCTCCTGCCGAGTAGTCAACCATGGTTTTGTCTTCATACTTTTCTTCATCGGAGAGAGTTACGAGATTACAGCGAAGAGTTACATCTGTATCAAGAAGCTTTACACCGATGCTTACAGCCTCAAGAGGGCTTCTGCCGGTGTAGCTCTTTGTGGGATCATAGCCTAAAACGCTTAAGTTTGCAACGTCACTTCCGGGCTTTAATGAGTCATCAACAGTCTTTACAAGACCTACCTCACCCTTAAGTCCCATTTTGTCAAATAAAGGCTTGTTTGCAACCTCCATGGGAGTTTTGCCGCCCAGGGCATCTACGGGATAATCTGCCATTCCGTCATAAAGAACAACGCAATATTTCATAATAATTACCTCATTTCTTACCAACCGCAAAGACCTGATTTCTGTAAACCGCCGGTTATTTTTTCTTTTAAGGCGGGATATTTTTTATCAAGATCTGCTAACAGTTGTTTCATTTCGTTACGATTGCTTGTTTTGTCCATAGGACACGGACTTTCCACAGTTGGTAAATCCGTTTTTCTTGCGGCGGACAGCACTTCCTTTTCCGTTGCAAGAATCATAGGTCTTATCATTGTAAGATCTTTTCTTGAGAGATATGTAACGGGGCGGAAGCTTTCAATTCTGCCGCCTGACAGCAGATTCATCATGAATGTTTCTGCTGCGTCGTCCATATGATGTCCCAATGCAAGCTTTGTGCAACCGTTTTCTTTTGTCATATCGTGAAGAATACCTCTTCTCATTCGGGCACAAAGAGAGCAGGGATTTTTTTCTTTTCTTGTTTCAAATATGATGTGATAGAGCTCGGTTTCTCTTATAATATGCTCTACACCCAGCTTTTCGCAAAGGGCGGAAATTTCCGAAAAATCTGTTTTTTCTCCGAAAAATCTCATATCGGCAGTAACTGCCTTTACCTCATATTTCACGGGATAGAATCTTCGCATTTCGGAGAGTGCATAAAGAAGTGCAAGGGAATCCTTGCCACCCGATACACCTACTGCTACAACATCGCCCTCGTCAATCATATTATATTTTTCCATAGCCGCGCGCATACGGCTCATTAAATTCTGCATATTAACCGAATCTCATTTTCTTAAGGTCACGGTAATTGATAAGCTGGATATCTTGTGACTTTATGAATTCAAGAGTCTTGGGATCGGAGAAAAGCTTGTATTCCCAGTTTCTTCTCTGCCATGAACCGCATATTCCCTTGATTTCCTCTGTTTCAATAACGGGATGAATGTAGGTTTCAATGATACCCTCGGGGAATGAGCGATACTTTTCAAAGATATATTCTCTGAAGTTTTCGTAGCTTTCGCTCTGAGGACCATTCCAGTCACCGGGCATAAGATAGTCAAGAATTGCAACACCTGCAGCATTTGCGCCCTGGACCATAGGTTCAATAAGTGCGGTTACTGCTTCCTTGGGGACGTTTATGTCAAGCATTTTGTTTCCGAACTGTTCATCGGTGAATTTTGAGGGAAAGCGGAAGGGCATACCGCCGTGCTTTGCGCACTCTTCAATTGTAAGCTGAAGAAGCTCAAATCTGCCTGTTGCCACTCCGTAAAGAGAGCCCATATGATTGTCAAAATGTGAGGGGGTAAAACCGTACTGAGCGAGTCTGTCATACTGTGCATTTATCTCTTTTCTTACATCCTCAAGGTCAGCATGCTCTTCAAACTGGTCGGATTCGTGCCACATAAAGCCTTCCTCATCCTTAAGGGAAGGTACATTTTCTGCAACGGGAGTCCAACGGTAATTTCCCCATTCAGCTGTAGTTGTAAGGTGAAGACCTACTGCATATTCGGGGTGGGCAGCCGCCCATACTGCGGCTTCCTTAGCCCAGGGGCAGGGAGCCATAATTGTTGCGGATGTAATGCCGCCCTTTTCAAAAAGGTCATAAACCGCAAGGTTTGCACTGCGGCACATGCCGAAGTCATCTGCATTGATAATCAGATATCTTTTCATTTTTCATCTTCCTTTTCTGAGATAATATAGTCAAGTATTCTGTACATTATTCCAACATCAACTATCGCATCAAAGAACAGACCGTCAGCACGGTACTCTTCTTTGAGAATTCTTGATGATTTTCTTATTTCATTTGCAAGTGAGCCTTCTTTGAAGGGGATCAGAAGCAGAACTCTCTTTTTTGTTGCAGGCATATTTTCCGATATGCACTCTAAAAGTGAGTTTATCCCAACTCCCTTAAGTGCTGATATTTTTACCGTATTTTTTGTTACGGGAAGAAGGTAAGAGTCTGCGATATCGCACTTGTTGTAAACAGTAATAACCGGCTTACCCTCGCCCCCCAGCTCATTTAGTATTTCCTTCGTTACCTCAAGCTGACTTTCGCATTCGGGGTCGGATGCATCACAAAGGATCAGAAGAATATCTGCATTTGTTGCTTCCTCAAGTGTAGACTTGAAGGCTTCAACAAGGAAGTGGGGAAGTCGGGATATAAAGCCTACAGTATCAATGAGCATTACTTCGCTTCCGTCGGGAAGACGTATTGCACGGGCGGTAGGGTCAAGGGTTGCAAAGAGCTTATTTTCCGCAAGCACATCCGCCTCAGTAAGTGTATTGAGAAGTGTGGATTTTCCGGCATTTGTATAACCGACAATTGCTGCCGTTACAATACCGTCCTTTTTTCGTCTTTCTCTGTAGCGCTGTCTTCTTTTTGAAAGCTCATGAAGCTGTTCTTCAAGTGTGTGTATTCTTCGTCTTATATGACGCTTGTCACTTTCAAGCTTTGTTTCACCGGGACCACGGGTTCCTATACCGCCGCCCAGCCTTGACATAGCCGTACCCTGTCCCTGAAGACGGGGGAGTGAGTATTTGAGCTGTGCTAATTCTACCTGCAGCTTTCCCTCACCGCTTCGGGCATTTTTTGCAAAAATATCAAGTATCAGTACCGTACGGTCAATTACCCTTGTTTTTAGTATTTTTTCGAGAACTCTTCCTTGTGTGGGAGTCAGCTCGCCGTCACATATAACAACATCAATTTCTGCATTTTCACAGATTTCTTTAGCTTCCTCCAGTTTTCCCGAGCCGATATAAGAAACGCTGTCGGGCTTCGGTCTTTTCTGTATAATTACGGCTTCGGTTTCTCCGCCTGCGGTGCGTACCAGCTCCTTTAATTCACCGACGGATACCTCTGCATCAAATTCTCCCGTATCTACGGATATCAGCAGTACCTTTTCGCAGTCACGGGCATTTTCATAAAGTTCTATAAGGCTTCACCTCTTGAAGGTCATTTTATCACAGTTTCCTTTAGTTGTAAAGAAAAAGGGAATGGGAAGTTATTAAATAAAGTATTTTTTCATAAAATGCAATATCGAGTATTGACATTTTGTCTGAATAATGTTAATATTTGTTCGGTTAGCGTAGGCTAACTTTTTAAGGATCAAGCAGTTAGCAGTTGCTAATTGTGTTTTTTGGAGAGAAATATGACACTTCTTGATGCCCTTGAAGGGAAAGAGTATTTTGTGAAAAATGTATTTTCAGATGATGAAGAAACCGATAAATTTCTTTTTTCACTGGGATGCTTTGAAGGAGAGCCCGTTACCGTTATTTCACATATAAGGGGCGGTCTTGTTCTTGCAATAAAGGATGGCAGATATACAATAGATAAGGCGCTTGCGTCAGCAATTGAGATAGGATAAAAAACGGAAATCTTCTGATTTCTGCTTTTTTTTGAAGTGACAGTTAGCAAAAGCTAACTCTGTGAATTTTTGGAGGATAATATGAGAATTGCTCTTACGGGAAACCCTAACAGCGGCAAAACATCAATGTTCAATGCGCTTACGGGTAAAAATGAAAAGGTAGGTAACTGGGCGGGTGTTACGGTAGATAAGAAGGAAGCACCCGTAAAAAAGATTTATGCGGGAGGGCAGGATATTGTTGCGGTTGATCTTCCCGGTGCATATTCAATGTCTCCCTTTACCTCGGAAGAGTCTGTTACCAGTGAATATGTAAAGAATTCAAAGCCCGATGTTATAATAAATATAGTCGATGCTACAAATTTAAGCAGAAGTCTGTTTTTTACCACACAGCTGCTTGAGCTGGGTATTCCTGTGGTTGTAGCTCTTAATAAGGTCGATATAAACAAGAAAAAGGAAACAGAAATTAATGAAAAGCTTTTAAGTGAAAGGCTCTTGTGTCCGGTAATCAAAACTGTTACCACAACTAATGAAGGACTTGATGAGCTTATAAAAAGCGCAGTCGCTGTTGCCGGAAAGGGGCAGAAAGCTCCTTATTCCGAGGGTATCATTAATAAAGCGGATAAAAAGGAAAACAAGGAAGCAGACAAAAGACGCTTCTCTTATGTTAATAAGATTGTAAAGGAAACTGAAAAGCGTAAGATTCTTACGCGCGACAGAAATTCTCAGGATAAGATTGATAAAATTCTTACAGACGGACGTTTCGGAATTCCGGTTTTTGCCGTAGTGATGTTTCTTGTTTTCTGGATTTCTCAGGCAGGTCCCGGTGTGTGGATTGCAGATTTTCTTACCGCTACTCTCGAAAAGGGTCAGGAAATGATAGCAGAGCTTTTTACTGATGCAAATCCATTTCTTTCCGCACTTCTGGTTGACGGAATTATCGGCGGTGCTATAGCTGTTATCGGCTTTTTGCCGCTTGTAATGGTGATGTATTTTCTTATTGCGCTTCTTGAGGACTGCGGATATATGGCAAGAGTTTCCGTTGTGCTTGATCCCATTTTCAAAAAAGTGGGACTTTCGGGAAAATCCGTAATTCCCTTTATTGTGGGAACCGGATGTGCAATTCCCGGTATTATGGCGAGCCGTACAATAAAAAATGAAAGGGAACGAAGGGCAACGGCGATGTTAGCCCCCTTTATGCCCTGTGGTGCAAAGCTTCCAGTAATTGCACTTTTCTCCGGAGCCTTTTTCTCGGATGCTTCCTGGGTAGGTCCCCTTATGTATTTTATGGGTATTGCAATAATATTCTTCGGTGCGCTTATCATAAATAAGATAACCGGTAACAGTAAGCGTAAATCTTATTTTATTATTGAACTTCCCGAATACAAAATTCCTTCTTTCACAAGAGCTGTAAAATCAATGCTTTCCCGTGGCTGGGCCTACATTGTAAAAGCTGCCACTATCATTCTTGTGTGCAACACTGTTGTGCAGATTATGCAGTCATTTACATGGAAGCTGACTGTAGCGGAAGCGGCAGGGGAATCAATTCTTGCTTCTGTTGCAGGCCCCTTTTCATATGTTCTTTTACCTGTTGTCGGTGTTATTTCCTGGCAGCTTGCAGCTGCTGTGATAACCGGCTTTATTGCAAAGGAAAATGTTGTGGGAACACTTGCCGTGTGCTTTGCAGGACTTCATAATCTTATTGATACCGAAGAGCTTGCTATGATGGAGGGTGCAGGTGCCGAGATTGCAGGTGTTATGGCTATTTCAAAGGCTGCGGCACTTTCATACCTTATATTTAACCTTTTTACCCCTCCCTGCTTTGCTGCCATAGGTGCTATGAATGCGGAAATCAAGAGTGCAAAGTGGTTCTGGGGCGGAATTGCTCTTCAGCTTATGACCGGCTTTTCTCTCGGCTTCATTGTATATCAGGGCGGTACATTAATTTCCGAAAGGTCCTTAGGTGCAGGCTTTATTCCGGGTCTTATTGCTGTAATTGTCTTCGCTTGTGTACTGACGGTTCTTGCGGTCAGAGGTGAAAGCAAAGATAAAAAGGAAATGAAAAATAAAAAACAGAGGATAAAAGTATGACAGATAATATCATTATAACCCTTATTGTGCTTCTCATTGTGGGACTTGCATGTCTATACATTTATATGTCAAAGAAAAAGGGCAGAAAATGCATCGGCTGTCCCGACAGCAAGACCTGTCAGGGAAATTGCAGTACCTGTGTTTCTCGTAAAATTTCAGAAGAATAAACAAAAGAGGATGTAAAAAAAGCGAAGATCGCATAAAACAAAATAACTCAAGGGGTTCGAACAAGTGTGATACTTGTAAGAACCCCTGAAATAATCCAAAGAAACAGAAATTATTAAAAATATTATGTTTTATGCTACGCACAACCTGCCCTCTCGACGTACCTTCCCTGCCTTCGGGCAAGCAAAAAACAAGGCAAAGCCTTGATTTTGCTCGGTTTGTCCGTTCTTTATCATTTTTTTCTATCCCCTTAAAATGAGCTGTAAAAAAACTTTCGTTTTTTTACAGCCCCTTGCAGTTTGAACATAACATTAACAGATTTTTCGGTTTAATCTGAT
>JAZRTO010000047.1:0-67722 GCA_045652065.1 Acutalibacteraceae bacterium
GGAAGGCACCTCCCATCTGAGAATCGCTTATTTCCTTATATTCTGCACAGCTTTCCATAAGCTCCTCGTGCTTACCTTTACCTATAATTATTCCGTTTTCAATAACAAGAATCAGGTCGCAGTTTTTTACTGAGCTTACTCTTTGTGCTACGGTTATAACAGTTGAATCGGGAAGTGAATCGGATAGTGCACTTCTCAGATTTGCATCAGTTTTATAGTCAAGTGCCGAAGACGAGTCGTCAAGAATAAGAATTTCGGGTTTTCCTGCAATTGCACGGGAGATAAGCACCCTCTGTCTTTGTCCGCCCGAGAGATTTGTGCCGCCTGTAGAAACACTATGAGAAAATCCGTCAGAAAATGAAGTAATAAAATCGTGTGCCTGAGCAATCTTTGCAGCACTGATAATATCTTCAAGGGCTATATCACGGCCGAAACGGATATTTTCTTCGATTGTAGCTGCATAAAGAAAATCGTTCTGAAAAACGACACCGAACATAGCGGTAAGCTCTTCACGGGTGTATGCGCGAATATCCTTGCCGTTAATGCGGACGGTACCTTCATCTGTATCATAAAAACGCATAAGCAGACGGAGAATTGTAGATTTTCCGCTGCCCGTGGCACCGATAATGCCGAGAGTTTCGCCTTTTTTAAGTGAAAAGGAAATGTCTGTTAAATTGTTGGTTTTTCCGAGATATGAAAAAGATACATTTTCAAATGATATGTGAGTTTCCTTGTTTTTGATATCACCGTCCGCTATCGTTTTAAGCTCATTTTCTTCCTCTAAAACCGTTGAAATTCGCTTAGCAGAGGCGGCACACTTTGTGTACATAACGAACATTCTTGAAAGTGACATCATTGCCATTGATATGAGTGTAAAATATTGCATAAAGGCAATAACGGTTGTTGCAGAGGATTGTCCGGTAGATACGAAATATGCACTGACGGCAATAACAGCTACAATGCCGATGTTCATTAAAAGTGTCATAACGGGATTTACAATTCCCATTATGGTGCCCGCTTTTGTTTCTCTTTGCTTAAGTGTCCTGTTTGCCTTATCGTAACGGGAATTTTCGAAATCTACCTTTGATAATGCCTTTATAACCCGGATTCCCTGAGCATCCTCACGTACAACTCTTACCATGGAGTCAACTGCCTGCTGAACTTTTGTGTAGAGGGGAACACCCATACGGGAAATGCCGTACACAACGGCAAATATAAATGGAAGGGTAGCTATCATAACAAGGGCTAATTTTCTGTCCATAAGAAGTGTTATGATACTGCCGCCGAGAAGGAGAATCGGTGCACGGATACCCATTCTCTGCATCATTCCGATGAAATTCTGCACATTATACGTGTCTGTGGTAATTCTCGATTCAAGTGAAGGAATTGTAAATCTGTCGGTGCTTCTTGCCGAAAGATAGAGTGTTTTTGAAAACAGATTCTTTCGCATTACGGTGGCAAACATCATTGTGGTTTTTGCTGCCATTCTGTTTGCTATGATATTACCGAGACTTGCTGCAACCGCACAAAGAGCCATCAGCACACCGAAGAAAATTATCCTCCCCGCATTGTTGGTTTCAATTACATTTTCGAGAATGTAGCTTAAGAGAAACGGAATAATCAGCTCTGCTACGGTGCCGATAATTTTAACGGTGATGCCGGATGTCAGTCTTCCGGAGAGCGGTCTTAAATATGATAATACCCACTTCATTTTATGACCTCCCCCTTTTCAATGATTTCTCTTGCTTTATCCTGCATACGACTGAGCACCGAGTCGAAAATTTCAAGCTCCTTTGCAGGTATTCCTTCTGATAAAAGGGTCATCCATTCCTGCGAAACACTCCTTACCTCAGGAAGAACAGCAAGCATTTTGTCTGTAGGGCATACGGAAAACTGCCTTTTGTTATTGGGCATTGCAGCTCTTATAACGTAGCCCCTTTCTTCAAGATAATTTATATTTCTCGCTGCCGTGCTTTTGTTGACACAAAGCTCTCTTGCAATATCCTCCTGAGAGCGTCCCGGATCACGGCAGATAGATAATATGAATGCATAATGGCTGCTTTGCAGATCCTCGACAGCTATCCTGTTGTTTCTGTAAATTGCCTGTGAACGGCTGATATTATTGAGCATTTTCATAAATTTTGACATAGTATACCTCTGAAAAACAAATAGTTGCATATGCAACGGTTTCTTGTGCAACTATTATAAGCAAACATTTTTCGTATGTCAACAAAAACGATATAACAGAAAATATTTTTCGGGGACTTTAATTATTTCCGGCTACCGCAGAGGGAATTTTAGAGAAAGCTCATGAAGACAAAAAAATGGTAACGGAAAAATGAAAAGACTGTTTATTTTTTTGTAACTTGAAAATAGCTTGAGAGAGTGCTAAAATCATAAATAACAAAACAAAGAAAAAGGAGAATAATAATGAAAAACACAAAGAAAATTATAATTACGGTTTTAGCGTTAATTCTCGCACTTGCGCTTCTCGGTACGGGTATCTACTTTTTTCTTACAAGATATTCAAAAGATAAGAATGATACCGAGGAATTTTACAGACAGAATGTTGAAGCTGTAGGATATGAGAATACAATAGAAACAGCATATCCTCAGACAGACCTTTATAAAATCATAAAAGAGCATTTTACATCCGAGCTTCCTGAAGGAAAAACAGAGAAAAAGGCTGTTATCATCGGCTATGACGGTGGACGAGCTGATATTCTTGCAGAAAGAAAGGACGAGGGTGCCGTTTCTTATCTTCTCAAAAACGGTGCTTCAATGAATCTTCTGTATTGCGGCGGTGTAAATTATCCTGCAGAAAATACTCAGGCTACATCCACTGCTCCCGGCTGGTGTTCAATTGTTACCGGTGTGTGGGCAGATATTAACGGTATAACAGGTAATGGGATTACAAAGGAAGTTGAACCCAAAACACTTATGACAAGCCTTGTTGAAAACGGAACAATTGACAGCTCTTCTTTCATTACAAAATGGAAGGGACATTTTACAGATGATAACTCAACATATAAGGCAGAAAAGGCATATTGTGAGGAAAACAATATAAACGTTAAGTTCGAGCTTCGCAAGAACAAGAGTGATATCCACAAAGGAGCAATGGCAGAAATCACAAGTGCCGGTTGTGCAGATTTCGTTTTTATCGTTTATGAGAATACCGATTCTGCAGGACACGATTTCGGATTCACTTTCAATAATCCTATCTATAAAAAGGCTTTCAATACAGAGGATGCTTACGGTTACGAGGTAATCAAAGCTATTGAAGGCAGAGAAAGCTATGAAACAGAAGACTGGCTTATTATTGTAACTTCCGATCACGGCGGTATCGGTACCGGCCACGGCGGTCCCTCCATTCAGGAAAGAATGACCTATGCTGTAATGAACAGAGCTTGGAATTGAACAGCCAAACAATCCGTCAGAATGTGATCAGTAAAAGCTTAGGGCTTATAAAAACTGCAGTCGGTAAGGCTTTTACAAAAAATGGTATATTTATTGATTTTTTTACATTCGGCAATAAATTTTCCTGCAGCTGGACAGATGTTAATATTCATTGCTTGATGCAATGAAGGATTGTAAATACAATTATCACCGAAATGTTATTTACAAGGAGGTCACCGCTTATGTTAAGTGACAATATTAAAAATCTTCGTAAAGCAAAAGGTTTATCACAGGATGAACTTGCAGCAAAGCTAAATGTGGTAAGACAAACAGTATCTAAATGGGAAAACGGATTATCGGTTCCCGATTCTGAAATGCTGATCAGTATTTCAGATGCTCTTGATACTTCTGTCAGTGTTCTTCTTGATGAGACGATAAAGCCTGATGATGATTCGGAGCTTAAAATTCTGTCCGCAAAACTGGAAATTATCAATAAGCAGATTGCAGAACAGAATGAAGTCCGCAGAAAAACACGGATAACAGTTTTTACTACAGTTTTTGTTGTGTCAATATGCATTTTTATCAGTGGGCTTATCAGATATTTGCATTTTTTGTATTCAATTCACGATGTAAACTCAAGCATTTCAATAATAGGTGGTGCTGACGGTCCGACTGCTATTTTTGTTTCGGATAAAATATTGAATTTACCTCTTCTTTTTGTAATGCTTATAATTGCTGTTTTTGCTGTTTTGGGAATGTACAAAAACAGAAAGAACAATAATTAAGATTAACCCATATTTACTGCCCTCACAGTTGTAGGGCAGTTTTAAATATACGCAAATCCGATTACCGAAAATATTGATTTATTTCCGAATGTGTTGTATTATTGAATCATCGAATTCGATAATAAATCTTAATTCGGAGGTTTTTCTCATGTTCATGGAAGAACGACATCAGGAAATATCAGATATAATCAAAACAAACGGTAAAATTACAATTGCTGAAATAACTGCCAAATACAGAATCTCGGATGAATCTGCAAGACGTGATTTGCGACTGCTTGAACAAAAGGGCATCTGCAAAAGAACTCACGGCGGTGCAATTCTTTTGGGGCAGGTAAGCGTCATACCGCCCCTAAACCGTCAGTATGATACTATGCCCATATTCCCCAATTACAAAGCAATAGCTCAAATTGCTGTAAGCAATATTAAGGAAAATGATATCGTTTACATAACAAGCGGTTCTTTCGGGCACATTGTTATATCCCTTTTGCCGAAAAACATTCATTTCACCGCAGTTGTAAATTCTGTTGACTTTGCAAAGGAGCTGCGTACCTTTGAAAACATTGATGTTTATATTGCTGGCGGCAAAATGCGTAAAAGCGGCTCTCTTGTTGACACTTTTGCAATAGAATTTGTCAGTAAACTGCATTTTGATGTTTGCTTTATTACGGGCTCGGGATTGACAGCGAATTTCGGACTTTCCAACGGCTCGGATGAAACTGCAACATTTCAGCGAACAGTTCTTAAAAACAGTAGAAGAAAATATCTCTTACTGACAAGCTCCAAAATCGGCGTAAATTCTTTTGTTAAGGTTTGTAATGCTGAAGAATTTGATACTATTATTACCGATTGGGACTGTGCTGAAGAGCAGATTATTGCTCTTGAAGAATGTGGTGTCAATGTAATTGTTGCAGAGGAATCAAAATGAGCCGGGAACAAAAGCTTCGGAATCTGATTTTAGACAGATACCCGAGTCTCAGACAATTCGCAATTGAAAGTGATATTCCGTACAGCACATTAATGACATTACTATCCCGTGATGTGGGCACAGCATCATTTGACGTAATTATAAAAATTTGCAAATGCCTTAATGTTGACCCAATGGAATTCTATAATGAATAACAAGCAAAAGCAAAGGATAACTTCTGAGAAGATGTTATCCTTATGTTTTATCTGTGAAAAAATTTATGTTTATTTATTGTTCTGACAGTGTTATAATTATTTCGGAAAAATCTTACAGGAGAGAGGTTATTATGAAAAATCTTGTTATCATGGAAAATGAAATACGGTTGATGCGGTACACGGAGCTTATAAGAATTACTGCCTGCGGAAATAATGCCATCCGTTTTCAGTCATTTCCCGATTGTCAGGTGATTGACGAGGATTATACTCTTATGCCTCGTGTTACAAGTGCCGAAATTGAAGAATATGACAATTACGTTACATTTAAGACCGGCTCACTGAAGGTTAAGCTTGAGCCCAACGGGAAATTGACCTTTTATAAAAATGACAAGATAATTCTTGAAGAAAAGCCCGAGCTTACTTTTCACAGCAATTTCCGTCATTTTGATAATAAGGGAAGCGGACTTTGGTCTGCAAGAGTTATGTTTGAACCAAATGCCAACGAGCATTTTTACGGTCTCGGTCATAGCTGGGATAACGAATTTGACCTTAAAGGCTCTTCAATTGATATAAGAAATGTTAATGCAAAATGTACCATTCCTTATGTTTATTCATCTCTCGGTTACGGTTTTTTATGGAATAATCCCTCAACTGGACTTTGTGAGCTGTCAAATAACCGCACCCGTTGGAGCTGTGACTGCTGCAGATTTATGGATTTTGTTGTCATTGCAGGTACTCCGAAGGAGGTATGCACAACGCTTTCGGATTTGACGGGCTATGCTCCCGAAATGCCCGAATGGGCAACAGGCTTCTGGCAGTGCCGCCTTCGTTATGAAACACAGGAGGAGCTGCTTTCAGTTGCAAGAAAATATAAGGAGCTTGGTATTCCTATTTCTGTAATTATTGCCGACTATTTCCATTGGACCGAACAGGGAGATTATAAATTTGACCCTTGTTACTGGCCCGATGTGAAGGCAATGACGGACGAGCTTCACAGTATGAACACAAGGCTTGTTGTTTCAATGTGGCCCACAATAAATAACAACAGTGAAAACTATTGGCATATGAGAGAAAATAATATGCTGATGCGTACCGCACGCGGTCCCGACAGAGTTTTTGACTTCTACGGCTGGCAGAATGAAATTGATGTTACTAACCCTGCCACGCGGGAATATGTATGGAGAAAGCTTAAGGAAAATTACATAGATAACGGTGTTGATGCGCTGTGGTTCGACGAGGCAGAGCCTGAAATTCATCCCGAACATTTTGACAATCTCATATGGCATAAGGGCAGAGCTGATATGGTAGCACTTCTGTACCCCTATTATTATTCAAAAATGGCATATGACGGTTTTAAGTCCATAGGTCGTGAAGATATCATAACTCTTACTCGTTGTGCATATCTCGGAAGTCAGAAATTCGGCTCTCTTGTGTGGTCGGGTGATATTGAATCCACCTTCGAAAGCCTCGCCTGCCAGGTAAAAGCAGGACTTAATATCTCTATGTGCGGTATTCCCTGGTGGAATACGGATATCGGCGGCTTTTACGGTGCGGATATCAGAAGTGACTATTTTAAGGAGCTTATTGTCCGCTGGTTCCAGTTCGGGCTTTTCAGTCCCGTAATGCGCCTTCACGGCTCAAGAATACGTCATTTTGAGCCGACACCGGGACTTATTGAGCCAAGCGGTGACCCAAATGAAATATGGAGCTTCGGTGAAGAAAATTTTGAGATTCTTAAAAATCTCATTTTTATCCGTGAGAAGTTAAGACCTTATATAAAATCACAGATGGATATTGCTTCCGAAAAGGGCTATCCCGTAATGCGTCCTATGTTCTTTGATTTTCCCGATGATGAAATCTGTTATACACTCGACAGTCAGTATATGTTCGGAAGTGATATTATCTTTGCTCCCATTGTGGAAAAGGGACAGACTGTAAAAACCGTATATATTCCCGACGGAGAGTGGATTCTTACCAAGGACAAAAAGGTTTATTCCAAGGGCACTTACGAAATTGCCGCAGAAATTGACGAATTTATAGCACTTGTAAAATCAGGCTCAGACGTAATAAAGTGTTTTGAATAAATATTGAATTTTCGGAAATTGTGTGGTATAATTTTTTCGACAAAAGAATAGACGCAGATCATCGGGTGCATTCGCATCGGTTGTCGGGTATATTTTTATATCCGGGGATAAGGAAATTGCGGTGAAAATCCGCAGCAACAGCCATTACCGTAACTCCGTTTTTCGGTCAAGTCGGAATGCTTATCGGTCTGTGACACGTAAAAGTCTCTTGGGCAAAGAAGGGGATATGTGTGAAAATAAGTCAGGCGGCAGTCTGACTGTTCCGGTATGGCAGGATACCGCAGTTTTTTCATAAGTTCCCTTTCTGAAGGGAACTTTTATTTTGTCCTTTTGTATAAAAATTTATAAAAAGGATTGAAAAAAATGAAAAATATCAAATCATTTATCGCATTAATTATTGCAATTTTCTGTGTTTTGAGTCTTGCAGCCTGCGGCAACACGGAAGAAACCAACACCGAAGCTCCTGCAGCTGATATTACCGCAGTAACAGAAAATGACACAACTGAAGAGGCTGGTCTTTGGGCAGAAGCCACCTATACCGAAAATACCGAATTCGGCAAGGGTGCAAAAACCGTTATTTGCGAAGTAAAGGCGGAAGACAAGACCGTTACTTTTACGGTAAAGACTGATAAGGAAACTGTAGGCGAAGCCCTTCTTGAATACGGACTTATTGAGGGCGAAGAGGGTCCTTACGGGCTTTACATAAAGAAGGTAAACGGTATTCTTGCTGATTACGACGTAAATCAGCGTTACTGGGCTTTTTATGTTGACGGCGAAATGGCAAACACCGGTGTTGACGGCACAGAAATTACGGAAGGTGTAGCATATCAGCTTGTTTACTCAAAGTAAAAACAATACGGATAAAAAGAAAAAATCTCTGAGTGTTCAGGAGATTGTGGTGTTCTCAATGTTGGGAACTCTTATGTTCTGCTCGAAGATTTTAATGGAAGTCTTACCCAACATTCACCTGCTCGGAATGCTGACAATGGCATATACCCTTGTGCTTCGGAAAAAGGCGCTGATTCCTGTGTACATTTATGTGTTGCTCAACGGCTTGTTTGGTGGCTTTTCCATGTGGTGGGTACCGTATCTCTATATATGGACAATTCTTTGGGGAATTACTATGATGCTTCCTGAGAATATGCCGAAAAAGGTTTCTTGTGTGGTGTATCCCGTTATCTGCGGTTTGCACGGCTTTGCATTCGGAACTCTTTATGCTCCGGCGCAGGCAGTAATGTTCGGTCTGGACTTCGAACAGATGATAGCCTGGATTGTGGCAGGCTTGCCCTTTGATGTTGTACACGGTGCAGGAAATTTTGTAGCAGGACTTCTCATTGTTCCCATTGCAGAATTTCTAAGAAAACTGTTTGCTAAAACCCGTATGTATATGTAAAACATTTAAGACTGCTCTTTGATAAGGGCAGTTTTTTTTGTAATTTGTCTTGTTTTTTTGGTAAATTGTGATATAATATTTTTGTTGTTCAGAAGAGTAACGGCGGGACAGAAGTTCCTTTTTTTGTTTTTTATTACACGTGAAAGATACTACGAAGGTATCATTATCTCAGAAGGGATAGTGATACCCTTTTTGTGTTTTGAGAAAGGAACTTGAAACAATGAAAAATAACAGACTTATAAAAACGGTACTTTCGGCATTTTTTCTGGCTCTTGCATACGTGATGCCTTTTCTGACGGGACAGATTCCGGAAATCGGTTCTATGCTTTGCCCTATGCACATTCCCGTGCTTCTTTGCGGATTTATCTGCGGATGGTCCGATGGGCTTGCGGTAGGCTTCATTGCTCCTCTTTTGCGTTCTTTAACCCTTGGTATGCCTCCGCTTTTCCCTGTTGCAGTCTGTATGTCATTCGAGCTTGCCGCTTACGGTCTTGTTTCGGGACTTATGCACAAATATCTTCCCCGTAAGAAGCCTTTTACTTATGTTTCGCTTCTTTTCGCTATGCTTGCAGGCAGACTTGTATGGGGAGCTGCTATGTTCGTGAGTCTCAGTATAAGCGGCGGTGCTTTTACCTTTGCGGCATTCCTTGCAGGGGCAGTTACGAATGCCGTACCGGGTATACTTGTACAGATTGTAATAATTCCTGTTGTTGTAATGCTTCTTGATAATCCTAAAATATTGAATCTGAGAGATTAATATGACTGAAAACATAAAGTGTTGCGGTGATATCCGCCTGAATCTTATAAATCATTATGATCGTTTCCCCTTGCTGCAGGCAGAGGATATTTTTAAGTACATTTTTCAAAGCTCATTCGGTTGTGAGCATCTTGTGTCGGATGAAAACAGCGCATTGGAATATATAAAAAGTGAATATTCGAAAATATCAAAGGATGATACACCTTTCAAGGAATCACTTGACGGAGAATACAGCCGTGTTTACCTTTCGTGGCTGAATTCGGGACTTTCTCCGGAAACTCTTACAAAATTATTCTGCCTTTCGGCTAAAAATGAATCCGACGGAAAAGTCTTGTTGCAAGAAAAAATTCAGGCTGCAAGAAAGCTTATTTCAAGTGGTGAAATACCTATTGACTATGAAGATTTTGAAAGAAAGCTTAAAGAATGGCAGGGGAGAGGCTGTCCTCCTGTACATCACTCCGATATTTTCAGAAATGCCTATAAGCCTGCATATAGAGTAATTTCCGACAGATATGCAGACTTTATTCAGGTGTTTTCCGAAATTGACAGATGTATGAAAGAAGGCTCTGTAATCATTGCAATTGAGGGCGGAAGCGCGAGCGGAAAATCTACTCTTTCGGAAGCCTTGAATGCAGTATATGACTGTAATGTGTTTCATACGGATGATTTCTTTCTCCGTCCCGAGCAGCGCACTCCCGAGCGTTTCAGTGAAATCGGGGGAAACCTTGACAGAGAACGTTTTGCAGATGAAGTGCTTCGTTCATTAAAGAATAATGAGCCTGTGCAATACCGACCTTTTGATTGTTCAATACAGGCTTTAGGTAACCCCAGAACTGTTATGCCGAAAAAGCTGACGGTTGTTGAAGGAGTATACTCAATGCACCCTGCATTCGGAAAATATTATAATTTATCCGTATTTCTTGATATTGATGCTGTTTATCAGAAGAAAAGAATAACGGTGCGAAATTCTCCCACTCTTGCAAAGCGCTTTTTTGATGAGTGGATACCGCTTGAAAATACTTACTTTGCTAAAACTGATATAAAAAAACGAGTAGACCGTATAATCTCAATAAATGACAAAAACCGATGAGGATAGCCTTCATCGGTTTTTTTTCAGATTGCTGCATTATTCTGAGGGAATGGTTCATAATTCTGATATTGACAAAATATAAACAAACTTATTGCTTGACAATAACTTATGCTTGACTTATTATTAATATGTATATCTATGTGTCAGCATATGCGATAATTTTATAAGACAAATATCGAAGAAAGGTTTTTTGTTATGGGTTCTTATCTTCTCGGAATACACACTCCCCACAGAAAAGGCACAAAAGACAATCCGGTTGTCCGTATTGACAATCCGCAGATTGTCACCATCCCGATGGCAATGCATATCGGAAAACCTGCAATTCCTGTTGTAAAAGCAGGAGATGTAGTTAAAATCGGTACAAAAATCGGTGAAGCTGACGGTAAGGTTTCATCTGATATCTATTCAAGTATATCCGGTAAGGTGGTAAAGCTTGTTGAACATCTTCTGTATACAGGTAAAACCACCACAGCGGTTGTTATTGAAGCTGACGGAGAAAATACAGTTGACGAAGCTGTTAAGCCTCCCGTTATCAATAACCGTGAAGAATTTATTGAAGCTGTGAAGCTGAGCGGTATTGTAGGCCTCGGCGGAGCAGGCTTTCCCACACATGTAAAAATTGATGTTCCCTCTGAAAAGATTGAATATCTTATTATAAACGGTGCTGAATGTGAGCCTTATGTTACAAGCGATACGGTAAATATGCTTACCCGTGCAGATGATATGGCTGAAGCGCTTAATGCTCTTAACCGTTATCTCGGTGTAAAGAAGGTTATTATCGGTGTTGAAAGGAACAATAAAAAAGCAGTTACCGCAATGACTGAGCTGGCATCATCCATTAAAGACTTTGATGTGAAGGTCAATGTTCTTCCCGATAAGTATCCCCAGGGCGGCGAAAAGGTTCTTGTGTACCATACAACAGGACGCAAAATTTCCGCAAATAAGTTACCCATTGATGTTGGCTGTATAGTTCTTAACAGCACAACAGTTGCAGAAATCGGAGCTTACCTTCGTACCGGTATGCCTCTGGTGCAGAAGTGTGTAACCGTGGAAGGCGGTGCAGTAGCAAAGCCTCAGAATGTAATTGCTCCTATCGGTACACCTCTTAGTGTTATATTTGATTTCTGCGGCGGGCTTAAGGAAGATCCTGCAAAAATCATTTACGGCGGTCCTATGATGGGAATTACCGTTCCTAATGCAGATGTCCCCGTTCTTAAGAACACCAATGCAGTTCTTGCTCTTACAAAAAAAGAAGCAAAGCTGCCTAAAACAACTGCTTGTATCCGTTGCGGTGCTTGTGTAAACACTTGCCCCTTCAGTCTTTCTCCCGTAAGTATTGCAGAAGCTTATTCGAAGGAAGATACCGATACATTGAAAGAGCTTTCAGTTCAGTCCTGTATGGAGTGCGGCTGCTGTAGCTTTGTCTGTCCGGCAAACCGTCCTCTTGTACAGATGAACAAGTTATCAAAAAAATTATTAGCTGAAAAAGCTGAAAAGGAGGGAAGCAAATCATGAATTCTTTAACAAAGGTAATGATTTCTCCTCACATACACAGCGGGAAATCCACCTCAGGCATAATGAGAGATGTATTGATTTCTTTGTTGCCCGCAGCTGTTGCAGGAACTGTTATCTTCGGCTTACGTGCATTGTTGGTAATTGCCGTATGTGTTATCTGTTCTGTAGGCTTTGAAGCAATTTTTAATATTATTGTGAAAAAAGACCAGACTGTCGGTGATTTATCTGCAGCTGTTACGGGCTTGCTGCTGGCTCTTAATCTCCCTGTTGACATTCCGTTATGGCAGTGCGGTGTCGGCTCATTATTTGCAATAATTATAGTTAAGTGTCTCTTCGGCGGTATAGGCTTAAATCTTGTAAACCCCGCAATTACGGCACGTGTGTTTATGATTGTTGCCTTCGGTTCAATGGCAGTACCTTCGTTCCCCGTTGATTCCGTTTCAAGTGCAACTCCTCTTTCTGCCGAAGCAATGCCCTCTTTACTCGATCTGTTCCTCGGTAACCACGGTGGTGCTATCGGTGAAACCTGTGTTGCTGCTTTACTTCTCGGCGGTATTTATCTTCTTGTTCGCCGTGTTATTTCCTGGCAGATTCCCGTGGTGTTTATTGCTACAGTATTTGTATTCTCTCTCTTTATGGAAGGCTTTGATGCTGTCAGCGCATTGTCTCTTCTTATGTCCGGCGGTGTATTTATCGGTGCGATATTTATGGCAACCGATTATACCACGTCCCCTTACACACCTTGGGGCAAGGTTATTTTCGGTCTCGGTGCCGGTCTTCTTACCTGCCTTATAAGATATTTCGGAACATATCCCGAGGGTGTGTCCTTTGCAATTCTGTTTATGAACATTCTTAATCCTTATATCTGCAAGTGGACAAGACGTAAGGTATTTACGGCAGGAGGAGAGAAATAATGAAAAAGAACATAAAAAATCTTGCTGTATTTGTATGTATCTGTACGGTTATAACCTTACTGCTTGCAATTACAAACTCTGTTACTGCTCCCGTTATTGATAAAAATCAGAATGCTGCTGCTAATGCTGCACTTCTTGAGGTTATGCCCGAGGGTAAAGGCTTTGAGGTTGCAGATATTGCTGAGCTTACTTTACCCGGTACGGTAACTGAGGTTCACAAGGAAACATCAGGGCTCGGCTATGTTGTAAAGCTTATAACTGCAGGTTACGGCACTGACTTTGTTATTATGTGCGGTGTAACTTCTGACGGTGTTGTAAGTGGTGCTGTTTGCCTTTCATCAAATGAAACTCTCAGCAAAGAAAAAACTTATGGTGAAAACTTCAAGGATAAGGATGCGGCAGGTGTTGATGCTGTTGACATTATCGCAGGGGCAACAAAGACTACCGAAGCATATAAAAATGCTGTTAAGGACGCTCTTAATACAGCTGTAATACTCGGTGGCGGCTCTGTTGATATCCGTACAGAAGAAGAAATTCTCAATGATAATCTTAATGCAGCGTTCCCCGACGGTGAAAATGCTTTCGAAAAGCTGTTTATGGTTGAACTGGTTGAAGGTGCCGATGCTGTTTATGAGGCTGTAAATAAGAAGGGCTATGTTTTTGTTTCAGGTGAACAGTTTATCGGTGTCAATGCAGACGGAACTGTTGTTACAGAAGGTGTTGAAGACGCTGGACTTTATACCGATGCTGTTGCTGCTATCAAGGCAAGCACAGTTGAGGATATTGATATCAGTGCATACACGGATCTTGAAAAGACAGTTGTTTCCGCAAAGAAGACTGCAAGCGGCAACTTTATTCTTGAAACAAAGGGCGCAGGCTACGGCATCAAGGGCGGAGACGAATATCATCCCGCTTCTAATGAATATATCATTGTACGCGTTGCCATTACACCCGATTTCAGAATAATTGACTGTCTTACTGTTTCCGAGGCTGAAACCGACGGCTTGGGTGATGCATGTGCAGACGAAAGCTTCTACGGACAATTTGTCGGTAAGACAGAAGAAAACTATAAAGAAATTGATGCCATAAGCGGAGCAACATTAACCACAAACGGTTATACTCAGGCTATAGAGCGCGCATTCAATGCAGTAAAAACAATGAACGGAGGTGCCTGATAATGAAAGAAAAATCTTCAGCTTCAGTTTTGCTTAACGGTATACTGAAGGAAAATCCTGTTCTGGTGCTGATACTGGGCACCTGTCCCACTCTTGCAACCACAACAACAGTCAAGGGTGCATTCGGTATGGGTCTTGCTGCAATGGCTGTTCTTATCTGCTCCAATGTGTTTATATCAGTGTTACGCAGGAAAATTCCCGAATCAATGAGAATTCCCTGTTATATCGTTATCATTGCTGGCTTTGTTACCATTGTTAAGATGATTGTTCAGGCATATCTTCCGGAATTATATGAAACTCTCGGCGTTTATCTTGACCTTATTACGGTTAACTGTATAATTCTCGGCCGTGCTGAAATGTTTGCAAACAAGAATCCCGTTGTAGCTTCTGCTCTTGACGGAATCGGAATGGGTCTCGGATTTACACTTGCTCTCACATTGATGTCTGTAATCCGTGAGGTTTTCGGAGCTGCTTCATTTGCAGGAATTGAGATTCCTTTCCTTCAGAATTATAAAATTGAGTTCTTCACAAAGGCTCCCGGCGGACTTCTTGTTTACGGTCTGCTTATTGCTCTGATTTATTTCGTTACTCACGGAAAAGCACCTCTTAAAAAGTCTTTCTCCTGTGAGGGCTGTCCCAATGCAGACTCATGCCACAGCGAAAACTGTTCAAAGAAAGGAGATGAGAACTGATGGAAAGCTTCAAGATTTTAATCGTAATACTTCTTTCGTCCGTTTTTGTGGATAACTATGTTCTCAGCAGATTCTTAGGTATCTGTCCTTTCCTCGGTGTTTCCAAGAAGATTGATCAGGCAGTAGGAATGGGTGTTGCCGTAACCGTGGTTATGCTTCTTGCAACAGCTGCAACCTGGCCCATTCAGTATTATGTGCTTAACACGCTGAATCTCGGCTATCTGCAGAATATTGCATTTATTCTTATAATTGCAACTCTTGTTCAGATACTTGAACTGCTGCTTAAAAAGTTTTCTCCTTCTCTTTATAAGGGCCTTGGTGTTTACCTGCCACTTATAACGACAAACTGTGCTGTTCTTGGAGTTACAATTAACAACATAATTGACGGATACAGCTTTATTGAATCAATGGTAAGCTCCCTCGGCTGCGGTCTCGGCTTCCTTCTTGCAATGGTTCTCTTCTCGGGACTCCGTTCAAAAATTGACGATACAAAGGTGCCTGCCCCCTTCAGAGGACTTGCTGTAACTCTCATTGCCGCTTCGTTTATTTCCCTTGCATTTATGGGCTTCGGCGGCATTGTAGAAAGTATTTTTGCTTGATGAGAGGTGCCTGACTATGGATATATTAATTGCGTTTCTTGTTATGACAGGGGTTGCCCTTACGGCAGGTATTCTCATTACTGTTTTTTCTCACTTTTTCTCTGTTCCGGAAAATCCGTTGAAGGCTGAAATCCGCGAATGTCTTCCGGGTATTAACTGCGGTGCTTGCGGATATAAGGGCTGTGATGATTATGCTGAGGCTCTTGCAGAGGGTGGAGTTGCTCCTAACCTCTGTATTCCCGGTGCACAGAGTGTTGCTGATACAATCGGAGGTATTCTCGGTATTGAAGCAGAGCCCTTCAAGGATGTTGTTGCATTTGTTTCATGTAACGGAAATTGTGATGCAACCTTCAATACTGCTGAATACGACGGTGTAAAGACTTGCTATGCAGCTTCTATGATATACGGAGGTACAAATTCCTGCCGATTCGGCTGTCTCGGCTTTGGCGACTGCGCGAATGCGTGTCCTGCTGATGCTATCTGTATTGCAGACGGCATTGCACATATTAATACTTCACGTTGCCTCGGTTGCGGACTTTGTGCAAATACATGTCCCAAGAAGATAATCAATATGATTTCTCAGGAAACTAAAACAGTTGTGATGTGTAGCAATAAGCAGAAGGGTGCCGATGCTAAAAAGGCTTGCGAAAATGCCTGTATCAGCTGCAAAAAGTGTGAAAAGACCTGTCCTCACGGTGCAATAACCGTAAAGGAAAACCTTGCCGGTATTGATTATGACAAATGTACAAACTGTGGTGCCTGTGTGAAGGTATGTCCTACCGGTTGTCTCAAATCGGTATTTTTACCCGATATTCCCGATGATGTAAGTGCAGAAGATCTGCTTGACTGATATGGACAATAATGAAAATACAAAAAAGCACAGTATCAGAAATGATGTGATACTGATAGGTTGTATTCTGCTTGCAGCGGCGGTGGGAATTATTTATCTGAATTTCTTCCGCAGTCCCGGTGATATGGTGACTGTTACTGTTGACGGAGAGAATTACGGCAGCTTCTCCTTGGCTGAGAATATTTGTGAGGATATTTATTCCGTCGAAAACGAAGAGAAGCATAACCGTTTTATAATCAGCGACGGAAAAGCATATATGGAAAAAGCCTCATGTCCGGACGGAATCTGTGTTGATCACAAGCCTGTTTTCCGTGACGGTGAGAGTATTGTTTGCCTTCCGAACCGTGTAGTCATAACGGTTGTTGACGGTAGCACAGACAGTCCTGATATCATAATATAGGAGGTTTGCCTTGAAAACCAAATCTAAAACAGTGGCTTTTGCAGGTATATGTGTTGCTCTGGCTCTCATATTTGCCTATATAGAGGTATTGATCCCTCCCTTGTTTACGGCGCTTCCCGGAATAAAAATGGGCCTTCCGAATATTATCATAGTTTTTCTTCTTTACAGAAAGGGTCCCGTGTTTGCAGGAATTGTTTCTCTTGTGAGAATACTTCTTGTAAGTATGCTGTTCGGAAATATGATGGCACTTATGTACAGTCTTGCAGGCGGTGTGCTCAGCCTTCTTGTTATGATAATTCTTCGCAAGCTGAATATTTTATCTCCCGTGGGAGTCAGTGTTGCAGGCGGTGTTACCCATAATGTGGGACAAATTGTTATGGCGGCGCTTCTTCTTGATACAGCAGAGCTCGGGTACTATCTTGTAGTTCTGGCTGTTACGGGAACAATTGCCGGTGTATTCATCGGTCTTTGCGGATCGTTCCTTATAAAACGAATTCCGAATAAAATATGAATTTTTTTAATATGTGTTGACAAAAATATTAATATATTGTAATATATCCGGGATTACTAATAAAAAACGGAGGAAATTTTCAATGAAAAAGGCTTTAGTAATTGCGTTATGTCTCATTATGGCTGTTTCCGTAATTTTTGTTGGTTGCGGTAACACAACAGGTACAGAAACAACAACTCCCGATGCAACAGCTGAAACAACAGCTGAAGCAACAAGCGAAAAGACAGAAGCTGGTGCAGCACTTAAGTTCGGCTCAGGTGTATATGTTACAGCTCCCGCTACAACAGATGCTACTGAAGACAAGGACGGCACAGGTAAGGTTGACATTACTTTTGCAGCTGTTACAGTTGATGCAGACGGCAAAATAGTTGCATGTGCTCTTGACACAGCAAGCAACACTGTTAATTTCACTGCTGACGGTAAGGCAGTTGCAGTTGAAGAGTTCAAGACAAAGTACGAATTAGGTAATGACTACAATATGGTAGCTTACGGCGGTGCAGTAAAGGAATGGTTTGAGCAGGCTGATGCTTTCGAAGCACTCGTTGCCGGCAAGACTCTTGACGAAGTTAAGGCTTTAGTTGCTGAAGGCGACAAGGGTACTGACGAAGTTATCGAGGCAGGCTGCACAATTATGATTGCTGAATTTGTAGGCGCTATTGAAAAGGCTTACAATGCTGCTGCAGAATCCGACGTTACAGCTGCTGATACATTAAAGGTAACAGCTGCTACTGAACAGACATGTACAGATGCAACTGAAGACAAGGATGGCTCAAACAAGGTTTCAACTACTGTTTTCGCTGCTGCTGTTAATGCAGAAGGCAAGGTAGTAGCATGTGCAAGTGATTGTGTAGAAGTTACCTTCACATTCACAACTGCAGGTGCATCCACTCTTGATACAACAAAGGAAGTTATTTCAAAGAAGGAACAGGGCAGTGACTACGGCATGGTAGCTTACGGCGGCGCTGAAAAGGAATGGTTCGAGCAGGCTGCTGCATTTGATGCTGCTTGTATCGGCAAGACTGCAAAGGAAATTGCAGGCTTCGTTGCTGAAGACGGTAAGGCTGTTGCTGATATCCAGGCTGCAGGCTGCACAATCTTTGTAACAGGCTTTGTTAAGGCTGCTTCCAAAATCTGAGTAAAATCAACAAATTAAAAAAGAGAGAGAGTGTTCTCTCTCTTTTTGTTTTATGGAATATTATGAAAAAAAGAATTCTTAGTATTGCACTTATTTTACTTATTCTTATAAGTGCGGCTTCCTGCTCCCGTACTCCCGAAAAAAGTAAATATTCAACCTATTCTATGGAGTATTTTGATACCGTTACTACGATAACGGGCTATGAATATACTCAGGAAGAATTCGATGATGTAGCGGAAGAAATACTGACTATGCTTGGTGAGTATCATCGACTGTATTCAATCTATCACCGTTTCGACGGACTGGAAAATCTCTGCACAATCAATGAGCTTGTTGGCGGAGAGCACCGTACGGTAACAGTTGACCGCCGTATTATTGATATGCTTCTTTATGCGAAGGAAATGTATTACAAAACTGACGGTATTATGAATATTGCAATGGGAAGTGTTTTGTCTTTATGGCATGATTACCGTAATGTAGGTAAAGATAATCCCGCGGAGGCTTCTTTACCGCCAATGGAAAAGCTCAGGGAAGCAGCAAGCCATTGCGATATTGAAAAAGTGGTTATAGATGAAATCAATAACACTGTTACATTGACAGATCCCCTAATGAAGCTTGATGTTGGTGCTATTGCTAAAGGATATGCTGTTGAATGTGCAGCACGTGTCCTTCAGGAAAAGGGAGTTACCGGATATGTGCTGAACGTAGGCGGAAATGTCCGTACTGTAGGCTCCAGAGGTGATGGTACCCCGTGGTCGGTTGGTATTGAAAATCCCGAGAGCAATGATTATTTTGCTTATCTTGACCTTAACGGACAGTCGGTTGTTACAAGCGGCTCATATCAGCGGTATTATTATGTTGACGGAAAACCCTATCATCATATAATTCATCCTGATACACTTATGCCTGCAGAGGGATTTTTATCTGTTTCTGTAGTGTGTAATGATTCAGGCCTTGCCGATGCGCTTTCTACCGCTCTTTTCTGTTTGTCTCAGGAGGAAGGCTCTGTGCTTATTGAATCCTTTGACGATGCCGAGGCGATGTGGGTTACCCAAGACGGAAATAAAACATTTTCATCGGGCTGGAATAAATATGCAAAGTAAGGACGGTGCAGAAGTATGTTGGAAAATTTTGTAACACAATATAAAGAGTTTTTGTTTCCCTTTGCGGAAATTACTGCAAGTACTCTGGAGCTTATCGGAATTGTCATTATTTTCATAGGTTCTTGCCGTGCTCTTGTCCGGCTGGTGCAGTGTTTTGCGAAAAAACAGCCTTTTCATGTTGTGGTGGATCTGGGAAAAGCATTGTCCCTTGCCCTGGAATTCAAAATGGGTGCCGAGATAATCAAAACCGTTGTCATTCATAACCTTGAAGAGCTTGCAATATTAGGTGTTGTAATTATAATCCGTGCATTGCTTGCAGTTATTATTCATTGGGAAATCCGTGTTGAGGAAAAAAGCAGCTCCTTGAAAAAAGATGCAGATGAGAATAAATAATAAAAAAGAATGCTCCGAATTACGCAAAATACAGCGTAAACGGAGCATTTTTTATCATTTTCAGATATTAAACAATATCATTACAAAGCAAAGGGAGCGGATATTCTTTGGCTGTAATCGGTAGCAGTCCGAATAAACGAAATTTTACGGCAGCTCATTCAATGAAGGAATTGTCTTGTTGATTTGTTTTATATGTGATGGTATAATTGTTTTGCTGAAAATGATTTTCGGAGGGTGGTATTTTGGCTAAGCACGAATTCGGTATTATGAAAACAGCACCCGCAAAGGGTAAGCGATATGACAAATACGAGCCTCAGAAATATAACTGTATTTCTGTTGATGATATTCATTTAGAGGATATTGTTGAGAAATTCTGCATTATAGACACATATTGGCACACAACCGATATAAAAGGGAAGGGCATTGAATACTGCGGAATAACACTTATTCCTCCTGAATCTCTTGATGCATTTTTAGATGTTATCAGAAATAATGCAGACTTGTCAGAGCTTTATAATCTGGCGGAAACAGCAAAAAAAGAAAACAAATGGATAATTCACTTTGGCTTGTAACTGTTTTGCCTGACAGAAAATGCTCTGTCAGGTTGTTTTATTTGTTTTGTTATGTTAAAATTATTTCAAAGGCGGTGTTTTTATGAAAAAAATAAAAAGCAAACAGATAATTGAGCTTGCTGTAACTTTTGTACTTTTTGGACTGATGATTTATTCAGCATATTCTTTGTGGTACATCTTTTACGGTACAAACAGTGTAGCCGATGTGCATCTTTATACAGGTATGACGGGAATAGCTATCGGCTGGTTTATGCTTCTTTTTGTACAAGGCGTATTTCCGAAATCAGGTAAAATCGGGAAAATAATTGGATTTTTTGCAGGAAATGCACTGGTTCACGGTTGCATATGGGGAATAAATGCAAAGATTAACGAGGCAGGAAACGACAGTGAGGATGTTGTTATAAAGACATTTACTCTTGTGTTTCTTTTGTCTGCCGTGCTGCTTTTGCTTGCATTTATATCAAGAGCTAAAAAGAATCAAAAGCTTCTTAATATAGTTTTTGCTTTTATTTATTTTGCCGTATCAGCAGGCGGTATTGTTGTGCTTAATGAAGAGAATATCAAGGCACTGGAATATAAACAGAATCTGCAGTTTGATACAATTATCGCCGATGAAATAAATATTACGGATACAGAAAAGAAAATTGGCAATGACTGGGCAGAAAATAATCTTCTTGATGCAGAAAAATTTCCCTTTACATTTTCTGTTGACGGCGAGAGATTCAATCCCGATGAATGGGAAAAGACCGTAAAAAAGGCTTCTGCTGAGGTTTACCGCGGAGGAAAAACAACATATATCACCTTTAAGAAAAATAGTCTTGAGGTAACAGTCGAAATTTCGGTATTTGAGAAAAATGCCTCCTGCCAATGGACAGTTTATATTAAGAATACGGGCGACACAAATTCAGGTGTGATAGGTGATTTTTATGCCCTTGATTCATCATTCTCTACGGGAAAAGCCGATATTTATTATTCAATCGGCAGCGATACACAGGCAGGAGATTTCTCTCTTGTAAAGAAGAGCCTTTCTTCTTCTGTCAGAACATTCTCTGCAAATGACGGCAAGCCCACAGAAAAATATATGCCTTATTTCAATGTAAACGGAAAGGATGCGGGAATTGTATTCGGTATCGGTTGGACAGGGCAGTGGGAAGCTGAATTTTCCTGTTCCGACGGAAATACTGCAGTAACGGTTAAGCAGCAGAATTTCAATGCATATCTTCTTCCCGGTGAAGAGGTTCGTTCTCCTCTTGTCTCTCTTACATTCTATGATAATGATAATGCGCTTAAGGGCTTCAATCAGTTCAGAAATTGGATTACTGATTGTGTTTATCCCGAAAATGTCACAAAGGGACACTATACCGTAATGGAAGTGGCAGGACCCTTGTCAACGAAGACATCTGATGAGATTATTACTGTTCTCGATGAGATAAGCGATGAAGTATATTCACAGACAGATGCATTCTGGATGGATGCCGGTTGGTACAGCTACAATGAAGGCTGGCACGACGGGGTCGGCAACTGGACTGTTGATACATCAAGATATCCTGACGGTATATCAGAGCTTTCATCTTATGCTGCAAAAAAGGGGCTGGGACATGTTCTGTGGTATGAGCCCGAAAGAGTATGTCGTGATACTCTCTTTTATAAAACAGGCTCTGCTCACGAGCAATGGCTCATTGATATAGGCGAGGATAACATTATGTGGAATCTTGCCGATGAGGATGCATTTAAGTATTATTGTGAATATCTTACCGCTTCTATGAAGGAAAACGGAGTTACCGTTTATAGGCAGGACTTCAATTTTGCTCCTCTCGAGTACTGGCAAAAGGCAGACAATGATTACTACGGAGGAAGAACAGGAATCTGTGAAAACCGTTATGTCACAAACCTTTACAGATTCCTTGATTATCTTACAGAGAGCATAGACGGTCTCATTATTGATAACTGCGCATCGGGCGGAAAGAGACTTGACCTTGAAATGACTTACCGCAGTATTCCTTTCTGGAGAAGCGACTACAACTGTGCAGTTCATTCTGACCTTTTTGAGGCAACTCAGTCGCAGACCTACGGTATTTCCTTCTGGCTTCCCATTTCGGGCACCGCACTTAATATGACAAGCGAATATTCCGCAAGATCAGCGGTTATGCCTCTTATGCTTATGGATTTCTATGCAAATTATTCCGAGTTTTTCAATCTTTTCCATAGTCAGCGTGAGCTTATGACGGGAAATTTCTATCCCCTTGATTTCGGTAGCTACGATAAAAATAAAATGCATTCTATGGAGTATATGTCGAATGACGGTCTTACCGGTGTTGTTTTTATTTACAAAAGACCCGAGGTTAATAAATCGCAGTACACTGTTATGCTCAACGGTCTTATTCCCGATGCCGTTTATGAAATTTCAGATGTTGACGGTGTTATTGCGACTAAGGAATATACGGGTAATGAGCTGATGACAGAGGGTATTACAATTCCCTTGCCTCAGGGGGAAAAGGCAATAATTCTTGATATAAAAGGGAAATAATCAGCCTTTATAAAAGCAGATGAATGCAATAAAATCAGAGCCGCAAAGGTGAAGTGAATGATTATTTTAATTACGGGCGCATCCCATACAGGCAAAACTGCTTTTGCGCAAAAGCTTCTTGAAAAGTATAAATATCCGTATCTTTCAATTGATCACCTGAAAATGGGACTGATAAGAAGCGGAAACACGGAGCTTTCTCCATTAAGCGATGACGGGGAGCTGACAGCTTATCTTTGGCCCATAGTCCGGGAAATTATAAAAACAGCAATAGAAAACAAGCAGAATTTAATTATTGAAGGCTGTTATATCCCATTTGACTGGAAGAATGATTTTCCGGCTGATTACCTTGAAAATATCCGTTACTGCTGTCTTATTATGAGTGAAAAATATATAATAAATCATTTTGATGATATAAAAAAGTATGCATGTGTTATTGAGAGACGGCTTGATGACAGTGATTGTACGATTGAAAGTGTCCTTAACGATAACAGGCAAATACTGTTGCTTTCAAAAAAGTACAAAGTAAATCACATTATCATTGATGAAAAATATGAAATTGATTTATGAAACGGGAGGAAATATTATGTCAGCAAATGAAAGATTTGAAAAGGTGTTTTCACAAGGATTTTTGACAGTAACTGAAATATGGGTGGATAAAGAAACGGGTGTTAACTATATTTTCCACCAGGACGGAAATGCAGGGGGCTTGACGCCCTTGTTGGACAGAGAAGGAAAGCCCGTGATTTCAACTACACTCAACCGATAAATGCAGGTATTTTTATGTACAGAGAATTACTTGAAAAATATATAAAAGATAATAATTGGGCTAAATTGCAGCCGCCTTGCCCCGAAAAGGAAATTAATGAAGCTGAAAAATATGTAGGCTTTACTTTTCCCGAGGATCTTAAAAATCTTCTTCGTGAAACAAATGGTGACCGGTGGCTTTTGCTTTCGGCAAAAGAAATTACGGATAATGTAAAAACTAACCGTGAGATTTTTCTTGAATATCTTGATTCGGAAGAATTTGAAGAAAAAGTCAACCGTTTTATATTTTTTGCAACGAACGGGTGCGGTGACTATTACTGCTACCGGATACTTTCTAATGGGGATACGGATATAACTGCCATATACATCTGGGAGCACGAGCTTTTTGAAGTAAGAAAAGCAGCCGACAATATAATTGATCTGATAAAAAAGTATTACAGTAATGAAGTTTAACTGCAAAAAAGCAGCATTTTTCAGAAAGAAAATTGTGCAAAAGAAAAGGAAAATTGATGAACGATAAAAGCATTGAATATTTACTTGGAATTGACGGTGGAGGAACCAAAACAGAATTCCTGCTGACGGATGTCCGCGGACGGGAAATAAAGCGAATTTTTCTCGGCGGCTCCAATCCGGTTAATGTCGGCATTAAAAATACCTGTGACATATTAAATGAAGGTATAAATGAAATCTGCAGAGGTCTCCATAGGGAAAAAATTTCTGTTTTTGCAGGCATTGCAGGGGCAAAAACCGGGGATAACGAAAGGCAGATAAATGATTTTCTTTCTTCTTTCGGCTTCTCCTCATATGCTTGCGGAAGCGATATTGACCTTGCGCTTGAGCTGACTTTGTCAGGTGCAAACGGAACAGCCGTAATTATGGGTACCGGTGTTGTTGCGTTCTCAAGAAACGGTGAAAAATTTTACCGCACGGGCGGAAGAGGATATATGATTGATAAGGGCGGAAGCGGATTCCACTTCGGTTCTGCGGTACTTCACGAAGCCTTCTGTGCAATTGACGGAAGAGGCGGCAGTAAAACCATTCTCGGACTTGTTGAAGAAAAACTCGGCTGCACTCTCGAAAAGGGTGCCGGAGAGATATATAAGGGTGGCCCCTCATTTATTGCTTCCTTTGCTCCTGTTATATTCCGTGCATATAATCTCGGCGATGAAAAAGCCGCTGAAATAATTGAATTTAATGCAAAAGAAGTTGCAGCGGTTATAAGCGGAGCCTTGAAAATTTCTGAAAATACCGATAAAAGGGTAGTTATCTGCGGAGGTCTTGCAAAACAGAAAGAAATTATTTGCCCGTTTATAAAAAAGTATCTTGAAAATGATGTGTCACTTTCATTCAACTGTGAGCCTATGGTAAATGCGGCAGTAACAATAGCAAAAAAGCTTTCGGGGGAATAAATATGTTAAATACAGAAATGCGAAATCCTGAGACCTGCGGGATTGATAAAATGAGTACAGCAGAAATGCTGCGTATTATAAATAGCGAAAATGCGAAGGTGACTTTTGCAGTAGAAAAGGCGCTTCCCGAGATAACAATTGTCTGCGATGCTGCAGCAGACGCAATAAACGCAGGGGGCAGAATTTTCTATATCGGAAGCGGCACCTCCGGCAGACTTGCTGTGTGCGATGCTGCAGAATGTCCCCCAACATTCGGTGTGCCTTATGACTTATTCAACGGCATTATTGCCGGCGGAGAAAAGTGTATGTTCAAAGCAGCTGAAAATGCAGAAGACAATGAAGAAAACGGTATCAATGACCTGAAAAGCCATGATTTCAGCAGTAAGGACATCCTTATAGGAATTTCCGCTTCAGGCTCGGCAGCTTATGTTATTTCAGCAGTAAACTATGCCAAAAGCATAGGTGCAAAGGCATTTTCAATTACTAATAATCCTGATACTCAGTTGGGTAAGGTTTCGGATGTTGACATCTGTGCCGATACGGGGCCCGAAGTTATAACGGGTTCTACGAGAATGAAGGCAGGCACGGCACAGAAGATTATTCTTAATATGATTTCAACCGCGGCCATGGTAAAATGCGGCTGTGTCTATGAAAATCTTATGATAAATCTTAAGCCCACTAATAAAAAGCTTAAAAGAAGAATGGTGGGAATTGTATCGGAAATTCTTTCCTGCACCCCCGAAAAAGCAGAGGTGCTTCTTGAAAACAACAACTGGAGTATCCGCCTTGCTGTAGGAGAAAAATAACAGAAAATAAATTAAAACAGATAAAAAATGAAGGCTTCGCACTATGCTTGCGGAGCCTTCGGTTTTTGATGCTATTTTTTTATTTGTCCTGAGGATAAACGACCCCCGTAATTTTTCTTATGTCATCCATTTGCTTTGTAATATAAAGAGTCTGTTCGGGTGTTACGACGGGACTTTCCTTAAGACCTTTTGAAACACATTCACAGAAGTGTGCGATCTGTTCCTCAAATCCGTTACCTGCATAGGGCGCAGATATTGTCTGAGTTTCACCGTTGTTGAAATAAAGCTCAATTTCCTGAGGTGCATAGAAGCGCTTAAGCCTTGCATAACCCTTTGTGCCGTAAACAAAGCCTTCGTTGGGCTTTCTGAGAAGTATTGCGCTTGAAATATCCGCAATTGCACCGCTTTCGTATTTCATAAGCACACAGGTGTGACTGTCAACTCCGTTATAAAAATCGGATTGCGCATTTATTTCCGTAATATCTTTTCCGAGATACCACTGAGCAAAATTAAGACCGTAAACGCCCACATCAAGAAGTGAGCCGCCGCCGTTTTCAGATTTGAAAACGTGATGTCCCATTTCATCTTCATCCATGGTGTAGCAGAATTTACCCTCAACACCGAGGATATCACCGAGAACTCCCTGTTCAACCAATTCCAGCATTTTAAGAGTGCCGGGTACAAGTCTTGCCCACATAGCTTCCATAAGAAGCACATTGTTTTCTTTTGCACATAAAAACATTTCTTCTGCTTCTTTTAAGTTTACAGCCATAGGCTTTTCACAGAGAACGTGCTTTCCGTTTTTCATCATAAGCACAGAGCAGCCAATGTGTCCCGAATGGGGTACTGCAATATATGCCGCATCAATCACGTCTGATTGCGCCATTTTTTCATAGCTGTCAAAACGGACGGGTATACCAAATTCATCACCGAATTTTTCGGCATTTTCTTTTGTGCGCGAAGCTACTGCAACAAGTTCAGCTCCGGGCACATTTTTTATGGCTTCGGCAAAGCGATGTGCAATTGTTCCGGTACCGACTATTCCGAATTTTATTATTTTCTCTTTCATCTCTGTTCTTCCTTTTTTGCATAAATAATTGTTTAATGATATATTACCACATATAACGAACCGCTACAACTGTAATATTGTTTTTTTCTGTCTGATATGCTATACTGAAAAATATGGGAGGAGGAAATCTTATGATAATTTTATATATTTTCTTTATACTTCTCGGATTGGTTGTATGCATTAGTGTTGCAGAAATCATTTTTTATATTTCATTAAAGCCTTGTCAGGAATTGCCGGATAAAAATGAACTGGAATATTACTCAGTTTTATCAGGCGGAAAGAAATTTGAAGATCTGTACCTTTATCTGTCGGGGGAAAAAACAGATCCTTCTTTTTCGGAAACTGAGATTTATGATATGCTGTGCATTCAGTCGGAGTATATGGGCAGACGTTTTGACTGCTCGGATTTCAGAGCACAGCTGCTTTTCAAGATTTATAAGGATTGTTCTGATAAACTGAATAACAAATGTAAAGAGCTGATAAAAAATACTTTTCTGAATTTCAAATATTTTATGGATGAGCCCGGTGATGACAGTATGTGCTATTGGTCGGAAAACCATCAGATACTGTTTGCGGTTGCGGAATATCTTGCAGGTCAGGAGTGGCAGGATGAGATTTTCAGTAATAACGGAATGACCGGCAAGGAGCATATGGAAAAAGCCAAAATCCGAATTGACGCCTGGATGAAGCAGCGTTTTGACTACGGATTCTCGGAATATCTCAGCAATAACTATATTGCAGAGGATATTGCACCCATGGCAAATTATATTGCTTACTCTGAAGATGAAAAATCTGTAATCCGTATGAAAATAATAATGGATATTCTATGGCTTGATGTTGCGCTGAATTCCGTCAATAACCGTTTTGTGGCAACAAGTCCCCGAATGTACGGAAATAACAAAGCCGGAAATTTCTACGGTAACAGCATTGCCGCGGCAATGAATATTCTTTGGGGAAAAGAAGTGGCAGAGGTAATGGGCAGAAATTCTTCTGTTACAGAAAAAGAGAACTCTCTTATAAGTGATTCGCTAAAAAAAGAGCCTAATCACATTGTTATTTGCTTTACCGATATTGTTAAAAAGGGAATTTATGTTTTGCCTGCCGCAATAAAGGATATCGCACTTTCACAAGAGCGCTTTGTTTCTAAAATGAGCTGCGGACTTTCTCCCTCCGATATGGAAAATGAAGAGCTCATCGGTCAGCAGCCCGCGCAGATTATGGCGCAATGGGGTGCGGAAACATTTACGAATTCTGAGGTAATAGAAAACACACTTGAATATATCAGAAAGAATAAGATGTACCGTAATTCATTTATCGGTTATTTTAAGTTTCTTAATATTTCGGTGCTGAAATTTGTAAATTGGAGAAAATTTTCAGAAAAATTCAATATTATGCCTCACGGAATTGCAACGGGAAGAGGTAATGTATACACCTATCGAACACCTTGCTATGTTTTGTCAACCTCTGTGTGCAAGGATGTTGATATGTGCGGTGCCCAGGAGCACATATGGAGTGCAGATATCAGTGAAAATCTTACGTTGTTTACAACTCATCCAGCCGGAAACGGCAACGGAAGATACGGCTCATCTCCCGGATACTGGATAGGAAACGGCAGACTGCCTATGAGTGTGCAGAATGAAAATGTGAATATCACAATTTATAAATTACCTCAAAAAAAGCGTCTTGGTGAAACAGGTATTTCAGATATGACACATGCATATATGCCCAAGGCATTTTATGATGAATTTGAACTTTGCGGAAATACAGTGTTAGCAAGAAAAAACGGAGTTTTTGTTGCCTTGATTTCGAATGGGGCGCTGAAATTCAGACCATTCGATACCGATAGTGCAAAGGGACTGATGAAAAACAGAAGCTTCCCCGAGCATCTGACACTCAGCGGTGAATTTGATTTGTGTCGTGTGGGAGGGGACTATCACATTTATGTTACAGAGCTTTCCGACAAAACACGCGAATCCTTTGATGAATTCAAAAGGCGCATAAATCACAATTCCGTAAAATTCTTTGATAAGGGCAATGTTGAATATATTACGGATTCAGGCAAAATATCAGCTTGTTATGACGGAGGATGGTTCATCGACGGTGTTTCTGCAGAAACAGAATTTAATCGCTATGACAGTAAATTCTGCAAAGCAGCAAGAAAGCCTGATTGCGTAACCGTTGACAGCAAAGGAAATTCACTTTTTCTTGATTACAATAATGCACAGAGAAAACAAAAAAACGATACCAGATTGTAAAATAATTGTAAAACATTTAGATTTTTCGGAATATTTATTGAAATTATAAAAATAAATGGTATAATTTTACCGGAAAAATTTTTGGGAAAGGAAGCAGTAATATGAAAAACAAAGTTAAACAAATTATATCACTCATGCTTTCATTATTTATAATAATCGGTATGATCCCTGTAGGGGTGTATGTTGCAGATGCTGCAACACCTACCGTTAAAATTGTAAGCTTTATGCGAGGAGAGCAGACTGATCTGCGCTCCAGTGAGCTTTTAGAGGCACGAGTTGAAGGCTACAACGGTAATGTCCGTGAGCTTACATACAAGTGGTCTACCACGCTCGGAACATATCTTTATGTTTACAACTCACACAATATGTACCACATCAGAAACACTCCTGGTGAAGTAGAGGTTTACAACAGTAAGCTTTTGTTGCCTACTCCTGACATGGTCGGAAGATATTATGCTAATGAATTTTCCGGTACTGGTTATGTTTGGGCGGCAGTTCACAGCAACAGCCTTTATGACAAGAGTCAGCTTGTAGGTGCTGTTACCGTTAATGTTTATGATAAAGATGGAAATCTTCTTTGCTCCGATAGTCACGAGGGTAAGCTTGTTGACGGCAAAAATACAGGTTTTCTCAATTACGATATCGAACAGGATCTTGATAATGTTGTCATCGGCTTGTTTGAGGGTGACAAAAGAAATGTTAAAGATCTTCTCGGTGAAAGTGCTATAGTTCATATTGTTTGTATCGCAAGTACTGTTATGGCAGGCAAAATTACAAGCGGTGCTGAATATATCGAGCTTACAAAAGAAAATGGTGACTACTATATCACCGGTACAACAGCAGGAACAGGCACCGGTTCAACAGGTGATGCCCTTGTTGACCTTACTATTCAGAAGACCAACTGTAAATTCCATAAAAACAGTTACGGTAATGCAGAAACGACTGTTTTTGTGTTCAAAAAGCCGACAACATCCACAACAACTACAACTCTTACTCTCAGCAATTTAGATGATCGTTGCGATTACTTTATCGATGGTGTGCAGGGTACAAAGGAAGGCGATACTGTTGTTTTTACAGGTCTTACACCTAACACCAGCTATGCAGTAGAGGTTCGCGGCAAATACGAAGACAACAGCGGTGCCGAAAAGTATGCTTATGCTTTTGTTTACGATACAACAAAGCCTGCTTATAAAGCAACTATTAAAACATATCTTGACGGTGCTCTTACAGATATTTCCGCTATTCACGGTGAAGATGTAAATCTTTATCTTCATGAAGATAAAACAGGTGCAGCCTATATCCAGCTTACCAAGACTGATATCGGCACATATACTGCTGCCGTAGAAAACGGTATATATTTCCCCTGGCATATTGAAGCAGGTGACCACTATCATCAGGCAAGAGAGTATAAGCTCATTATTGAAAATGCCAATGCTGAATTAAGTCTTCATCACTACAGTGTAAAATATGATACCAACGGAGGCACTTTTAAGGCAGACGAAGGTGTTACAACAGAAATATATTCAAGCATGTCTGCTGTTAACTCGACAAATAATATGCCTGTGCGCGACGGCTTCATTTTTGCCGGTTGGGAATATAACGGACAGACCTATGCTTCCGGTGCAGAGGTTACATCAGCCATTTCTTCTCCTATTACATTGAAAGCAAAATGGGAAAAGGCTGTCAATGTTACAATCAATGTTACAATCGATCATAAGTATGATGATGGCGACAACAGGGGTTACGATCATAACGAAACAAAGGACGAGCTTGTTGTTGATTTTCTTGAAATGGCTGTAGATTCACCCGCTTTCATTGAAACAGGTGACAGACTCCATTTCTCTAAAGAGGGTGTTACTGATGAAAACGGTAATGCCAAGGCTTATGAATATTTTCCTACCGTTCAGGGCGATGCGGTTCTTGAAACAAAGTACACTGCAACAGATTATACATACAGCGGGCTTCTCGAAAGCTCAGCATTCGGTGTAGCAGTAAGCAAGTCAGGCTACGATGTCGGTGAAATCAAAAAGTATCAGGATAAGAGTGGAAATTGGATTATCGATATCCCTCTTACATATAACCCTGACGACTTTGACCTGGAGTTCAGTGTCAAAATGGACGAAAGCGTACCCGTTGAGCTTTATCCCGAAGCAGTAATTGTAAAGATTGCTTGCTGGGATGAAAATACAAATCAGTGGCTTATTATTTCACAGCAGAGAACAACTGAAAGCACACAAAGACCCGGTGTCCGTGTTGAAATCGACAAGAATACAGGTGAAGGCTATGGCTCATATCCCGTATGGAAGCACGATGCCAATAACAATCCCTACGGCTACCGTGCAGTAGTAGCAGGCTTTATCTATGAGGGATCTACAGTTGTTGTTCCCACAGAAAAAGACCATATCAAAGACGAAAATACTGTTATCATCACTTATACAGACGGCAACTACACCGCTACAATGGGTAATATTGATGACGGTAAAAAATACAGCACATCACTCAACGGTGCTTACTTTAATGATAGTGAAAATAAGCAGCAGGGCACTCTTGACGGTGTAATCACAGTAGAAAGATATAATGTAACCTTTGATGCTCAGGGTGGTAAAGTAAATAGTAAGGATGTTGATATTGCTGAAAATCAGTATTATGTACCTGATTTTGACGCTTATGCTCCTACTATGGAAAACCACAGCTTCCTTGGCTGGTATCTTGATGCTGAATGCACAATTCCCGCAACAGAAGGTGAGCTTCTCACAGAGGACATAACCCTTTATGCAAAATGGGATCGTGTGCTTACCGGTACTCTTATTGTTGACGGATATTTTGACAGCACACACATTGTAAATCAGCAGGACCGTGCAACTCATGCCCTGGTTGAGCTTGAAGAAATAACAAATGACGGTACATATAATATTGCAGGGCAGATTGTAGAAATTAACTGGATCCCGGACAAGCATTTCAGCGAACCCGTTGATTACAGATTTGAGGGGCTCGATCCCGATAAGTCCTACCGTATTGATGTTTATCTTGTGAACTATGAGGCTGCATATCAGAATGCCGCTACCGTAATAAACGGCAATGATGATATTCACGATGACTATAACGAAAACGATTATAGGGCAGTTTATAACGACATCTATAAATATGAAACTTTTGTCAATACATTCCTGCATTTTGAGCCTGAGCTTTATTTCCAGGATGTAGAGGTTGATGCTACAGGAATTGGTGAAGGCTTCAGACCTCAGAATGTACTTGTTGAGTATTTAGGAAAAGAAGCAGGTACAGATGGCGAATACAGTGTCATTGTTCAGCACGAGTCTGAACCCTTCGGTGTTGAGGTCGGTATGGGGGCAGACGGTAAAAATGACGGTATTTACGGTTGTGATATCTGGAAGGAAATGTTTAACGGTAATCTTTACGATTATCAGGCAAACCTTACAAAGATAGACGGACAAGATATTGATTCCTATGAAAATCCTGTCATTGTGGTTTACGGAGATGCGGTTCGCTGGAGCCCATATAATCAGACTCCTACGGACAGTCTTAAGGTAACAATAATACCTATGTGGTATGATGTTGTTTACGATTGGAATGACGGTTCGGGCTATTCCGAAACAGTTTCCGGCGGACATGTATGGAGCCATGAAAGCAGAATTGACGACTCAATTATTCCTGAGAGAAAGGGTTACACTTTCCTGGGTTGGTTTGCGGATGCAGACGGAAGCGGCACTGAAGTGACAACAATCGGTGCCGATGTAAAAACAAAAACCACCGTGTATGCAAAATGGGAAAAGACTCCCTTTAATTACACTGTAAATTATCTTGAAGAAGGCACTGATAAGGTTCTGGCTGATGCCAAGACAGCAGAAGCATTATATCTGGATACTATTACAGAGGATGCAATTACAATTGACGGATACACAGTTTCAGGTGAAGCTGTAAAGTCTATTGTAATTGATACTGAAAACAATGTTATTAATTTCTACTATCTGGCAGATACAGTCGGTGGCGGCATTGCCGGAGATGAAAGTGACAGTATTCCCGATAAGTTCCAGAAGAAGGTTATTTTTAAGGTTGTAAACGGTACATGGGAAGACGGAACAACTGCAGATAAGGCTACATTCCTTGAGCTTAAGACTGACGGAAATTGGTCAGCCGACGGCACTGCTGAACTTACAGCTCCTACAGGAATGATAGCAAATGAAGGCTTCACAAAGGGTCAGTGGGATGTTGTACCTCCCTCAACTGTCAGCGGAACTGATACAGAGATTTATACATACACATTTGTAAGAGCTGCAACACCTGTTGAGCCTATTGACAGAGTAAGCTATATTATTGAGCATTACATTCAGAATGCAGACGGTACTTATCCTTCCGATGCTTCTGAAACAGAAATTCTTTCCGGAAATATTGGCGAAACTGTTACAGCGGTTCAGAAGCATTACGATGGATATATCTTTAATGACAGCTTATCAACAGTAAGCGGTGAGCTTGTTGCTGTAACGGAAGAATCAGATATTCTTGTTCTGAAGCTTTATTATGATGTTGAGCCGGAAGAAGTGCCTGAGGAAACCACAGCACCCGATGAGTCTGAAGAGACAACAACCGTTCCCGGTGAATCCGAAGAAACTACTGCTCCCGGAGAGTCTGAGGAGACTACAACCGCTCCCGGTGAATCCGAAGAAACTACTGCTCCCGGAGAGTCTGAGGAGACTACAACCGTCCCTGGTGAATCTGAAGAAACTACTGTTCCCGGAGAGTCTGATGAAACAACAACTGTGCCCGGTACTCCTGATGTTCCCGGCACTCCCGATGTTCCCGGTACTCCCGATGTTCCCGGTGGAGATGCTGGCGGTATAGGTGGCGGAAATGCAGGCGGTAACGATGAATTCAAGCTGCATGTTGTTTTTGGTAAAACAGACGGAATCGGTTGGTACTATGTTTCAACTGACGGCGGTGAAACATATCAGATAGTTTTCGGTAACTCTACCTTAGAGGTTGCTCCCGGTACACAGCTTATTATAAGTGTCGGTGATATTATGGGTGACAGCTTTGTGTTCTATGTTAACGGCAATAAGGTGCATCCCGATGATGACGGAAAAATCACTGTTACTGTTGACTATTATATGCTTATAGGTGCACTCAGCACCGAGTTCGAGGCACCCGATGTTGAGGAATCTCTTAACTTCTTCCAGAAGATTATTAATGCAATCAAGGCATTTTTTGATATGATTGCCTCCTGGTTCAAATAAGCGAAGCGAATTTATATGCATAATAAAAAATCTCCTTGCAGATTATTCTGCAGGGAGATTTTTACTGTCTACGGGTAGTAGGTTGAAAGTTTTTTTGATCGGATATAAAATATATTCAGAATTATACAAGGAGAGATAATTATGAACACTTATATAACCGGAACAACCATAAAAAGGCTGCGGGAGGAAAAGGGACTTACTCAACAGCAGCTGGCAGAAATGGTAGGTGTCAGCAGCAAGGCGGTATCAAAGTGGGAAACTGCCAAAGGTCTTCCCGATATTACACTTATTGAGCCGATTTCCGTGGCTCTCGGTGTGTCTGTAATGGAGCTGATGTCAGGGGATACTGTAATAAATAAAAATGTATCTTCAAATATGCTCCACTCAAAATTTTATGTTTGTCCTATGTGCGGAAATGTTATAAGAGCAACGGGTGATGCACTTATAAGCTGTTGCGGAATAACACTTCCTGCTCTTGAAGCCGAGGAAACGGATACTACTCATCAAATTACTGTTGAAAGGGTAGAGGATGAGTATTTTGTTACGGTAAATCACGATATGACAAAAACTCATTTTATTTCGTTTATAGCTCATATAACAACCGACAGAATTCATTTTCAGAAGCTTTATCCCGAGGGAAATGCCGAAACAAGATTCAGTCTTCGCGGCAGAGGATATCTTTATATTTATTGCAACAGACACGGACTTATGAAAAAGAAGATATAATTGAAAAAACGCTATGGCAGAAAACGATAATTTTCTTATGCAAAAAGCTTTATGAGATAGAGAATAAGCATATGTACGGGGTAAAATGCGTAGAAGCCGTATTGCAGTATTTTGTTTGAACGTCCCTTTCTTCCTCCGTAAATCCAAATAGGGATAAGTGAAAATACGGCAAAGCCCTGTGTCGGTATTTCAAAGGAGTGTCCGAATATTTCAACGGGAATAACAAGTCCCTCAAAGAACACGATATTGATAAGCACCATAGCAACCAGCTGACACAGCCATGCAAAGGGGAAGTTTCTTAAAAGATAAAACATTACAACAGTAATCATCCCGAGGAAGCCGTAATCAACAAAACCGATTACGGATGCTATTGAGATAAGCGCAAGCCACAGGGCAGACAGACCGATGCTTTTGGGAGTGTGATTTTTCTTCAGATTGTCAATAACGCGTATTGCAAGAAGTCCCAGAAGCAGTGTAAACAATACATTCTGATGATAGGGATTAAACCAGCGGCTGCTGTAAAAAAGATTGAAGGGTATTTCTGTTGCAACGGCGAATGCCAGTAATCTTAATGTATATTTTTTGAAATTTGAAGTATGTACAAAGCCTTCAGCAATAAGAAAAGCGAAGATGGGGAATGCCATTCTTCCGATGTATGTCATCCAGTTGCCAAAGCTCATTGCAGTAGCCCATATGTGGTCGCTGAGCATAAGAAGCACAGCAATTGCTTTAAGTGTGTTTGCCGTAATTCCGCCGAAGGGAATTTTAATCAACGGGCTGTTTTTTGGTAATCTGCTTTTGATTTCTTGAGTCATTTGAATTGCTCCTTTTTGTTTTGTCAAAGGTATTTTATCATATTAAGCTGAATATAACAACACCAATTGTAAATTCTGAATATCAATAATGTTAAAAATGCTTGTTGTATGTATTTTACTGTGATATACTTAAAATAAAGTAAAATACGGAGGGAACATTATGAGTAAATACGATATAGCAGCATTTATATGGCCTTCATATACGGGTGATGAGCCGCGTACACGTATTTTCTGGCCTGAAGGCTATGGTGAATGGCAGACAGTCAAGGCAATGACCGATAAAGGCTATAAGGGCTGCCGTTGGCCGAGAATTCCCACCTGGGGATATGTGAATGAGGCAGACTGCCGTGTTATGGAAATGCAGATAGACTGTGCAGTCTCTCACGGAGTAAACATGTTTATTTATGACTGGTACTGGTATGATAACCGTCCGTTTCTTGAAAACTGCCTGAATGACGGATTTCTTAAAGCAAGAAACAACAAGGATATGAAGTTCTATCTTATGTGGGCAAACCATCACGCTACTCATCTCTGGGATAAAAGAAATTCCGATAGAGATCTTTCAACGGTTATATGGAGCGGTGTTGTAACCCCGAAAATTTTTGAGGAAATCTGTGACAGAACAATCAAAAAATATTTCAAAAAGGATAACTATTATAAAATTGACGGTTGTCCCGTTTATATGATTTTTGATCTTGATAATTTTATCCGTTCCTTCGGCACAACTCAGAACTGTAAGGAAGGACTTGAGCTGTTCAGAAAAAAGACCGTTGAAGCCGGCTTCAGCGGACTGCATTTTCAGGTTGTTCATTGGAGCGGGCATACATACAATTGGCTCTCAGACGATGACTTGAATAAAGGGGTATCGCTTTTTGATATTTATGACTATCTGGGGGTTGATTCCGTAACAAATTATAACTGGGGCGGATGTGCAAATTTTGACGGTGACTATACTGATATTACCGATGAATACTGCAACAACATTGTAAGTGAAGCCGAAAAAATGCATATTCCGTTTTATCCTAACATTTCCGTAGGCTGGGATAATAATGTAAGATTCAATAAGTTTATGCCGGGTGTGGTTGAAAACAATACTCCCGAAAATTTCAAGGCTGCCTGCGAAAGAATCAAGACCTTTGCTGATGATTCAATGGGAAAACGCATCATGAAGGCACCTCTCATTACGGTAAACAGCTGGAACGAGTGGACAGAAACCAGCTATCTTCAGCCTGATGACCTTTACGGCTACGGATATCTTGAAGCAATAAAAGATGTTTTTACTGACTGATTGGTGTGTGAAAGGGTGACAGATATGAAAAAACTTATAACAACTGTTATTAAAATTATCTGCGGTATTCTCGGGACTGTTATCGGAATTGCCGCACTGTGCTGTGTTGTGACTCTCGGCTGGTCTTTTGTTCAGATGTCAAGAGGTGAAGTGACGGAAGCTTTGCCCGTTACCCCCGATGACTTTATTCCCGAGGTCAGAATTATTACATTTACAGATACGCATAATGAAAATGAAAACGTTAAGAAAGCAATAAATACCGCCTATGAGCTTTTTGATAAAGACAAGACCTATAAGGGAATTGATGCCTTCTTCGGACTTGGAGATTTCAGTTCAATAGGTACAGAAAATGATTTCATTGAATACAAAAAGGCACTTGACGAGTGTGTAAGAGAGGACACCGTTATTATAAATGTCCTCGGAAATCATGAAATGAAGCACGAAGCTTCGCCCGACTATTTCAAAAAGCATTTCGGTCACGACGTAAACACCGTAACGGAGATAAACGGCTTTACCTGTATTGCTTTTTCGGGTGAACGCTGGCTTACCGAGTGGACGGTTTCTGCTGACAGTCTTAAATGGCTTGATAAAGAGATAGAAAAGGCAGAAGAAACAGCAGGGGATAAGCCTGTTTTTGTTTTTCAGCATCCCCATCCCTTCGGTACTGTTTACGGTAGCACTATCTGGTGTAATCCTCAGCTGAATCCTGTTTTTTCTGGCCATAATAAAGTAATTAATTTTTCAGGACATTCACATTTCCCTATGAATGACCCGAGAAGTATAAATCAAACAACATACACATCTGTTGGTGTGGGAGCTATGGCAAGGTTTGAGCTTGATAAGAATTATATAATTGGTCAGCATCCCGAAGGATATGAGGATGCATTACAGTTTGCCGTTATTGAAGCAGACAGTCAGGGGCGTGTCAGAATAAGAGGCTTCGATGTGCTTTCAGAAACATTTTTCTGTGATTATTTTATTGAAAATGTAAATGACCGTGATACCTTCGCTTATACATATAAAAATCTTAAGGCACACGATGAAGCCCCTGTTTTTTCAGATGAAATCAAGGTGTCTGTCTCAATGAATGAAGACAGCGGATACCGAGTATCCTTTACGGAAGCTGTTGCGAAAGATGGCTTTATCATTCATAATTATACTGTAAAAATAAGTGATATGAAGGGCAAAGAGATATATAAGGAACAGTTTATTGCCGATTATTATATCATTGACGAAGATAAAACATCAGAATTCAATGTGCCCTCGGGAATTCTTGAAAAAGGCGGACAATATACACTTGAGATAACAGCAGAAAGTGCATATCATAAAAAGCAGGCTTCATCGGCAATTATTTTTGACGTTGTCGGGTGAGTACATTCCATTACAGATTTTAAGGCAGGATTAGTCTTAATGAAGGTTGATGCCATATAAGAAATGGTAGGTTACAGCGGTGTTGATGTTGATTCAGGTGAGCATTTATGTAAACTTTACATAAATATTTGTCTCTTTGCTTGACACCCAAAGGCTGTCATTGTATTATTGAAAAAAAGAAGGAGAAGATATTATGAAAAAAGGAAAAAAAATTCTTGTTGCCGTTTTAGCGGTTTTTCTGGTTATTATACTGAGCGCTCTTGCAGTTTTTCAGGGTGAAGCAAGGTCATTGCTTTCCGTAAAGGAAAACGGGGAAACGGGTATTTATGAAATCAATTATGCTGCAGATTACAAGCTTCAGGAGCTTCTCGACGAAGGCGGTGCTGCAACGGAAGAACAGCTTGTGCAGTATATTCTTAAAACTATGCTCAAAGGTCTTCCCATTGAGGTGCCTTATGAGATTCCGAACCTTGCCTGCTCTACGTTCTATGCTGAAACGCCCGAAAAAGGCTATATTTTCGGCAGAAACCTTGACAATCAGACAACAGACCTTGCTGTGGTAAAAACCTCTCCTAAGGACGGATACAGCTCTGTTTCGGTTGTTAACTTAAGCTTCCTCGGATATAATACGGAATATACTCCCGATAAACTTACAGACAGAATAAATATGCTGGCAACTGCTTATTTCCCGCTTGACGGTATTAACGAAAAGGGGCTTGCAGTCGGTGTTTTACAGCTTCAGGCACCTGCTACTGCTCAGGATAACGGAAAGCCCGATGTGGGAACAACCCTTGCAATAAGAGCAATGCTTGATAAATGCGCCACAACGGATGAAGCAATTGAGCTGCTTCGCGGATTTGATATGTTTGCCGCAGCTAAGGGCTGCTATCATTTCCAGATTGCTGATGCAGAAGGTAAGAGTGTGGTTGTATCTTATGTTGAAAATGAAATGGTTATAACCGAAAAGAAAAACGGCTTTATTGCCGCAACAAATTTTTATCTTCACGATGTTCCATTTAAATATGAGAAGCAGGGACTTGACCGTTACGAAATTCTTGAAAAAACTCTGAAGAAAAAGAAATCCGTTCTGACTGCGGAAGAGGGAATGGATCTTCTTGAGGCGGTAAGAATCAAGGGTACAGATCCTGATGAAAAGGGCAGAGTATATTCAACTCAGTGGTCGGCTCTTTATGATCTTACCAATAAAACACTTAATCTTTGCGCTGATATGAATTACGATGATGTTTATACCTACAGTGTAAAATAAAGAAGCTTTGCCGTCGGGAAAATGTCTCCCGACAGGCGACCGTTTTAACTGATAAAAAATAAATAATGTGATTACAAGGTAAGAAAAACCTGTAATCACATTATTTTTTTCAGTAGGAAAACACGATGAACGAAAAGAGACACAATATCACGGAGCTTGTATTTATTCTTGACATAAGCGGTTCAATGGCAGGTCTTGAAAAAGATACAATAGGCGGATTCAATGTTATGCTCGAAAAACAGAAGAAGGAAGAGGGAAGATGTTATATTTCAACAGTACTTTTTGATAATGAGTCGGAGGTTCTTCACGACAGATTAAATTTCGATGAAATAAAACCTATGACGGATAATGATTACACCATAAGGGGTTGTACGGCATTGCTGGATGCCATTGGCGGTGCAATTCATCACATCGGGAATGTTTATAAATATGCACGGCCCGAGGATGTCCCTGACAGCACTATGTTTGTTATCACAACAGACGGAATGGAGAATGCCAGAAAGTGAAGAAGATGATAGAAAGCCAGAAGGAAAAATACGGTTGGGAAATTCTCTTTATCGGTGCTAATATTGATGCTGTTGAAACTGCGACACGATACGGAATATCAAAAGACCGTGCAGTTAATTATATGGCAGATAAGGAGGGAACAGAAATCCTTTACGAGTCAGTTTCCGATGCCGTGGAGGTTGTCTGTTCAAAAAGAAAGCTTGACAGCAGCTGGAGCAGTCGTATAAATGAAAATTACAGAAGCAGAGATAAGAAGTAAATTTAAAAACAAGAAGTCCCTCCGTGCAGGAGGGATTCTTTAATTTAATTTGTATAAGGCATGGGATGGAAGAAATTGTATGTTTTTTCAAGAAGCTCGTAAGCCATAATTGCATAAGGATTGATAGCATCCCATATAGGCTCATCATAGAGGGTAATCCATGTGTAAATTCTTCTTGTAAGATGTCTTAAATCATTGCTCGAAATGTCGTGTCCTACGCGCTCACCCATACGGGTAACACCCATTGCAACCAGATCGTTATAAAGATCCTTGTTTGCCTTCATCCAGAGATACGGATGCTGAAGTCTTGAAAATTCAGAGCGCATTGTTGAGCACTTCCAATATCTCCAGCTAAGCTCGGAACGGAGAATCTGCTGCATTTGATTATCATTTTCTGTGGTTGCTTTTGCCATTTCCCAGAGTTCATCACAGCGGTTGACATCGCATATTGTCATTCCGAGAAGAGAAAAACGAGAGTCCTGTTCAAGATAAAGGTGTGTGACCTTTGTAACTGCATGCTTTGTGATGATATCTATGAATTCCTTAAGATATATACCGCCGGGACCGTAAACACCGATAAGATAACCTGTCATTTCCTTATCATAATCAAGGTAAGGATTCTGCATAAGCTTTGAAAGAAGATATGTCTTCATTTCGGCAAATTCCGCATCGCATTCGTCAATATAGAAAATGCCCTGCTGATAGATTCCTTTTACGTTGTGCTCATAGAAAATCTGTGTGTTTCTCTGAAGTGTTCCGAAATTAGCATAAATATTTACGCTTTCATCGCAGTTAAGATTGTAGTTCCAGATATAAAGTCTGTCGCATATTTTGCTCCATGTCTCAAGGTCAGCCATAAATTTTACATTTTCCTTGCAATCGGGATCATCAAGTGTATGACCGAAGCAGCATTCAATGGAGCAGAGTCTTATAATAACATCCTCACGGGGGAGAACATTCGTGGGAGCCTTTCTTGTGTACTGATATGCAAATGTATCAATCGCAAGATTTTCATACTTGCCCGTTGCCTTGATTCTTCTTGCAATTTCATTTGCAAATGTAAGCATTGTGCCTGACTGAGAGCCGTTGGCGTCATCAAGAGCCTTGCAATTTTTACAGGTACAGTAATTGACATTATCTGCCTGTGTAACGGAAAGAATCTGCAGTGGAGCATCAGGATTGTATTCCTGCTCAAGAAGAGCCAGTGCCTCTTCTGTAACAATATCTGTTACTTCATTATTGGTAAGACAAAGCTGATCGGGAACACGCGTTCCGTTTACAAGTGCATAATATTCAGGATGCTCTTCAAAATAAACGGATGGCTTGCAGAAGCGGTTTACAAGAGTATGGCTTGAAGCACCGATGTAATCCACAGTATATCCCTGCTCGGGAGCCAGCTTTTTGTATATACCGCCCGTAACCCCGTTTGCTAATGCAAATTCAGCATCACGGGAGCTTTTTGTGTCTGTTTCCGAGTATTCGAAATATGGGGTATAGCTGACATTGATGTCAGCGGGAACCGAAAGCTCTGCATTCTCGGGGACTATTATTACCTCTGCTTCGTACCAGTGGCAATCGCAGTAGGTTTCAAGGAAATTATAAACACCGTTGATAGTTCCCTTTGAGCCTGCACCGTCAATTATTACTCTCTTGCTGTCAGAGGTGATTTTGTAGCTGCCGTCAGAAGCATCAGTAAAATCAAAGGAAGAACGGTTTGTTGCGCCGACTGAGATTTCGTATTCTTCACTTTCGTTGTCTGTTATTACAGCAATGTCGCCGCCTGTAATTTCATCGAGATAGTGCTTGAGTCTTTCTGCAGCATAATTGTCGGTGATGCTTGCATTTGCTGCTTTTACGATAGCAGCCTTAGTCACATCAAAGCTGTTTTCGGCAGAAAAGCCTTCAAACACGAATAAAGAAAGGGACATGCAGAACACTAAAATGATACTGATGAATTTTTTTGTGTTTTTCACAGTAATCTCTCCTCAAAAAAATAATGTTGCAGGTACTATATTGACCACATACTGTCAAGGAATCGGGTTATTCTGTGTGGAAATGCTCTGAAAAATCCGTCGACATTGTTTTTCAGTTCAACACCGTCTACATAAATTGCTGTATCCTTAGTAAGCCCCTCGCCTGCAAGAAGCAATCTTGCGGCAGCAGGAGGTGTCAGCGAAATATCATAGTCACCGTCGGTTTTATAGGTTATTTTTGCTTTTTTGTGCTGATATTCAACCTCGAAAACTCCGTTGTTGTGCTCTATTGTGTCAATGCTTTTAAGTCGGAAGATGCCGTATTCCTCGGGATACTCATTGTTTTCGAGAATTGTTCTGATATTATAGATTCTTCCGGCAGCACCGCCTCCGTGCTCATATACAGCACCTGTGATCCTGTCGGCAATCACAGCGAAGGGGGAGCCCTGATACTGATTCTTTACTAATATATGCTTTACAAGGCCGTCATAATTTCTGAGAAAGCCTATAAGACCGTATAAAGCCTCGGGGGAGAGTACATACAATTCTTCAACCGTAAGAACATCAGGTCTTTTTATTGTGAAGCGAACGTATCCGTCAGCAGCTCCGTTTTTGTCGCGGCGGAAATATGTGTAATCGGATTTCTCAAGAGGAGTGTCGCAGAAATGCTTTTTGTCCTCGCGGAGTGTCAGAAGATTTTCTCTTAATGCACATTTGTTGTGAAGCTCACTTAATTCATTGAACTGCTCTCCTGTGTAAAGGACAGTATCCGTATTACGGGGAATATTCTTAAGTGCTTCAAAGGGAAGCTTTATTGCAAACATACGGTTGAGATTTGCATAGCCGAACTTTTCATAATATTCGATTGAAAAGGGAGACAAAAAGCCCAGAGCCCAGTTATTCTGAAGTGCAGTTCTTTCAATTTCACGGAAAATCTCTCTGATGCCGCCCATCCGTCTGTATTCAGGCTGGGCACATACTCCGCTGACAACAACCGAGTCGAGAATATTGCCGCAATAATTGCATCTGAAATCAAAAATTTCAGCTCCCGCAATCAGCTTTCCGTCATGAAATGCACCGAGCACGGGTATTTCCACGTGGGTATCCTCTTCCTTATTGAAATTCCAGATAAAGGAAGCCGACGAAACCTTAAGGTAATCAACGCCCTCGTTATTGGTTATATATCTTACTTCCATAGCATTCTCCGTTTTACGGTATTATTTTTTTGAATCAACAGTAATCTGTTCATTTGCCATCGCTTCAAGCATATCCTTGTTATCGCTTTCAACAACCTTTGTCATCATTACACGACGTGCAAGAAGCTCCTTATACATAGCTTCCTTCTTTTCGTTGTTAAGATCATAGAAAAGCATAGGGATAATACCGAGGGAGCCCGTAACTGCAGGGATAATTGTGAACATTGCAAACAGATAGAACTTGACCTTATCGGTCTGCTCCGTTCCCTGTCTGAAAGCATTGACCTCGTAGCCGATAAGCTTTTTAATTGCGGTAGTAACGACGTTACTTGTATTTGAAGAAATTTTTGCTGCAATATCCTTTGTAACTGAAGCCATAGCCTCTGTACGGTAGCCGTTTTTCCATTCGCAGTAGTCCATTGCTTCGTTGTACATTTCCGTTCCGATAACGGATTTAAGACCGAAGAATAATGTCCAGATGATTTCCCAGAGAGCCATTGCAATTCCCATGGGCACAATTTTCTGATACATACCGCCCGAGAAATCCTTTTTCATACCAAGGCAGCCGAAGAAGAAGACGGGGATGTAGAGAATGTTACCGATTTCTTTTGCAAGAATATAAAGCAGGCGGCTTGAGAAATGTCTTCTCATCCATGGAACCCATGCATAGCTGGCAGGGCTTATGGGAGCAGCGGGAATGCCTGCAACAAGAGTCATTGAAGAGAAGTGCAGAACATCGGTATAATAGTCATCCTGACTGCCCTTGATTGCAAATCCGCTTAAGAAATCGGAAAGGGTAATAAGAAGCAGAGGTTTATTGTTTATAACCGATTTAACTGACATAAGGACACTGGGGGATTTGATTGACTGCATAACTCTTTCTTTTGACATTCTGAAGAACCAGAAGGAAGCAGCACTTGAGCAAAGGGTTGTGAAAATACCCATACCTGAAAACAGTCCGGTATATGCCTTTGAAAGCTGTTCGGAGTTATCAAGATATTTGCTTCTTAAAACGTCAATGAGAATTGTTACAGCTTGCTCAGGCAGCTTTTCTCCGAAGAAGCCTGAGGCAAAGTTTGCCATTGTAATAAGCCTTGTTCGGTCATTCGGGTGCGGTGTAATGGTTGACATAAGACCCGTTCTGGAAATTGTCTGGAATGTTGTTACACCTTCACGAATAACAGTCAGAAAGAGATAAAATGCGAATTTTATCATATTTGTCTGCGTTGTGCCTGCAAAGAAGTAGGGCATAAGCCAGTACATAGATGTAAGAATACATCCCGGAACGGCAAGAAACAGAAGATAAGGTCTGAACTTACCCCAACGGGTACGTGTCTTATCTACAATTGCGCCGAAGAAAATATCGTTTACTATGTCCCATACACTGTTTAATGAGTTAACAAGAGTCTGAAGCCCCAAATCAACCCCCAATATGCTGGTAATAAAGCGTGTGGAATAAATGTTGATATTGAAGCTTTGTGCGGCATCCCAGATAACAAAACCGAGTGTTTCCTTTGAACCTACATATCTGCGGTCCTGAGTTTCACCTACAAAATTCTGTTCATCTCTGAGGCGCAGTTGTTCAAATGATTTTGCATTTGAATCTGAAGTATTATTTTCCATAAAATATCACCCCGAAGAATTTATTAGCTTTATGTTAGCAGATAATGCTAAGCATTACAATATTAATTATAGATTTTACCCGTTTATTTACGGCTGTCGGTCAGTTTTTTTACATCCTTTTTATATTTTCGTCTGTTGTTAAGGCTACGTAATATGTAATACCCCTCGTCCATTGCATACTTATTGTGGAAGTCTCCAAGCTTTACATTTATTGAGAAGGTTCTGTCAATGAAGCGGTCAAGGAAGCATTCAAGCTTGTTGGGATACATCAGCCTTTTCGCATAATCGGAAAACTCATAGTCAAATTTGCGTTTTTCCAGCTTATCAAAATGTTCATTTCCCTTAATGAAAGGCGTTTTTCCTTTTGTTGCTGTTGCTGCGAAAATTACTATATCCTCATCCTTTGGAAGTACAATTTCACCGCATCCTTCAAGAGGAATTTCAGCATGGAAAAGATAAAACTGTTTTGCAATCATATTGCCGTCTTTATTGTGAGAGTGGGTAAATGTGTGAGCCTGAGGAACCGGATTTATATAACCCGTAAGTCCCTGCTGCATAAGGTCCCAGTGTCCCAGAGCCTTGAAGCAATCGGGAATCGTAACCTCGGTTACCTTATCACCACAGGTGAATTTCACCTTTTTTTCTCCCGAAAGAGAGGTAAGCAGAATATGTATATTGTCTGCATCGGCGTTTATTGTACTGCCGTCACATACAAGACAGTTAAGCTTATCCTTTGAAAATTCATAATTGACTCCTGAATATAAAAGAGATTCGGGAGTAATTTCAAGCGGTACCGAAATGCCGTTTTTGAGAGTTGAAGCCTGACAGTTTTTGTCAGAGGTAATTCCCGTGCTGTTGAATTTAAGTGTCAGGGGAGTGCCGCAGTCTGCAGATTTTTCTTCCTTCTCAAAGATAAGAGCAAAGCTTCTTATTGAATTCCCGTTAATATCAAAGCTGAGTTTTCCGTCCTTTACAGGGTAAGAACCCAGTTCAACCTCATCTCCACGTATTTCAAAGGCTTCTTTAACGGGTAAGGAGAATACAGCTTCCACATTTTCAGCCTTTGCACCTGAACACTCGGTAACACGTAAAATAACTCTGTCTGAGTCCTGAGCTTTTTTGAGCGCGGTTATTCTTACTTTATCGTTATTTAATTTTGCAGCGGAAAATTCTCTGCCGCCGATTCCCTCGTGTACATCCGTAATGAATGTGTGCATAGGCTGACAGAAGCAATCTGCAAAACTCTGTATACTGTCAGGTGAGCCTTCGTGGCCCATTATTGCGAAAGAATAGCGGTTAAGTCCCATATCCATTATGTGCTGAGAGCACTCCCAACGGTAATTTGCCATAGGTGTGTGAACTATGGTCAGGCGAAGTGTGGAAGCATCGGGCTTGTCCCATCCGGTTCTTGAATCGCTGAAAACTGTAACACCGAAGTTTTCTGTTTCATCTGTTATATCTGCCCACTTCTGTGCGGGGACTTCATACAGCTTTTCTGTGTTAGTAGGACGCTTTATATAACCTGTACCTATATCGTAATTTGCATTGATATTCTGTGCCGTGAAATTAAATTCAGCCTTGAGAAGGGATGCTTCCTCTCTCCAGTCAGTTTCATTGTAAACAGAAACATATCTGCTGTCGGGGTCAAGAGAGATAATCTGTGTAAAACTTGATTTTCCGGAAGTTTTTGTAATTTCAAGGGAAACAAGAGCAGGACCGCAGTCATTTATTCTGATTATCGGAGCTGCTGCATACATGTAAGGCTTTTCTTTGCAGTCCTCGTATTTTATTTCCCATGCGGGCCAATCAAAGCTGTGGGTATTGTTAAGCACGGAAAGTCTTACGGGATTTTTCAGAAGCTCTTTTCCGAGAGCTTTATCGAAAATACTTTCTATATCTCCGTTTTTATCAATTTTTACGGTTAAATTTTTGTTTTCAATACAGCTTTCTGAAACGGAAAGCTCAGTATCAATACTGCAGGTGTTTGCTGCTTCTCTTACATCAAATACTGAAAGACCGCAGGAGGGAACAGCTGCAAAAAATGTAATTATTCTTTCTTTTTTCGAGATGATTTTTGTCTGCGAGGGAAGCTCTTTACCGTTTTTATCAAAGACTGAGAAGAAGTTTCTGTCAGAATTAATAGTGACACTTACTGCTCCCGTTCTGTCATTTATTCCTTGTACGGGATTTGATACAACAACGGGAATACCTTTACAGAAGGATGTATCAAGCTGTCCTGACAGAGTTTTACAGGCGGCTGTATATTCTTCAGAAAATGTATTTAATGACTGTACATAGTCGTTGTGATTTCTGTTGTAGCACTTTTCAAAGGAGGTGCCTGTGATATCATCGTGGAAATGGTGGGCAATTACCCGTTTCCATGCTCTATCAAGTCCGTCTGAGGGATAGTCTGCCAGTCCTTTTATGTATGCGGCAGTTGAGAATCGTTCAGCGGCATCTGCAAGGAGTTCACATCTTCTGTTCCAGCGTTTTGTGACTGTTCTTGCAGTATAACTTCCTGCACCGTGTGCCGTAAGAAGAAATTCACCGTCATAAACGGGCATAATTGCTTTTTGAGCATCGCTCATATTTTCAAGCTTTTCGAAAAATTCCTTTGTTGTTGCAGAGTAAACCTCAGTTTCGGCGTGCTTATTATTTCTCTGTGCTTTTATTACGTTTTTAACGGAGGATATATGAGGTGAGCCGCCTCTGTCACCGATTCCGTGATAGGCGAAAGTGAAATCAGGCAGATTTTTCTGTCTGTTATCTTCTATTTTTTTAAGTATTCTTTCTGCTTTATGAAGGGGTCCGAAGGCTGTCGTATACGCAAAGGGCATAAGTGCCGCCCAAACACCGTTGCCGTCAGCACCCGTCCATTTTCCTGTATCAAAGGGTACGGGTACGGAGCTTCCCCAGAAAAGCTTACCTGTTGAAAATCCCGTAAGTCCAGAATGTGCTGCAACCGTCGGCAAGGATTTTCCGAAGCCGAAGCAGTCGGGCAGGAAAATGTCGTTTGATTCGGTACCGAATTCCTTCCTGAAATATCCGTTACCGTAAAGTATATTTCGGGTAAGTGCTTCGGGAGAGGGAATATTTACGTCACCGTTTTCATAACAGGCACCGTTTGGGTTCCATCTGCCGTTTTTTATATATTTTTTCAGCTTTTCGTATTCATCAGGATAATACTCCTTGATGAATTCATATCGGATGCTGCCCTCGAAATTGAATTTATATTCGGGGTAAGTGTCAAGAAGTCTGAAATTTTCCTTTAGAGTCTTCGGAATATATTCCGAAATAGTCTGTTCAAGTGTCCATAGCCAGGATGTGTCAAGATGAGCAGTAGCAATTGTGAAAATCTGAGGTTTTTTGTTTTTCATAAATTTTTCTCCCCGTTAATATTTAACATTTTTACTTTAGCATAAATAATATACTTTGTCTATATATACAGCACATTTTCGGTTTTTACTTGTATTGTACGGGAAATAATAGTATAATTATATTTACAAAAATTTGTCTGACACTTCTGTCGGAGGGAGAAAAGAAAATGACAGTAAATGAATACCTGAATAAAATTGATGAAGTTAATGAAAAAGGAAAGCATAAGCCTGACTGGAGCTCACTTTCTCACCATAAGGTACCTTCATGGTATATGAATGATAAGCTGGGTGTGTTTATTCATTGGGGTATTTATTCTGTACCCGCATACGGAAACGAATGGTATTCGAGAGGTATGTATTATAAGGAAGCTCCCGAATTTGAACACCATATAAAAACATACGGACCGCAGAAGGATTTCGGCTATAAGGATTTTATTCCTATGTTCAAGGCCGAAAAATTTGATGCGGCTGAATGGGTAACACTTTTCAAAAAAGCAGGAATAAAATATGTTATGCCCGTAGCCGAGCATCATGACGGTTTTGCTATGTATGACACCGAATTTAATCGTTGGAATTCCGTAAATATGGGGCCTTGCCGAGATGTGGCGGGTGAACTGAAGGCAGAGTGTGAAAAAAACGGTCTTACCTTCTGTGCATCAACCCACAGAGCTGAGCACTACTTCTTTATGAATCCGGGACGAACAATAGACAGCGATGTTAACGATGAAGCTTACCGTGATTTTTACGGTCCCGCATTTTACTGTGATGAATTGGATGCAAGTGTTCTTGGTGAAACAACAGAGAATCCGTATACTATAGGTGCAAGTGAAGAATGGCTTCAGGACTGGCTTGTCCGTACCTGTGAGCTTGTTGACAGATATCAGCCGAGTGTACTTTATTTTGACTGGTGGATTCACAATCACTCCTTCAAGCCCTATCTCAAAAAGCTTGCGGCGTACTATTATAACCGAGCAGAGGAATGGGGTAAGGAGGTTACCATAAACTACAAGCATCAGGCGTTTCCCCCGACGGTTGCTGTGTTTGATGTGGAAAGAGGAGCGCTTACCGATATCTCTCCCTTATATTGGCAGACCGATACTGCAATCGGTAAGTGTTCATGGGGTTACAGAAAGGACAATATATACAAGAGTGCCCGTCAGGTAATCTGTGACCTGGTAGATATTGTTTCCAAAAACGGAAATCTTCTTATTAACATCGGTCCCCGTGCAGACGGTACAATAACCGAAGAAGAAACAGAGGTTCTTCTTACAATGGGAAAGTGGCTTGAGATAAACGGCGAAGGAATTTACGGCACAACCTTCTGGAAGAAGTTCGGAGAGGGAAGTGTCAATGCTGAGGCAGGCTTTTTCAAGGATGGCGAAGAAAAGCAGTTCACAAGCGAGGATTTCAGATTTACATATAAAAACGGCAATCTCTATGTTTTCCAGATGCGTCCGTCAAAGAATATAAAAATAAAAACTCTCAGAAAACAGGGAATGCGAGACTTCTTTCTTGAAAGTGTTTCGCTGCTGGGAAGTGATGAGAAAATCGATTTTGTAAGAAATGAAGATTATCTTGAAATCAACTTAAAGGGTGAAATTGAAACCGATTTACCCATTTGCTTCAGAATGGAAATCGGCTGATAATATTAGAAGTTCAGAGGATGATTACGTGTGATTGATATAAAGGGCTATATTCTTGCCGCATTCGGCGGAATGCTTGGTGTGTGCGAGCATATAAAGCTGAATATTTATTCCAGAAGAGGTCTGAAATTACAGGAGAAAACCGTAAAACGGCTTATGCGCTGGAATAAATCAACGGAATACGGAAAACTTCATAATTTCGGTAAGGTAAAATCCATTGAGGACTATCAGAAAATTGTGCCTCTTTCAACCTATGCCGATTATGATGAATATGTATGGCGAATGGCTGAAGGAGAGAGAGGGCTTATTACAAACCTTCCCGTAAGAAGATTTACCGAAAGCTCGGGCAGTACGGGAAAATCAAAGCTTGTTCCTTTGTCTTTCTGGGCAGAGTGGGTGGCTCAGTGCTTCGGTTTTTCGGCTCCTGTAGGATGTGCAGTAAAGTGGTTTCTTAAAAAAGGTAGACTTCTTCCTCCTCAGAAGGGGCTTTTAACGGCGGAAACCTCCTGCAGAAAGCTTAAAGGCGGTACAGTCAGTTGTCTGTCTTCCATTCCGCTTCTGAATCTCCGTCCCCTTGTGCCTTTCTTTGCAACATCCCCTAAGGAAGTTCTTTTCCCTGACGGATCGGATATGGATATGCACTACTTAAAGCTGAGATTTGCACTTATCAATACAAAAACAAGCTATCTCGGCACAATATTTATCACAACCCTCGAGTCAATGTTCTTCTATATGGAAGAAAACTGGGAGATGCTTTGCGATGATATTGAAAAAGGTATCATTAATGAAAATGTGAATGTGCCTGACCATATAAGAAGAAAGCTCAATAAGAAACTGAAGCCTATGCCTGAAAGAGCAGAGGCTCTGCGCAAAGAGTTCAGAAAGGGTTTTGATGCCTCTCCCATAATTCCGAGAATTTTTCCCAATGTAGAGTGGCTTTACGGAATGGGGACTGGTGCGCTGTCCCTTTATGCAAAGAAGCTTCGCAGATACATAGGAGAGGATATGCCCATACATTACCTCGGTTATACTGCAACGGAAGCTTTTATGGCGGTGCCTATAGAACTCAATTCTTTTGAGTATGTTATGCTTCCTCAGAACGGATTTTACGAGTTCCGTCCTATTGAACAGGAAGGGTATGACAATTTACTTACTATAAAGGATCTTGAACCGGGTAAAGAGTATGAATTGATTCTTACAAATATGAGCGGTTTTTACCGTTACAGAATTGAAGATGTGGTAAAATGCACGGGATATTACCATCAGGTTCCGAAAATCACCTTCTGTTACCGTCTTAATCAGATAGCCAACATCAGCGGTGAAAAAATCAGTCAGATGGCATTTGATGAGATTGTGGATAATCTTTCTGATGCTATGAATGACTTATACGTAGGCTACAGTATTTATCCCGATCGCACAACCTCTCCGGGACACTATGTGCTTCTTGTAGAAACCGCTTTTCCTGTGTCGGAAGAAAAGAGGTTCCGCTACAATGAGGCATTTGAAAAGATGCTCTGTAAGGGAAATGTTTCCGTGGAACCTCTTATAAAAAGCGGTGCGCTGGGACATCCCGAGGTAAAATTCCTACGTCACGGTACTTATGACGATTACAGAGAGGTCTTGCGCCGCCGCGGTGCAAACTTAAATCAGGTAAAGCCCATTAAAGTAATAGATAATGATGAGAAGAAGGATTTCTTTTTCTCGCATATTGAAGAATAACGGAGAAGCTATATGGATTTTAATTCACATCGTGAATACCTTTTATTAAAAGGATTTTCGGACGAAAAGGTAATATCTGATCTTATTGAATATAAAAATGCACATTCCGTAACAAGCAGTAAAAAACTGCCCACGGAGATGTATGATAAGGTTAATCTTATGTGCAGAAGCTATATGGACAGACTTGCCCGTTTTGAGATGGATTATGATTTTATTGTGGATTCCGAAAAATTCAAGACAGTTGCGTTGTGCTGTCTTGAAACTGTGCTTATTCTTCGTTCACAGGTAATTAATCACCCTATTGCCCCTTACTGGAAGGTTGCGGATTATGATATCTCCGATTTTATAATTGAAAAAGAGGTTTACGATATTGAGGCAGCAAGGGAGGAATTCTTTTCCCGGGAAATCCCACTTAAAAGCAATGTGCAGATGAATATAGGTCTTTATTACTGTAAAGGGAAAACTTATATTCTCTTTATCTGGAATCATATGTGCTTTGACGGCGGTGGATTTAAGATGTTCTGGAGTGATTTTTGCAGAAATTACACCGATTATGCTCTGCGCGGCATTTCTCCCGTAAATTTTTCTGTAGGCTCCCGTAAGTATACCGAGGTTTATAAGGATTTTGATAAGGAAAAAGCAAAGAAGGCAAAAGCTCAGTTTGCAAATGTTTCTCCTAAAGTTAAGTGTAGCTTTCCCTTTACCCCCGTAAACGGTGAGGAAAAGGTTATTATTGTTTCCCGTAAAATTGAAGCGGAATATTTTGACAAAGCAAAGGCTTATCTTAAAACCATAGGAGCTACGGTTACTGATTTACTTTTAGCTTCGTATATTGATGCGCTCGGTAAGATATCCGATTTGTCCCCCGCTGACAGAATAAGTGTCGCTTGTGCAACAGACTTAAGACGGCACATAAAAGACCTGTCAACTGTCGGTTATACAAACCACGTTTCATTTATTCACTGCGCAATTGATAAAAAGGGGAGTGACCTTAAAGAGACACTCCTTCTTGTAAGAGATAAAACAAAAGAGCTGAAAAATGATGAGTTTATGGGACTTCACGGTCTTCCGCTTCTGAATATTGCCTATAAATCAATGGTGTATCTGCAAGCAGAGACTGTTGTAAAGCTTTTCTATAACAATCCCGTTTTGTCAGTCAGCAATGTAGGACTCATTAATCCCTTACAGTTCCCTCTCGGGGAATCAGGTCCATTTGATGCATTTGTTGCGGGAGCTGCTAAAAATAAGCCCTGTGCTGTTATGACAGCTCTTTCAATCGGAGGAAATCTTTCAGCCTCAATGTGTCTTCGCGGTAATGAGCAAGACAGAGAAATTCTTGAGAAATTTTTCACTGAATTTGAAAGAAATATAAAATCATTCGTATGAAAAGACCGCCCTCAAAAAGTGGGGCGGTGATCTTTTATATGTTCAGAAGTATAAGTGAGATGATTATCAGGCTTAATGCAAGCCATTGTTTTTTTGTCAATTTTTCTTTAAATACCATAACACCCACTAATGTTACCAGGAGAATAGTTGCAACCGAGAATGTGGGATATGTAACAACTGCGGGGATTGTTGTGAGAGCTGAAATCAGGAATTTTGATGAGAAGAAGTTCGGTATTCCTATTAATGCGCCGAACAGAATATCTTTTATTGCAGGCTTTTCTTTTTTTAGTATAACAAGAGTTAAGCAAATGATAAATGCAGTTGCAAAAGTGAAAAATAGAAACTGATTGGTAAGTGGTTCAGGTCCCAGGTATTCATAAACCTTAGACATCGCATCGGCGCTGCCGCCGAAAAGAAGTAAAAGAATGAGACTTATGCCGAAATTTTTAATTGAGCTGCCTTTTTTCAGATTTATCAGAATGATTGCTATAACAGCTATAATAAATCCTGCTATCTGAATTGCAGAGGGGATTTCATTGAAAAACAGAACGGAAAGCACGATAGGAACTAAAAGTCCTAATTTCATAAAAATTGAAGAAAGTACAATTCCGTGCTTTGCTGTATTTAACTGCAAAAGTAAAAAGCTTACAAGATAAAGCACACCGTTTATTACACCGAAGCCTGATACTTTCCCGATGTCGTTTGTAATCGGTATTATGTCAAAGCCGGTGTATATTGCACCGCATAAGGAGCAAACAGCATAATTTGCTGCAAGCATGGAAAGCTTTCCTTTGACATTATCCGAGCTTATGCGCATTATTATTGAAATAAGGGAACTGCAAAGTATTGCAAGAATTAAAAATATCATATGTTACTCCAAACAGCTCTTTTTTTCGATTATTATAACAGATCTTTGTATGTTTTTCTACTGTAAGTTTGATTTTTTATATTTACAGTATTTTTTGTTTGTGGTATATTTTTTGTAGCTTTAAGAATGGACGATAAATGTATGTGTTGCAGAAAATCCGGTTTAACAAATAATCAATTAAAGATAATTGCGGTAATAGCAATGCTTTGCGATCATGTGGGCAAAGAGCTTCTTGTGCAATTTGAATTTTTACAAATCATCGGAAGAATAGCTTTGCCGATATTTGCTTATATGATTGCAGAGGGGTGCTTGTATACCCGCAACCGCAGGCAATATCTTATGAAAATTGCATTGTTGGCGCTGGGATGTCAGCTTGTGTATTTTATTGCAGAAGGGTCGTTATATCAGAATATTCTTGTAACATTCTCCCTTTCTGTATTAACGGTATTTACAATTGATAATTTCCGAAAAAGAAAAGATATTTTGTCTGCTGTTCTGATGACCGCAGAAATGGCTATTGTAGTATTTTTATGTATAGGTTTACAGAAAATACCTGCTTTTGCCGGTTTTCGTATCGATTACGGTATATTCGGTGTTTTGCTGCCTGTTGCAGTGTATTTTGCTCCGAATAAACCATTAAAGATAATTTTTGCAGCTTTGACACTGATCGCGCTTTCATTTGATATGGGCGGTGTGCAATGGTTTTCCTTAGCTGCTGTGCCGTTAATTATGTTGTATAACGAAAAACGAGGAAAACTTAATCTTAAGTATTTATTTTACATATTTTATCCCTCACATCTCGCCGTCATTTATTTAATAAAGCTTTTGCTGCAGAGCTTTAACATACTGTAAAAATCAGCCGCTCCCGTTATTTTGGGAGCGGCTTGTTAATTATCCGATGATGAAAGTAGTTATGCTGTTGCCCTTAAGGCTTGCCGTAAATGAATTATCAATAACTGCAATTTCAGAAAGCTTTGTCCAATGCTCACCCTTTTCCATATCACCGCTTGTCCTGATTACATTTGCTGTTTTATTTTTGCTCAGGATATTCTTAAGTGTAAATGTAACATTTTCGTCTGTTTGATGTGTATTAACAGCGACAATAACAGCTTTATCGGTGTTTTTATCGTATGCGGCAAGAGTGTGGCGGTCGTTTGTATGAATTATTGTCATTCCGGGCTTTATATATCTTGAAAACTGACCGAAAGCAAAATACTTCTGTGTAAGATAAATTTCTTCGTTGTCAATATCGGCAAAAGCCGTGCCCCAGAAGCCTTTTGTAAGGTCAGGAATTCCGGGCATATCAAGACGGCCTTTTTCGTCGGGAATTTTTGAAATATATGCTGCTACAATCTGCCATATTACCCAGGCTGAAGGTGATAGGGTATTCATATCTTCAATGATTTTTTCCGCAAGCCACAATGCAGGTCCCATTTCTCCCGGATTTTCTCCGCTGACACCGCTCCAGTCGCTCTCATCCATCCACAGATTTTTGTTCAGTTCTCTTGCAAGCCTTCCTATATGGGGTATTGCCTTGCCGTATGTGTGGGTGCTGATTCGTCCTACCTCTGAGAGTGCCTGCTTGGAAAGGAGCTTTGTTGCAAAATACTGTGTTACGGTATTAGTTTCATCACTTGCCGTAACAACAATATCGTGAAGTCCTTTTTCTCTGAGAGCTTCTGCGGTTGCAATTATCACATTGCTTTGCATTTTACCCGGTGACACAAAACAACCTTCCTGCTTTTCAGAATATGCTTTCCAGAAGTTTGTGAAGGGTTCATTCATGGCAGCAAGACTTCTTACTCTGATGCCCAAATCTTTTTGAATGTAATCACATACATTTGCAAGATATTCTGCAAAGGGACGTATATATATCTTTTTCAGATTATTGGTAACTGCATTTTTGCTTCCCGAGCTGCAGCCGCTTACTGTCATGTAATAAGGAGGGGAGTTTGAAAAAGCTTCAACATAGGCATTCTTTCCGGCTTTTTTATAGCAGGCAGAAAGTACGGCAAGCTGATTTTTATCAGTATCAGTATTGAAAACAAAATTATTTTTTTCTTCGTCATATTTCCACCATCCGGGCATTTCCGAATCTGTCCTTGTGATGTGATTGTGTGATGGGTCATCACCGCCGCCTATATTGTATCGCATAATATTCAGCGCAAGCCCGTCTTCTGAAAAGAAAAGATGAGCACTGTCTTCTGTGAGTTTTTTGCTGAAGCCTACTCTGTTTGCCCACCAACAAAGGCTTGTACCCCAGCCTTCAAAAAAGCCGTTGTTTGTTTTTGATGCATTCTCTAAAGAAACCGTGATTTTCTTCATAATATCACCTGCGCATATGTTTTTTGTTGATTATTACTGAATTAATATTAGCATAATCATTAATTGCCGTCAATAAACTGATTTTTGCGAGTTTTGATTATTTACTTTATTCGTACTATATTGTATACTGTACATATATTTCGGGACGGAGAATGAATTTATGAATAGTGTCAGTTTAAGATATGCATCTGCCGAGGACGCGGAAGCCTTACGGGGTATATATTCGCATTATGTAGCAAATACGGCAATTTCTTACGAATATGATGTGCCGACTGTCAGCGAATTCAGAAACAGAATAATTACCACTCTGAAGAAGTATCCTTATATCGTTCTTGAGGAGGACGGTGTTGTTGTGGGCTATGCGTATGCAGGTCCTTTTAAAACAAGAGAAGCATACAGATTTTCTGTTGAAACTACTATTTATCTTAAAAACGGTCTGCAGAAAAAGGGCTATGGAAGAATACTTCTTACGGCACTTGAAAAAGAGCTTGCCGAAAGAGGCTTTACGAATGCAAATGCCTGCATTGCCTATACGGAAACTGATGACGAATATCTTAATAAAAACAGCATGGAATTCCATTCCGCTATGGGCTACAGGCTTGTGGGTACCTTTCATAAGTGCGCTTATAAATTCGGCAGATGGTATGATATGATCTGGATGGAGAAATTTGTCGGAGAGCATAAATAAAATATAAAACGTTCAAATAAAAATATGTCGCAGCAGGCAAAATATATAATTGCAACAGCGTATATTTTGTGGTAATATTATAGAGTAATTTACTACCGGGGTGATTATATGGCAGTTTCAAATATAGGTGTTTTTCTCGGTAATATAGTTTTTAAGGGATTCAATCATTTCACATCAATCCCCATGGAAACTCAGCAGAAGACACTTGAAGCAATAATGAAAAGAAACAAGGATTGTGAGCTTGGCAAAAAGTACGGTTTTTCAGAAATACGCACCCTTAGGGATTTTCAGGATAATGTTCCCTTATCTACGTTTGAAGACTATCTTCCGCTCATAAACCGTATGATTGATAATAATGAGGATAATATTATTACGGGCAGTAAGGTTATAAGATACTGTTCCTCTTCTGGAAGTGTCGGAATTCCGAAGCTTCAGCCAAAAACCGCAAGAGATCTTTTTAATATGCAGTCTATGGGCTTTGCTGCAACACCAGCATGTGCTGCACACTATTTTAAAGAGAAGGGAATATACAAGAAGCTTCCTGCTCAGATGGGGCCCTTGCTTCTTTCTCTTAACGGTCATCCGCTCAAAAACGGTATGCGCTGTAACGGTGCGGGGCAGATTCCTTTCACATATCTTTTACCGCTTATTCCGTTTTTCTCTACCACTCCTCTTGATATTCTTTTTCCTGAGGATGAAGAAAATACAGATATTTCATATTTTCAGTTAAGGTTTGCTCTTACTAACAGAAAGGTCACATATCTCGGCTCAATGGTAATTACCCTTATGCTTACGATGTTTGAATACCTTGAGGCAAACTGGGATATGATTTGTAATGATATAGAAAATGGAACAATTGATCCTTCTGTCAGATGTCCCGAATCACTTCGTACAAAATACGAAAAATTAAAACCCGATCCCAAACGAGCTGCAGAGCTTCGCCGGGAATTTGAAAAAGGCTTTGATACCGGTGTTCCTATTGCAAAAAGAATATGGCCCGATGTATGCTGGGGTTACGGAATGATAAGCTCTACACTTTCAATTTATGTTGAAAAGCTGCACCGTTATATAGGTGATCTTCCTCTTCATAATATGGGATATGCGGCCTCTGAAGGTTATATGGCAATGCCAATAACTCTCGATGCAAACGACTACGTGCTTCTTCCCAGAAGTATTATTTATGAATTCTTGCCTGTAGATGCTCCTGACGGTACAAGACCGCTTCTTATGGATGAGCTTGAAGTGGGAAAAGAATATGAAATTATCGTTACCAATTTTTCGGGACTTTACAGATACCGTATTCTTGATATTGTCAGGGTAACGGGATTTCATAATAAAACGCCTAAAATTGAATTTCTTTACCGTTCAAATATGGGACTTAATGTTGCAAATGAAAAGACAACTACGCAGATGCTTGATTTCGTTGCAAACAAGGTGCAGAAGGAGTTTGATGTTTCCTTTAACGGCTACAGCTTCTATGGTGATACGGATGAGGCAGGCGCACTTCCCAGATACGCATTTATGTGCGATACAGCTTCCGATATTCCTACTGTAAAGAATGATGAGCTTGTGAAGTTTATTGATGAAGCTTTCAGAGAATGCAACGAAAAGTATGATAAATACAGAAGATGGGGAATGCTTCGCGAGCCGATTGTTTATCAATTGGAAACAGGTGCATATGCGGCATACAAATCTTTTCTTGTTGCTCAGGGCAGAGTGCTTAATCAGATAAAGCCAGTAGTTGTTATAAATACTCCTGAAAGAAAAGAATTCTTCTTCGGGAAAATTCGTAAAAAATAATTGGTATTATAGTTAACGGAGGAAAATTATGGAAAAGAAACTTACCAAAAAGACCTGGTTTAATATTATCCTTTTCAGCTTGACCGGTCAGCTTGCATGGAATGTTGAAAACATGTGCTTTAACGTGTTTATGTATAACTCGATTTATGCTGATGCTACTCAAGAAGCTGCTTCAAAATTTGAAGCAATGTCGGCAGTTAATACAATGGTTGCCTGCTCTGCAATTATTGCCGTGCTTACCACCTTCATTATGGGTAATCTCAGTGATAAATTCAGAAACAGACGTCTGTTTATCTCAATAGGCTATATTGCCTGGGGTATTGTTACCGGTCTTTTCGGTTTTATTACAAAAGATAATATCGCTTCTCTTACCGGACTCACGGATGAAGTAAGCCTTCTTCTTGCAAGTGTATGGGCAGTTATTATTATGGACTGCATAATGACCGCAATGGGTTCAACCAGTAATGACTCTGCCTTTAATGCATGGGTAACGGATATTACAACTCCCTCGGTAAGACCCAAGGTTGAAACACTTCTTGCTGTTCTTCCCCTTGTTGCCACTGTTGTTGTGCTCGGCTTCAATACTCTTGCTCAGTCCGGCACAATTTCCTATACCACATTCTTTATCGGTCTTGGTGTATTTGTTATTCTCTGCGGTGTCCTGGGCTTGTTTATTCTTGAAGAGCCTAAGTCCAAGAGTCCCGAAAATGAGAAGATTCCTTACTTTAAGAATCTTGTATATACCTTCCGTCCTTCTGTTATCAAGGAAAACAGCCGTCTTTATCTTGCACTTGCCGCTTTATGTTGTTTAAGCGTTGCTTTCCAGACCTTCTTCCCCTATTTCTTCATTTACATTCAGCACGCACTTCTTCCCGGACTTGAAAACTTCAAGCTTACCGCACTTCCCATTATTGCGGTTGTTATCGGTATTGCTGTTTCCGTGGCAGTTGCAATTGTGTTTATGAAAATGGCAGCAAAGGACAAAAAATCTATTTTCGTTCCCAGTATAGTATTTGTTTTTGCAGGTCTTATGGGTGCTACGTTTGCAGGAAATAACATTTTCTACTTTATTGCATTTGCACTTCCCGCAGTTGTTGCATATTTCATTTTCTCAATTCAGCTGGGTGCTTTGGTAAGAGACTTCACCCCCGAAGGCAAAGCAGGACTTTTCCAGGGTGTCAGAATGATTTTCGTTGTACTTATTCCTATGGTCATCGGTCCCAAGCTTGGTGAAATTGCAAGTAAGGGTTCGCAGATTTATTATGAAAATGAGGTTCATGTACAGAAGCTTCTTCCCTCTGCAAGTATGTTCGCATATGCTGCAGTTGCTGCTGCAGTAGCACTTATTCCCCTTATCATCCTTATGAAAAAGGGAATTGAAGTAAAAGCAGAAAAGTAAATACTTTTTGCAGGATATCTTCGGATGTCCTGCATTTTTGCATTTTATATGAACACTTTTGAACTATGGAAAGGAAACTGTTGACAAAAATATATATAAGTCTTAGAATAATAAAAAGATACAAGGAAAGGCAGGCGGACAAAATGTCAATGATGGTCGTGGTTACAAGTCGGAGAGTGTTTTTGTCTGTTTGCGATTAAGTTTGTTATATTTTACGCGAACACAAAGGCATCTCCGTATTTTGGAGGTGCCGATTTTGTTTTTTAGGAGAAATTGTTATGATATTTGAAGAAAAGAAAGTTGTATTGAAAAATGGAGTGGAGGCTATATTAAAAACTCCTGAAATTTCTGATGCAGCAGAGCTTATTGATTTAATGGCTGCTGTAAGTGGTGAAACTGAGTTTCTTGTAAGATATAAAGAAGAGTGGGAAATCGTTACCGTAGAGGGCGAAGAAAGTTGGGTTAGAGGTGTCCGTGAATCGAAAAACTCATTTGTGTTGATTTGTCGGATAAATGATGAAATTGCAGGTATATGCGATGTCACATTCAAAACAGGTATGAAAACCTGCCATAGAGCATCGGTAGGAATTGCACTTCGCCAGAAATACTGGAATTTAGGGTTAGGCTCTGCTATGTTCCTTGAACTGATAAATACCGCAACTGAGCGTGGAGGAATAGATTTTATTGAGCTGGAATTTACCAAAGGTAACGAAAGAGCAAAAGCACTCTATGAAAAATTTGGTTTTGAAATTGTGTCCGAAAAGCCAAACGTATATAAGCTTAAAGACGGTACATATCAGAGTATCATTTATATGCAGAAAATTTTATAAAGTGAGAAAAAATATGAGCACGCAGAATATTTTTGACAATCAAATATTTTTTGACGGCTATAAAGCCTTGAGAGACGGGGACTGCAACGCAAATGATTTAATAGAACAGCCTGCAATGCGAAAGCTTCTCCCTGATTTATCAGGCAAATCGGTTCTTGATTTGGGCTGCGGTTACGGGCATAACTGTATTGATTTTTTAACCCGCGGAGCCGAGAGGGTTGTTGGCATCGATATTTCGGAAAAGATGCTTTCGGTAGCAAAAAGAGAATCAGTACACGAAAAAATCCGATATATAAATATGAGTATGACCGATATCGGGAAGCTGAACGAAAAATTTGATTTTATGTACAGCTCACTTGCTTTTCATTATGTAAAAGATTTTGAAAATTTTTCAAAAGAAATGTATTCCGCATTAAATCTCGGCGGAAGATTACTGTTTTCTCAGGAGCACCCTATTATCACCGCAACCGTTGACGGAAAAGGACATTTTAATAAGGATGAAAACGGCAACCGCATATCTTATACCTTTTCGGACTACAATCGCTCAGGTGAAAGAAGGGTACATTGGTACGTTGATGGTGTGATAAAGTATCACAGAACTTTCAGTGATATTATAACTGCCCTTGCCAAAGCAGGATTTGTAGTTGAAGAAATCTGTGAGCCAACGCCGGAGGAGTGGGCAATTGAAAAGCTCCCTACAATGGCAAAGGAATATATAAAACCTAACTTTTTAATAGTAAAAGCGAGAAAGTAAAGAGGTGTTTTTTTTGCAAAAAGAAATGAAACAAATCAGTTTTAAGAAAATAAATAAAGAAGAATTCCGTGTATATTCAAAGTGGTCGGTAAAGGTTTATGCAGAGCATTTGGTTAAAGCAGGTGATGAAAAATTCAGATTTAAAGCCCGCAAAGCTGCAAAAAGCGAATTTAATGATATTTTCCCCGACGGAGCCGATTCCGCTGACAATTATCTTTATGTTGTAATAAATGAAAAAGGTGAAAAAATCGGTGTCATAGGTTATAATAAAAGTCCCTTTGAAGAAAATGCAGCATTTGTTACTGAGAATGTTATAAAAGAGGAGTATCGTGGAAAAGGCTATGGTAAAAGTACTTTTGTAAAGCTTCAGGAGGATGCCAAAGAAAAAGGCTTTGAGAAAATGGTTTTGAATTGTTTCAAGCATACTCCCGTATCTTTTGCGATGTACGAGAAAAACGGATTTAACGTAATAGAAGATTACGGCGGAAGCGTAATAATGGAGAAGTTTTTATAGGTTTGTAAATATGAAAAAAGTTATTGTAATAGGTTGTCCCGGAAGTGGTAAAAGCACATTTTCAAGGCAGCTAAGTGAACTGACCGGGCTTCCTTTGTATCACCTTGATTTGTTATATTGGAACAGCGACAGAACAACTGTGAGTAAAGAGGTTTTCCGTGAAAGATTGCAGAAGGTGCTTTCTCGCGAAAAATGGATAATTGACGGAAATTACGGCTCTACAATGGAAATGAGAATGGCAGAATGCGATACGGTTTTCTTTCTTGATTTTCCTCTTGAAGTCTGCATTGAGGGCATTCGGCAGCGGCAAGGAAAACCGCGTCCCGATATGCCTTGGATAGAAACAGAAGACGACGAAGAATTTCTTGAATTTATTAAAAATTTTGAAAAAGAAAGTAAGCCGAAAATACTCCGATTGTTGCAAAAGTACAAAGAAAAGGATATTATTATATTAAAAAGCCGTGAAGAGGCTGATAAGCTTATAAGCAGTTTAAGTAAATGTTATTGAAGGAGAAACAGTATGCTTGTTTTCACTATGACTTTTTGTGTAATTATTTTAATGATTTACATACTTGATAATTTTATAATAATTCCGAAAGCAGAAAACATAACACTTAAAGAAAAGCTGTGGGCAGGACACAACAAAGGCTACATAAATCACGCTCTGCATCTGTCCGAAAAGAAAATCAAAAAAGGACAGTTATGGCGTCTTGTTTCATCTTCGCTTCTTCACGTCGGTACAGTGCATATTGTTTTTAATATAACAGCAATCCTCATTTTAGGATGGGCAGTTGAATCACAGCTCGGTGCAGTAAAAACCGCACTTTGCTTTGTTGGCTCTGCGGTTGTTTCCGGACTTTTTATGGCATTTATTTATAAGCTTCAGGAGGGTGAAGGTGCTTCTCCGGGAATTTACGGTCTTGTTGCTGTATTTGTTATTCTCGCTGTCAAAAACGGTACTGTTTTCTTTTCACCAGTACCGTGGGCAGCATTGATAGCTTTAGCATTTTATACAATCAGCGGAATGTTTATGGGAAAGACAACCGCTTTTGAACATATATCCGGATTTATCGGCGGCCTTCTGATGGGGTTTATTTTGATATAATCTGATATTGTGAGAATAAGATAAGGAGAAGTTGTATGCTCAGAAGCCATATTGAATACAGTAACGGAAAGCCGTTTGTGTCCATAAATAATGAATTGTATTATCCTCTTGCATACACCTCATACTTTGAAGAATGCGGGGAGTTTTCCGATTTCATAAAAAGCGGATACAGAATGTTTTTTATAAATGTTTCGTTTTCAGCTTTGCCCATTAATAACGGTACAGGATTCAGCCCGTTTCTTACGGGTGTGTTTGAGAATGAAGCTCCCGATTACAGCGAATTTGACAGCCGTGTCAATGAAATACTCCGTGAGTGTCCCGATGCATTTATTTTCCCCCGTATAAATATTGCAATGCCACGAAAGTGGATACGGGAAAACAAAGAAGAATGTGTAGAAACTCCTTCGGGAATGAGAGAATCTCTTTACTCCGATAAATTCTTAAGAGACGGTGCAGAAATGCTTCGTACTCTCGTTTCACATATAAGAGCGACAGATTACTCTGACAGAATCGCAGGATATCAGCTTTGCGGCGGTACAACACAGGAATGGTTTCATCATGACCTTTCAGGGTCATTTTCAGAAAAGGGACTTAATAAATTCCGCATTTGGATAAAAGACAGATATAATATAACAGATGTTCCCGTATTTACTAAGGATGATTTGGGCAAAGAAAGCTTAAGTGAACCGGTAAGGTATTTCAGTGAATTCTCAAGTGAAATGGCAGCGAAAACCGCGGAGCATTTTGCAAGAGTTCTAAAGGAATATATTCGCGGTGAGCAGATTGTCGGAGTATTCTATGGCTATAATGTTTTTCTCAATGACAGCCTGTGGGGACATCACGGTTTGAGGTTTATTGTTGATTCACCCTATATAGATTTCTTTTCTTCCCCGTGCGGATATGATGACGGCAGACGGCTTGGTATTGACTGGAGTGATATGCTCCCTACGGCTTCTCTCAAAAACCATAATAAGCTTTATTTTGTTGAGTGCGATATAAGAACTCATCTAACCCGAAGGATGCAGGATGCACGTCCCGGGAAATATCCCGAAGATATATATCAGCAGATTGACAGCGGCGGCAATAAAACCGTATGGTCGGGTCCTGAAACAAAGGAGCTGTCACTTTCGGCTATAAGAAAAGCCTTTGCTCATCAGCTGACAAAGGGCTCGGGAATATGGTGGTTTGATATGTGGGGCGGATGGTATCACGATGATGATATTATGAATGAGCTCAGTGAAATGAAGGATATTGCCGAGGCTTCACGGAATAAAAAAACGGATATATTCCCCAAAGCCGAAACGGTTATTTTTATAGATGAAAAGGCATATTTTGGCAGTACCCGTTGCCATTCTGTCAATATTATCCGAAGCAATATGGGGAATACGGGAATCCCATTCGATTTCTGTATGGTTGAAGATGCCGAAAAAGTTATAGGTAAATATAAAACGGCAATATTTACAGCACCCGTTTCGTCAAAAACAGGGGAGAATGCAAAAAAACTCTGTGAAGCACTTAATATGCCATATATAGGAACAAGTCCCGTAAAGCCGTATTTTACCAGAGAAGAGCTTGTTGAATTTCTTATTACTTCAGGCGTTCATTGTTATAACAGTGATGGAAATGTTATTTACAGCGGAAACGGATATCTTGGTATTCATACTGCAAAAGACGGAAATGTAAAAATCACTTTACCCCGTAAATATAAAATAAAACCGCTTCTCGGAGTAGATTTTACATCGGAAGAAGCTGACAGCTTTGAAATATATCTGAATAAACACGATACAGCTGTTTTTGAATTGATTTGATGAAAAATTCCCCTCCCGGTTTTTTCGGGAGGGGAAATGTTGTATTCAGATTACTTTACTTCTGCAATAAGTGCTTCAAAAGCCTTTGTAACTGCAGAACCTGACTTTGTTGAAGAAGCATTGATTTCTTCATTTTCTGTGAACATTGAGTGAATGTCGTTGTCAGGAAGAATGTAGCCTATCTGGTCGTTGCTGAGACCGAAGCAGAGAAGCTTATCGATCTTTGCTGTGTCCTTCATTGAGTCATAATCCCAGGTATCGTGTGTCCAGCTCTTGTCAGCGCCAACAACACCGCCCCAGAGAATTTCGGGAGAAATTTCACCGGGAATCAGAGCGATACCGACCTTATTACCAAGCTCAATGTAGCCGACTTCGGAGATGATATTGTAACCGAGACCGTCCTTTGTAATAACGCTGTTAATGAGACCTTCTCTTACAACAAGGGTAAGAATCTGGTTGTCGGTTTCAATTGTAACTTCTTTTACTGCAACATTAAGAACGGGGTCAAGTTCAATTTCGTTTTCAATAGCAATAGCTTTCTTTGCAAGCTCTGCACCGTAAGCCGCTACTCTTACTGCGTCTTCATTTGATTCTGTCTGAATTGTATCATACTCAGTTGTAATTGCAAGCTCAGCACCCTGAACGTAAACTACGTCAGCACCTGTGTTTTCTTTTACATACTGCTTGAAATAGTAGGGGAAGTCAGCAGAGATAACGTCTGCACCTGCACCGAAGCCTACACAATGGATACCTGCTTCGCAAAGCCAGATTTCATTGGATGCTTCATTGTCGGGATCGAAACGGAATCTGTGAAGTTCTCCGTCAAATGTGATGGGCTCACGCTTGTCGTAGATGAGCTCACTTGCATCAATGCTGCCGTAGTAAAGAGAGCCGGTTTCCATATCGTTTACTGCTGTCATAACACAGTCTGCAACTACATTATAAAGGTTTTCCATAAATGTAGGATTCTTACCGCCTACATAGTCCTTGAGGTCACCGCCGATAAGGCTTAATGCGGGGTTCTTGAGAATTGCGGGAATAAGGGGAGCACCCATGCCGAGAATATCAATACCTGAATGCTGATGAAGTGCGGAAACGTTGATGCTGATGATGTTGTTCTCTTCAGCGAAATCCTTAAGCTTGTTTCTGATAGCAAGAACGTCGCCTCTTGCAAGTCCGTAGCCGTCAACAACAGCCTGGATAACAATACCGCTTGTGCCGTCAGAAAGAGCATAAACATTAACACCCTGGTCGTCAATAACTGCGGTGGGAACTCTGCCTTCCATTGGTTCAAGGGTACCTGCCATATAGTAGCTGCCGTCAAAAATGTCAAGTCCTTCAAGAAGTGAGCCGTAGGCATAGCCTGCGCTCCACTTTGCGCCTTCTTTTACCTCGGTATCAAATGTTTCCTCACCAGCATAAAAACCATCGGGTGAGATGTAATCATCATAATTCTGCCATTTATCACCGAGATTGAGACCGGGGATAAAGAGATTAAGCACTTTTCCCAGATAGAATACGAGTTTGTCAAGAATCTGATAGAAGGTTGCTTCAATTTTTGCTCCGATACTTTCGGAAGGGTCAATTTTTGATGCTGCAGATGCGGGTACTGCCATTGTAAGAAGTACAAAAACAACTGCAAGCACAAGAGCTAAAATTCTTTTTGCTTTTTTCATTTTTTTATTCCTCCAATTTATTTATTAATCTGACTTAGCAGTATTAACCTTGTTCATCAATGTTCTGAAATTGTCTGCAATAATTTCTGCAGTTTCAGGACCCATTGAGTTTGTTTCCTCGTAATGTCTTCTGCCGAAACGGTCAATTGCCTTATCAAGGTAAGGTGAATCATCATTCAGCATAAAGTCATTAGGAGGCAGCACATAGCCTAATTCATCGTTTGCAAGACCGAAAATGA
>JAZRTO010000048.1:0-14768 GCA_045652065.1 Acutalibacteraceae bacterium
ACTAAGAAGCTGACTTACACAATTGCACCTAAGGTAACAAGTAAGGTTACAGCCTCACAGACAACCACAACAATCACACTTAAGTGGAACAAGGTAACCGGTGCTGAGGGCTACAGAATTTATCAGTATAACACCAAAACCAAAAAGTATGAAAAGGTCAAGGATGTAACCGGTACTACTCTTAAAATTTCGAAGCTTAAAGCCGGTACAAAGTACAAGTTCAAGGTAAGAGCTTTCACCAAGGACGACGGTACAATTATGGGAGCATATTCACCTATATTTGAGACCGCAACCAAGGCAAAGACACCTACCCTTAAGGTAACATCAACAAAGAAGGGCACAGCAACTCTTTCATGGACTAATGTAACGGGTGAGAGCGGATATCAGGTTTACTACGCTACCAAAAAGAACGGCGAATTTAAGAAGCTCAATTCCTACAAGGTAAACGTAGTAAAGGGCTCAAAATCTAAGCTCACAAGCGGCAAGACCTACTACTTCAAGGTAAGAGCATATACAAAGACCGACAGCGGTACTGTATATTCAGCCTGGAGTACAGTAAAGAGTGTAAAGGTTAAATAAGCATACACAAAGAAAAAGGGGATGTAAAAAAAGCGAAGATTGCATAAAACAAGATGAATCAAGGGGTTCGAGCAAGTCTGATACTTGTAAGAACCCCTAAAACAATCCGAAAAAACGGAAATTATTGAAAATATTATGTTTTATGCTACGAACAAACCTCGCCTCTCGACGTACCTTTGTACGCCTTCGGGCAAGCAAAAAACAAGGCAAAGCCTTGATTTTGCTCGGTTTGTCCGTTCTTCATCATTTTTTCCTATCCCCTTAAAATGAGCTGTAAAAAAACTTTCGTTTTTTTACAGCCCCTTTTTTTCACGAATACTGTACGGTTGATTTTCCCGTTGTAATATTTTTTGTATTTCAGTCTTCAAGAGCTGATACAATTTTTCGGAATTCTTCGGACGTTCTAAAGTCATCCGTAAACGGATATTTCTCTGTTATCAGATATTTCATCCGCTGACACATAGATTTTCCTCGGGGTGTTTTCCGGTAAGTTCTGCCTTCAAAAAATTGAGATGCCCGTTCGGACGTCTGTGGCAAATTATCATATTTTACGGCATATTCTACGCAAGCTTCAAGATGCATCAATGAGTTTTTAATGTCTCCGGCTTCAAAGTAAAAATGCGCCAGGTGTCCGTGATTGTATATGACATCAAGCCACGATTTTCCGTAGTTGCCGTCTGTGAAAAATATGTCATAAACCCTCAGCATTTTTTTGAGTGCTTCTATTTTGTATTCTATCGGAAAGTTTTCATCATAAAGACAATAATGATCAACTGTGTGTTCCAATAAAAACAGCAGTGTTTCAATAACTGAACTGCATGCATCGTAGTGCTTATTCTTGTCGGATATGAGCATTGTTGACAGATAATCCCTGGTGTTTATCATATCCGGCATTTCAGATAGAATTTGTTCACATAATTCCTGATATTCATTATTGCCTGTATAATGTGCTTTTGTGTGCAAATGCTGACATATAAGTCTTTTTGACCACATTCTTATACTGTCGTCTGTACAGTGATTCTGAATGTTATCATAAATTGTCATTATCTGCTGTGATATTTTTTCATATTCAGGGTTTTCTTTTGACGTTTTCTCACATATGAGAAGCTCCATATAACGCACTATAATACGAAAATCTCCGGGGAAATCTTTTATTGCCTGTTGAAATTTCAGAAAAGTCTCGGGTGTATTCTTGTATCGCATAGTGTCATAAAAGCTTAAATACTCATTTGCTTTTTTCTCTGATTCAGACTGATTCATACCGAGAAGTTCATCAACACTTATTCTGAAAAATCCTGCAATTTCAGGTAGCATTGTAATATCGGGATAGCTTTCACCCCGTTCCCAGTTGCTTACGCTTTGAAATGTAATTCCTAAAAATTCAGCAAGCTTTTCTTGAGTAATATTTCTTTCGCGTCTTAGCTTTTTTATGTTTTCTCCAAGGTAAATTGTCATAGTGAATCTCCTTATAACATATGTTTGACCGGTCCGGATTTATAATAACCCGAATATTTTTGAAATACAATAAGCTTTCTGTTGAATGTAATTCAAGTATAAGTTGAATAATTCAAGCGTTGAATAAGTGTGTAGACATTTGTAATGTGCTTTTAACTGTTCTGTGAGCTGCTTAAAAATCCCAATAATTTGTATTAATAAAACTAATTTGACTTTATTTTTGTTTAGTGCTATCATATGGCAAGGATGTGATACAATGGAACATATACTTTATTTTGATAAGCCGGCAAGAGATTGGGAGGAAGCTCTTCCTATCGGTAACGGCAGACTTGGTGCTATGGTGTTTTCAGGCACCAAAAAGCTTCGTCTTCAGATGAATGAAATAACTCTGTGGAACGGTGATAAATATCCGAATTCCGACAAAAAGGAAGCATATAAGCATCTTCCCGAGTTGAGAGAGCTGATAAATAATAAAAAATTCTCTCAGGCTGCCGATTTGCTTGACAAAGAATTTACCAATAACGGCGGCGGCTTTGACGGAGCATATTCAGGTTCTTATCAGACTTTTGGTGACTTGTACATTAAGAACCTTAATAAGGAAAAAAAGATCAGTGGTTTTAGACGAAAGCTTGATATATCTGAGGCTGTGTGCTCGGATGAATATGTTGTTGGAGAAAACAAAATTACAAGAGAGTATTTTTCATCGGCAAAATCTCAGGCCATATTCATAAAGATCACGAGCAGTAAGAAGGCATATCTTAACTATAACATAAGCTATGAGCTTGAGCATATTGAGAATATTATTGCCGAAAACAATTCTATTGTATTCAGAGGACACGCAGACGGTAATTCTTCACATATTGCTTTTGCAGGACATGTAATTGTAAAAGCTGAGGGCGGCTTTGTTGAGGTAAAGAAGAATTCATTGAATGTTATTTTGGCGGATTCCGTGATTATTTGTTTTACAGCTGCTACAGATTATATTCCCGATCAATCGAAAAACTTCAAAGGAAAAGATCCTGTTCAAGCTTGTAAACGTGTAATAGAAGACATAAATCCGGATAATTATGATGCTGAAAAGGCTGATCATATCAGAGACTACAAGCTTTTGTATGATAAGTCATCAATAGAGTTAACCGGGGCAGAGGAGAATAATCTGACTCTTCCGAAAAGACTCAGGAAATTTGCAAGAAAACATAATGATATCGGATTGGTTGAGCTGCTGTTTAATTACGGAAAGTATCTTCTTATCTGTTCAAGCCGAGAAGACAATGTTTTACCTGCAAATCTTCAGGGAATATGGTGTAAAGATTATAAAGCCCCCTGGCACAGTGATTATCATACGAATATAAACGTGCAGATGAATTACTGGTGTGCAGGACCTGCGAATATTGTTCACTGTACAAAGCCTTTTGCCAATTTTATCTGTTCGTTGCCCGAAAACGGTTCTAAAACCGCTAAAGCTTACTATAATGCCCCGGGATGGACGCTGTATACAATATCAAATCCCTGGTACTGGACTTCTCCCGGATGGGGCGGTGCCTGGTCACAGTATCCTTTAGGCGGTGCATGGCTTTGTAAGCATCTCGTTGAATATTACAATTTTACCGGTGACAAAAAGCTTCTTGAAAGCTTTTACGAAGTAATCAAAGAAAACTGTCTTTTTAATGTTGCAATTCTCTTTGAAGACGAAAATGGTTACCTTATGACAAATCCCGCAACCTCTCCGGAAAACGAGTTCTGTGATGATGAAGGTAACAGAGGGTGGGTTTGCAGAGGTACTGCAATGGATATTGAAATGCTTTATGAGAATTTTACCGATATGATTGATATATGTAATGTTCTTGGTAAAGATTTTGAACTCAGAGATAAATTAATTGTTCTCAGAGAAAAACTCCTTCCGCTTAAAATCGGTAAAGCCGGTCAGCTTCAGGAATGGGAGGGCGACTGGGATCTTAATGCACCCGAGCCCCACCACCGTCATGTTTCGCACTTGTACGGTCTGCACCCGGGTACTATGATATCTCCTGAAAAAACTCCTGATTTGGCTGATGCCTGCAGAAAAACACTTGAGCTTCGCGGTGACGACGGAACCGGATGGAGCCTTGCATGGAAAATTAATTTCTTTGCACGTCTTCTTGACGGAAATCATGCAGAAAAGCTTATTTACAGACTGCTAAGACCTATAAAAGACGGATTATGTACCCGTTACAGCGGCGGGGGAGGGGTGTATCCCAATCTTTTTGATGCTCATCCGCCTTTCCAGATTGACGGAAACTTTGGTGCAACAGCAGGTATCTGTGAAATGCTGCTTCAGAGCCATGTAAAGCTTGACAGCGGTGAGTTTCTGATTGATATTCTTCCTGCATTACCCTCCGATTGGAAAGAAGGCAGTGTAAAGGGACTTGTTGCAAGGGGTAATACTGAGGTTGATTTTAATTGGAAAGATAACCGTGTCAATGAGATAGCACTAACAAATAATATTGGATCAAGAATTGCATTAAAAGGAAAATTTACTGTATCAAACAAAACAGTGAATACAAAATATGTCGACGGTATTACGTACATTGACACCGTAAAGGGTGAAAAGTATATGCTGATACCTGAAAGGAATACATTATGAAAGACTACACAATTGAAACAAAATGCGTCCAGGGAGGATATACCCCCGGAAACGGTGAACCCCGTCAGATTCCCATAATTCAGAGTACAACATTCAAATATAATACGAGCGAGGATATGGGAAAGCTTTTTGATCTTGAAGCCAGCGGATATTTTTATTCAAGACTTCAGAATCCCACTTGTGACACTGTTGCTGCCAAAATATGCGAAATGGAGGGTGGAAGCGCTGCTATGCTTCTGTCTTCAGGTCAGGCAGCAAGCTTTTACTCAACCTTCAATATCTGTGAAAACGGCGGACATATGGTTGTATCTTCTGCTATATACGGCGGTACCTTTAACCTTTTCTCCGTTACAATGAAGAAAATGGGAATTTCATGTACTTTTGTTGACCCTGATTGTTCAGATGAAGAGCTTGAGGCAGCATTCCGTCCCGAAACAAAGCTTGTTTTCGGTGAAACAATTGCTAATCCTGCACTTAAGGTTCTTGATATCCAAAGATTTGCTGATGCTGCACACAGACACGGTGTTCCGCTTATTATCGATAATACTTTTGCAACACCCGTACATTGCAGACCTATTGAATGGGGTGCCGATATCGTTATTCATTCTACAACAAAATATATGGACGGACACGGAGCTGCTGTCGGCGGATGTATTGTTGATTCAGGTAAGTTTGACTGGACTAAGCATGCAGATAAATATCCCGGACTTTGCACTCCCGATGCCAGCTATCACGGTATTGTTTATGCTGAAAAATTCGGTCTTTCAGGTGCTTACATTACAAAAGCAACAGCGCAGCTTATGCGTGATTTCGGTTCAACACCAGCTCCCCAGAGTGCATTTATTCTCAATCTCGGACTTGAAAGCCTTCACGTAAGAATGAAGCGTCATTTTGAGAACGCTCTTGCAGTAGCAAAATATCTCGAGGCAAGCGATAAGGTGTCATGGGTTAATTTCTCGGGACTTGAAAATGACAGATACCACGAGCTTGCAAAAAAATATCTGCCTGACGGCTCCTGCGGTGTTATCAGCTTCGGGGTTAAAGGCGGAAGAGCTGCTGCTGAAAAGTTTATGAAATCCCTGAGGCTTATTGCTATTGAAACACATGTTGCCGATGCACGTTCCTGCTGTCTTCATCCTGCTAATGCAACACATCGTCAGATGAATGATGAGGAACTGATTGCTGCAGGTATTTCTTCTGATCTTGTCCGTCTGTCCTGCGGACTTGAAAACAGCGCTGATCTTATAGCTGACATTGAACAGGCACTTAATAATATTGACTAAGGAGAAAATTGATGCCCATCAAAATTCCTAATGAGCTTCCTGCGGTAAAAACTCTGGCTGACGAAAATATTTTCGTTATGACTGAGACCAGAGCTATATCCCAGGATATCCGTCCTCTTAAAATTCTTGTTCTCAATCTTATGCCCAAGAAAATTGCCACGGAAACACAGCTTTCCCGTATTCTCGGTAACACTCCGCTTCAGATTGAAATTGAGCTCATAATGACCGCAAGCCATGTCCCTACTCATATTTCTGCTGAACATCTTCTTGCTTTCTATAAGACGTTTGATGATGTTAAAGACAGATATTTTGACGGTATGATAATAACGGGAGCACCCGTTGAACAGCTTCCCTTTGAGGAAGTGGACTACTGGCAGGAGCTTTGTGAAATTATGGAGTGGTCAAAAACTCATGTTCACAGCACTTTCCATATCTGTTGGGGAGCGCAGGCTGGTCTTTATTATCATTACGGTATTGAAAAATATGATCTTCCCGAAAAAATGTTCGGAGTGTTCCCTCATAAGGTTGACTATAAGCGATCAATACTTTTCAGAGGTTTTGATGATAAATTCTGGGTGCCTCATTCAAGACACACAAGTGTGAGAAGGGAAGATATTGAAAGTGTATCCCGATTGAAAATTCTTGCATCCTCCGATGAAGCGGGTGTTTATTGTGTTGCAACTGAAAAAGGTAAGCAGGTTTTTGTTATGGGACATTCCGAGTATGATCCCTTGACTCTTAAGGAAGAATATGACAGAGACATAGGTAAAGGACTTTCTATAAAGGTTCCTGTAAATTATTTTCCTGACGATAATCCCGAAAATGAACCGATTGTTCGTTGGAGAGCACATGCTAATCTTCTGTATTGTAACTGGCTTAACTATTTTGTTTATCAGACCACGCCTTATGATATAAATGCAATACCTGAAGAGAACAAAACTTAATATAATGTTAAAACTTTTCAGTTGAATGAAAAGCAAAAAGCGTGTATAATGTCGGTAATGATGATATGCACGCTTTTTTGAGGTTTATATGAGAAAAATTGTCAGTTTATTGATTGTTGTAATTTTAGTTTTGTCCGGCTGCACCTTTGTTTCCGACATTATTCCCGAGACACAATACAGCTCGCCTTATGCTACTGATGTGGATGGTGAATTAGTTCCGGTTCACGATGAGGTTGATGAAAGTAAACTAGATCCCAAGCTTTTCTATACGGATGAAAACGGAAGAATAAAATATTCGGATTCTTCACGTAAGATGCTTACCGGTATAGATGTGTCGGTTTTTCAGGGGGAAGTAAATTGGGAGAAAGTGGCTTCCGACGGTATTGACTTTGTCATTCTTCGTGTTGGCTACAGAGGCTACGGCACAAAAGGTATTATGGAAGTTGATGAGAATTTTTATAAAAACTATGACGGTGCAATAAGTGCAGGGCTTCTGGTTGGAGCTTATTTCTATTCTCAGGCAACTAATGCACTCGAGGCGAGAGAAGAAGCGATTTATGTGCTTTCTGCGCTGGGGGATAGAAAGCTTGATCTTCCTGTGGTGTATGACTGGGAATATGTAGATAATCCTGATGCAAGAACTGCTGATATGACCAGTGCACAGATTACCGAATGTGCAGTTAATTTCTGCGATGAGATTGAAAAATCCGGCAGAGATGTTATGATTTATTTCAATCGCGAAATCGGTTATTTTGAATATGATCTTGCACTTATCAGCGAATATGATTTCTGGCTTGCCGAATATCGTGATTATCCGTCATTTATTTATAAGTACGATATGTGGCAGTATACAGATTCGGGAAAAGTTGATGGGATTGATGCTGATGTCGATATGAATATATTTTTTCCTAACAATGAAATTTCAGATGAAAATGTTTCGATGTATGGTTAAATATTGAAAAGGTAAACCGTTTGGTTTGCCTTTTTTTCTTTTGATGGCTGAAAATAGAAAAATACTATTGCAATTGTCGTTACATTTGTTATAATTATAACAAATGCATATGTAATATGTGCGAAAGAAAGGATGAATTTTGTGGCTGATTACAAAATCGAACTTACTCCCGAGCAGCTTGCCATTCTCAACGGCGAAAAGGGAGAAACAATGGCAAAAATTATGAAAACATTGGTTATGTACGGCGAAACCTTCGGTGCTACCAAGCTGGTTCCTGTAACAAGTAAAAAGGGCCACCTTGTAACAAGCTTCGGTATCAAGGTTATGAAGCCCGTATACGAGCTTATGGAAAAACTCATCAGTGACGGTGTTGTTGCAGGACAGCAGTTCTCTGTTGACCCCAAGCCTGTAGATAAGAATGTTCCTGCAAGCTTCCTTGAAAATCTTATTTTTAAGAAGTTTATGTATTCCGCACAGGAAATGTATGACGGTCAGCTTCAGAAAATGGGTCTTGTAAGCGATTCCGCATATACATGCACATGCTATCTTGACGAAGTTGGAAACACACCCAAAAAGGGTGAGGTTCTTTCATGGGCAGAATCAAGTGCTGTTGTTTACGCTAACTCGGTTCTCGGTGCACGTTGCAACAGAAACTCCGGTATTATTGACCTTTTTGGCTCAATTGTAGGCTATGTTCCTTATTTCGGCCTTCTTACTGACGAAGGAAGAAAGGCTACCTGGATTATTGAAGTAAAGACTGATAAGATTCCTGAAGCTCAGGTTCTCGGCTCTGCTATCGGTATGAAGGTTATGGAGGATGTTCCCTATGTAAAGGGACTTACACAGTGGATCGGTAACGAGCTTAATGATGATGCAAAGGCATACCTTAAGGATTTCGGTGCTGCTACTGCATCAAACGGCGCTGTAGGTCTTTATCATATTGAAGGACTTACTCCCGAAGCAGTTGAAATGGGCGAAAGCCTCATTGCAGAAAATGCTAAGGTTTATGTAATCGACGATGCTGAACTTGAAAGAGTAAAGAAAAATTATCCTGTTATCTGGAAAGATCCCGATGCGACTCCCAAGCTTTGCTTCATCGGCTGTCCTCATCTTACATACTCTCAGCTTATTGACTGGACAGAAAAGGTTGAAGCAGGTCTTAAGGCTGCAGGTAACAGCAAGGTTGTTATTCCTACTGTATTTACCGCTGCTCCTGCTGTTGTTGAAAAATTCAATAAGACCGCTTATGCTGCAAGACTCAAGAAAACAGGTGTTATTCTCAGCTACATCTGTCCTCTTATGTATATGAACAATCCTCTTTGCGGTAAGAAGCCCGTTATTACCAATTCAAATAAGCTCAGAACTTATACAACTTCAAAGTACTATACAAACGCAGAAATTCTTGACTGCATCACAAAGGGGGTTAAATAATTATGAAAACATTCAAAGGACGCGTAGTTGTTCCCGGCTCCTGCGAAGCAGAGGCTCTTGTAACTAAGAACGGTTTTAATACTCTTGCAAGCTTCCAGAAGAGCCTTCAGTTCGGTGACAAAACTGCTAAGTGCGGTGACCAGAACAATCCTGATCTTTTCGGTAAGCCTATGATGGGTACAGCTCTTTGCCTTCCTCAGACAATAGGCTCAACAACAGGCGGTATGGTTCTTTATTGTGCAACTGCCATGAACAGAAGTCCTGCTTGTCTTCTTTTCTCAAAGCCTATTGACTCTCTTGCTGCTGCAGGTGCAATTCTTTCCGATATCTGGACAGATAATTCACTTCCCACAATTGACAGTCTCGGTGACGAGTTCCTCGATGCTGTTAAAACAGGTGACAAAATTAAGGTTGAGGAGGACGGTACTGTTACAATTCTCTGATAACAATACCAAATTAATATGTCTAAGCTTACTGAAAATTATGAGGGCATTTATTCTTTAATGCTCACTCCATATAATGATGATCTTACCATTAACTATGATGTTTACGAAGAATACACAGACTGGCAGGTAGCACAGGGTGTTGAACACCTTTTCTGTGTATGCGGAAGCTCTGAAATGGTAAACCTTACTCTTGAAGAGAGAATCAAGCTTGCAGAACTTACTGTTAAGCATAAGGGTAATACAACAGTTGTTGCAACTGCTAATGTTGAACCCTCCTGGTTCAGACAGGTTGAAGAAGTAAAGAGAATTACTGCTACCGGTGTTGACGGTATCGTGTTTACAACAAAGGGCTTCGGTAAGGATCCCGACAGACTTGTAAGCTATATCGGTGAACTCAAGGCTTATACAGATCTTCCCGTATTCTGCTACGAATTCCCCGGATTCCAGCCCCATCTTATTTCCGGTGAAACATATGGCAGACTTGTTAAGGAATGCGGAATTTACGGCATTAAGGACTGTACCTGTCTTATTGAGGGCGGTATTAAGGATAAAATTGAAAACAAGGGTGATTCCTGCCTTATCCAGGCAAATATGCCTTTCCTTTTTGATGCATATAAGCTTGGCGCAAGAGGTGTTATGGCTACACCTACTTCCTGCGGCGGTGCATTCTTCCAGCGTTTCCATGAAGCATTTGTAAGCGGTGATATGGCACTTGCTGAGAAGAGATATAATGAAATTACTCTTCTTGATAATGCTATTGATAACGGCTTTAATTGCTCTGCAAAATATCTTGTTCAGCTTCAGGGCGTTGAAGGTATGAAAGCAATCAACAGAGGCGGACAGAAGCTTTCTCCCGGTCGTCTCAGAAGCCTTCAGTCTTTCCATTCATGGGCTGTATCAGAAGGTCTTATGAAATAAGCAATTTCTATGTTTATCAACCCCTGTCCCGGATTTTCGGTGCAGGGGAATGTTGTTATATAAAGGCATCTCGTGTTACTTGAGTTTATTAGATTACATTAATAAAAATTTCCGGCATAAAAAAAGAGAGGGAACTGATCCCTCTCTTTTTCGTTGGAAATACTTGTCTTTTTTGTCAACAAGTTTACTTTCAGCATTTTCACCTTTAGCAGACAAAATAAGATTTCTGTTTATCTTGATAAGATACATAGTGAACGGGCAGAGCTTATCAATGTAATTAAAATCTCAATTCTTTGTGTGCGTCTGGGAATTTATCTCTTGTCGTTTTCAGCTCTGATAAAAGCAACAAGATCCTTGATTTGCTGAATAAAACCCTTAATAAATTCAACAAGTTTGTCAAAAATATTCATAATTTTGCCTCCTACAAATTTGTTTCATTTATATATTAGCATAATGTTAATGGGATTTCAATTGATTTAATATTTGTTTCATACATTATTTATACTTTCTTCATATTCTCTTCACGGTTTTTTCATAATATTTGGCATATTAACGAAGAAATTTACCAATCGTATTTTCTTAAGCTTCCTTCACAAAGCAACTCGGGGAAATTCCATTGTCTCAAAACCTCATAAGCACCTATTGCCGCTGCATTGGACAGATTAAGGCTTCTTGCATCTGAAATCATAGGAATCCTTACTGTTGTTTCAGGATTGCTGTGAAGTAAATCCTCGGGAAGTCCTGCAGTTTCCTTGCCGAAAACTATATATGTCTTTTCAGGGTATTTTACTTCTGTGTGATTATGCTTTGCCTTTGTGGAATAATAAAAAAATGTTCCGTCCTTATTTCTGCTGAAGAAATCCTCAGTAGATGAATAATAGGTTATGTCAAGCAGGTACCAATAGTCAAGCCCGGCACGTTTGAGCTTTTTGTCATCAACCTTGAAGCCCATAGGCTCAACCAGATGAAGTCTTGCTCCTGTTGCAGCGCATGTCCTTGCTATATTACCTGTATTCTGCGGTATCTCCGGCTCTATAAGTACAATGTTGAGTTCATACATAAAAAATATCTGCTTTCTGTTTTTTCTGATATTTTATCATATGATTTCAAAAAAGTAAAATAAATATTTCATATTTGTGTAATACTATTTTCGGAGGTGAAGTAAATGTATACTTCTAAAAGTGATATGATGAAATATCTGGGTGCTGCAGCTGCAGTCGGCGGTACCGTGCTGATTGGTACAGGACTGATGTCAGGAAAGAAATCAATGAAGCGCAAGATGAAGAAGACGGCAAACAAGGCTCTTAATGCTGTTGACAGTATTCTCAACAGTGTGCAGAATATTGTAAAGTAAGCAGGACAATTGCGGAATTTTTCAGATATCTTGATATATTCCGCAATATTTTGTTGTTTGTTGATAAAACTTATGGTATACTGAAAACGGTGATAATGATTGAAAACTTTTAAACTATTCAGTGTGATTATTTCTCTGATGCTGTTATTGTCGGCCTGTACTGATAATTCATCAGTTTCTACTGTTACAGATTCAGCATCAACGACAGAAAGAACCTCCCAGGAAAAAACAACAGTTCCGCCTGCACAGGGTCTTGAGGAAACCGTAACCTCTGAAAAAACGGCTGTAAATGCCCAAAACTCAGATATGTGTGAGTATGGAGAAAGAACGGGAACGGCTAAGACTGCCACCGGGCTTGAGGCACTGCCAAAAAGGGATTTTGCAATAAGTGATACAGAGAAAATTTCATCTGCATCCGATAAATCAATTTCACACAGCTATGGTGTAGCAAAGGAAGAAAAGCCCCATTCTATCAGCATAGAAAATCAGCAGTTTTTCAATGAAAAAGGTCTTGATGCGGTTTGCTATGACAGTAAAGCTGATGAAAAGGTATTATATCTTACCTTTGATTGCGGCTATGAAAACGGATATACCTCAAAAATTCTCGATGTGCTTAAGGAAAAACAGATAACTGCTGCATTTTTCTGTACATTGCCGCAAGTAAGAGATAATAAAGAGCTTATTGCAAGAATGATAAACGAAGGTCATATTGTCGGAAATCATAGCGTGAATCATCCTGATTTTTCTTCTTTAGCATCTGAGAAAATAATTGAAGAGGTAAAAGGATTTGATGACTATATCCGAGAGAATTTCGGATATTCTTCCATGTATTTCCGTTATCCCGAGGGAAAACATTCTGAAAAATCCACAGCCGTGCTGAATGAATTGGGTTTTAAGTGTGTTTTCTGGTCTTTAGCATATGCTGACTGGGATATTGAAAATCAGAAGGGTGCTTCTTATGCCTGTGAAACCGTAATTTCAAGGTTGCATCCCGGCGCTGTAATTCTTCTTCATTCCGTATCGCCGGATAATGCCAATGCGTTGTCGGATATTATCGATACTGCCATTGAAAAAGGGTATAGCTTCAGATCTCTGGAAGATCTTTCATAATAAAAGCGGACGGTTTTGGCCGTCCGTTTATTTTTCTATTTACTTAAGGATAAGAATGTGCTAAAATTACTTATATTTCAAATAATGCAAATAAAGGTGATAAAATGAGATTGGATGAAATTGACAGAAACGGAACCCTGCAGGGTTATGTGTTAGTTAAGGCTTGTGAAAAAAAGTCCGCTAAAAACGGTTCAACATATCTTGATCTTGTTATTTCAGACGGTGAAAGCGACGTTGTTGCGAAAATATGGGACTTCAAAGGTACTGCAGATGATCAGCCTGCAGTCGGAACAATTATTCTTGTGAGAGGTTCTTTGAGTCTTTATAACAATCAACCTCAGTTCAAAATTGACAGATACCGTCAGCTTAATGAAAAGGACGAGGTTGATATAAGAGATTTTGTGCCGTCTGCTCCTGATAAAGGAACAGAAATGTTTGCAGAGATCATTAAAATTGCAGAGAATTTCAGGGATGAAGAGTTAAAGAAACTTACTCTTGCTGTTCTTGAAGATTTCAAGGACCGAATTATTGATCTGCCTGCTGCTTTCAAGCTTCATCATGCAGTAATAAGCGGTCTTCTTATGCACACTCTTTCGCTTTGCAGACTTGCTCAGGCGATAGCGCCCATTTATCCTTCAATTGATATTGAGCTTCTTCTGACAGGTGCTATTCTTCACGATATAGCAAAAAGTGAGGAGTTTTCACTGGCACCTACGGGACTTGTTGACGGGTATACTGCAAAGGGTACACTCATAGGTCACCTTGTGTCGGGTGCGATGATTGTTTCCGAAAAGGGCAAGGAGCTCGGTATCAGTGAAGATACTCTTATGCTTGTTGAGCATATGCTGATTTCTCATCACGGAAATCCCGAATACGGTGCAGCTGTAAGGCCTCTTTTCCTTGAAGCTGAGGTGCTTTCTGCAATAGACACCTTTGATGCTAATATTTTTGAAATTGAAGATGCGCTTAAAAATGTTGAAGTGGGTAGCTTTACAAACCGTATGTGGGCACTTGAGGACAGAAAATTCTATAACCACGGAAGACGCAAGATTGTTACTGATGTATGCATAATTTCTAAGGAAGATAATTCAGATAAATAAGACTGTCAAGGAGAAATTTTATGGAAAACTGGACCGAAATAAAGATAAACGTACCTGTAGAAAGGGTAGATGAGGCAGGCTCTATTGCTTCAATGACCGTACCATACGGAATTTATATTGAAGATTACAGCAATCTTGAGGAAGAAGCAATGGAGATTGCAAAGATTGATCTTATTGATGAAGAGCTGCTTGCAAAGGACAGAAGTATAGGTATTGTTCATATCTATATTTCTCCCGAAGAAAATCCTCAGGAGGCAGTATCTTTTATTAAAGAGCGTCTTGAGGCTGAGGGGATTGAATATTCTATTGAGCTTGCCAACTGTGCAAGAGAGGATTGGGAAAATAACTGGAAGCAATATTTCAAGCCCATCAATGTAGGTAATAAGCTTATTATCAGACCCATATGGGTTGATGAGTATGATGCAGGTGACAGAAAAGTTCTGAACCTTGAGCCCGGTATTGCATTCGGTACCGGTACTCACGAAACCACCAGACTGTGCGCCGCTCTGCTGGAACAGTACGTTACCCCCGGCTGCACCATGCTGGACGTGGGCTGCGGCTCCGGTATCCTGG
>JAZRTO010000049.1:0-8887 GCA_045652065.1 Acutalibacteraceae bacterium
GTTTTTGTTACTAAGCCATGGCTCACATCCGGCAAAGCCTTTGTACATACCCTGTGCCATAAAATCAAACATAAGATTGAGGCTTGAACTGCCGCAGGCAATAACATTCTTGGAATCAACACCGAGAATTTCACCGAAAAGTCTTCTGCATTCCTCAATACCGTAAAGTATTCCGTAATTTCTGCAATCCGTCCCGTCCTCAGACTTATATCCGATTTCCTTGAAATGCTCGTTAAGCATATCATCGTAAATATCAAGCTGCTCGGATGCAGGCTTGCCTCTTGCCATATTCAAGGAAATGCCCTGTGCAACAAATTCATCATATTTTTTCTGAGCTGCAGCTTCAAACTCAGCTAACTGTTCAGCTGAAAGATTAGTAAGAAGTTCCATAATACCACCTTGATCAAAAAATATTTTACTTAGATTAACCGAATGCAACATTTTTGCATACCAAGTCTATTATCCAAGTTATTTTAGCATAGTATTTTAAATTAATCAATAGTAATAACTAAAAATATTATAATATATAAAAAAAGATGTGCCAAAAACGACACATCCTGACTAATTAATTTTCATTCCTCTCGCGAATAACAAGTCTTGTTGGTGTTCCCTCAAGACCAAAAACCTCACGGATCTGATTATCAATGTAACGCTGGTAGCTGTAATGAAAAAGCTCCTTGCTGTTTACAAAAGCAACAAACGTAGGCGGTCTTGTAGATGCCTGAGTCATATAGTACACCTTAAGACGCTTGCCCTTGTCCGTGGGAGGCTGTACACGTGCCTGAGCATCTGCAAGCACCTGATTAAGTCTGCCGGTGGGAATTCTTACAGCATTCTGATCATCAACATATTTAATCAATTCAAACAATCTGTCAAGACGCTGACCGGTCTTAGCAGAAATAAAGATAATGGGAGCATAAGACATAAAAGAAAAATCATTCATAAGCTTCTTACGGTAAACATCCATAGTCTTACCGTCTTTTTCATACGCATCCCATTTGTTTACAGCAATAATACAAGCCTTACCGGCTTCATGAGCAATACCTGCAACCTTAGAATCCTGCTCAGTAAAGCCTTCAAGAGCATCTATCATTATGACACAGACATTAGATCTCTCAACAGCAGCAACTGCACGCATTACAGAATATTTTTCAATCTGGTCATCAACCTTTGATTTTCTGCGAAGTCCTGCTGTATCAATAAAAACAAATTTACCGTGTTTGTTAATAATCTCAGTATCCGTTGCATCTCTTGTGGTACCCGCAATATTAGAAACAAGCATACGTTCTTCACCACACAGAGCGTTAACAAGAGATGATTTACCAACATTAGGCTTTCCGATTACTGCTACCTTTATGGTATCATCATCTTCATCCTCCTCATCAATTTCAGGAAGATGCTTAATAACCTCATCGAGCAAATCACCGGTGCCATGTCCGTGAACAGAAGACACAGCAACAGGGTCACCAAGACCGAGATTATAAAATTCATAAAAATCAGCAGGTACACCGCCAAGTGAATCACACTTATTAACACAGAGAACAATAGGCTTACCGCTCTTAAGAAGCATAGAAGCAACCTCAGCGTCAGTTGCAACAACACCTGTTTTAACATCACAGACAAAAATTATTGCATCAGCAGTTTCAATTGCTATCTGAGCCTGTCTTCTCATCTGAGATAGGATAATGTCATCTGAATAGGGTTCAATACCTCCGGTATCAACAATAAGAAAATTGTGATTAAGCCATTCACAATCGGCATAAAGGCGGTCTCTTGTGACGCCGGGACGGTCATCAACAATAGCAAGTCTTTTGCCGCTTAATTTATTGAATAATGTTGATTTTCCCACATTAGGTCTGCCAACAATTGCAACAATTGGTTTAGCCATAAAACTTAATCCCGGAAATATTCCGGCCTTTCATCATATTTTGTTAAAGATTCTTATTAAGAACCTTACTCTTCATAACAACTGTAAAACGAATCAAAAAGTGAATATGCATCACAGGATGTTACTACTATTTTTGTATTAAGAGCACTTTCAACCTGAGAAACTGTAACATCATCAAGAAAAATCGGCTCTGACATACTTTTAAGCATAACAGAGGGAATAAAAAGATATCTGCCGTCAAACCTCTGCTGCTTCAGAGATTCAATGAGATCATTTCCTGTAATAAGACCTGATACAGTTACAGATTCACCAAAAAATGAATTTTTTATGCAGTATACATTAATTTCGGAATTTACAAACCGTGAACAGAATCTGTCAGCCACACTTTTCATTATATCATATGCAGCAACGCCCGTAGCGATGGAAAATTCCCGTCTTCTGCTGTCAGATATACAATCTTCCAATGCATCAGAAAACTCTCTGTCAAGACATGCAATCATACCGACACCGTTATCAAGCTGAGGAAAATCGCAATAATAGGAATATGCGGGAATATCTCTGCCGGCAATCTGAAAAAATTCGTCAGATGGAAAAGCGAGCTTACCTCTCCCCTGCTTCACAAGCTCAGAATTGAAAGCATCTATTATGTCAATAACGTATGCAGCATTGTCTCTGTTAAATGCTTCAAGAGGATATAAGCCCTCACGATATTTAGTAAGTCCGACAGGAACAGCAGCAATACTACTCACCGATTCAAGCTCAGAAAGCTTCTCAAGTGAATAACGAAGCTCTTCACCGTCATTAATTCCCGGACACAAAACAAGCTGAGCGTTTATGGAAATGCCGGCATCGGAAAACCTCTTTAAATATCTAAGAGAATCACCCGCAGAAGGATTCTTCATCATCTTTACTCTAAGCTCCGGATTCATAGTATGAACCGATGCATTTATCGGGCTGATATGCATCTTAATTATCCGTTCAACATCTTCTTCCGAAAGATTGGTAAGGGTTATATAGTTACCAAACAAAAAAGACAATCGGGAATCATCATCTTTAAAATAAAGGGATTCACGAAGCCCCTGAGGCAACTGATCAATAAAACAAAAAATACAGGCATTTTTGCATCTGCGATGCTTATCCATAAGATAAGTCTCAAATGCCATACCAAGCCTATCGAAGTCATCAGAGCCTACCGTTCTGACAATTTTTTCAGCACCGTTTTTCAGATTAAATTTAACAATTAATTCTTCAGAATCCGAATAAAAACGGTAATCAAGTACATCATTAATTTCATTGCCGTTTATGCTGACGAGGCTGTCACCAGGTCTTATCCCTTTTTTTGCACAAATACTATCCTTCAAAACTGCAAAAATTTTTACAGACACTTTTTCACCACCGAATCCAATAGCAAAGCGGCGGGGAAGACATCACTTCTCCGCCTGCGCTATAAAGTACAAGATTCTCCGTCAAAAATACAATTACGGATATAAGAATCAGTCTTCGACAGCAACTACCTGACGGCCGTTGTAATAGCCGCAAGCAGGACAAAGTCTGTGAGATCTCTTATACTCTCCGCACTGAGGACACTTCTCAATTGCAGGAGCAGAAATCTTCCAAACATTGTTACGTCTCTTATCTCTTCTTGCCTTTGATACTCTTCTTGCAGGAACTGCCATTTTTATTTCCTCCTAACAGGCTAATTTATTCTTTAAACAAATCTTTTAATGAATCCCATCTGGAATCCGTAGGTGCGCTGCAGGAACAATCTCCGTCATTAAGATCCTGTCCGCAAAATGCACACAACCCCTTACAATCATCTTTACATAAGAATCTTGAAGGAAGTGCAAGATAGATATCTTCACTTACAAGTTCATCAAGTAATAGGCTCATACCGTCAAGAACAATAAAATCATCATTGTCCTCGCTTTCAGCATAAGTCAGCAAAGTATGTCGCACGGGAATTTTAGCATGTCTGAGTAAAGGTTTGTTGCACTTGGCACACGAAGTGGAATAATCGAATCTGGCATCCGCCTGCAAACTAACGATACCTGTTCTGTTGAACACGGAACCTGCAACCTTTACGGGAGTAACGACACTCTCATCCTCAAGAGAAAACTCATAATCAATCTGTAAACTTTCACCGTCATTATTAAACACAGCATCAAGTTCAAGATACAATTTGATTTCCTCCATTTTTAAGCATAGTTACCCATAAACACAACAAGCAATATTATATAGGCAGATTTCCCGTTTGTCAACAGGAAATCTGCTAAATTTTGATATATTTTTAAAGATTTTTTTATTCAGCTTCGCAAACTTCGAAAATCTTTGCAGGAAGATTTGCCTTTTCAGTAGAAATAGTAAATGTAAAGTTAGTTCCGCTAAGCTTTGAAAGGCTTGCTACCTTTACAAGGAAATCTGCCAGCTTTTCATAGTCTCTGCCACCAATCTTAAGAGTAGCGTCAATAAGTATATCAGTAATATCATGATCACCGGCACAAAGACCGCTGAGGAAGCCGTAGAATGCATCATAACCTTCAATGCAGTAGTTGCTTGCAGCAAGGAGTCTTACCTTGTAGCTTATCTGATATCTGAGAAGATCATCCTTTTCAATACAAACAACATGACCGTTTGAGGATTCAAGAGCAGCATTAACACAGTTAATGAGCTTCTTTGTCTTTCCTGTTCCTTTTTCGCCGATTAAAAGCTTAATCATAATAATCAATTCCTTTCAGATTTATTACCTAATTTTTAGTTAAGTCTTGCTTTAAGTTCGTCTGCCAGAGCTTCATATCCGGGCTTACCGAGAAGAGCAAACATATTCTTTTTATAACTTTCAACACCTGGCTGATCGAATGGATTTACTCCGAGAATATATCCTGATACAGCACAAGCCTTTTCAAAGAAATAAATCATCTCACCAAGGTTTTCTTCATCCATTCTGTCTGCTTCAACAATAATATTGGGAACACCACCGTCAGTATGAGCAAGAACAGTACCCTCAAAGGCTTTGCGGTTGATGTATGACATACCCTTTCCTGCAAGGAAGTTAAGCCCGTCAACATTTTCTTCATCAGCTTCGATAATAAGCTCAGTCTTGGGTTCAGAGAATACAAAAACAGTTTCGAATAAATGTCTTTCACCCTCCTGAACATACTGACCGAGAGAATGAAGATCAGTAGAATAAATAGCCGAAGCTGGGAAAATTCCCTTATTCTCCTTTCCTTCGCTCTCACCGTAAAGCTGCTTGAACCACTCATTCATAAGAGTAAAGTCAGGTTCATATGAAACAAACATCTCAACATTTTTACCGGAACGGTAAAGAATATTTCTGATTGCAGCATACTTATAACAATCGTTAACACTGATATCGGGAACATTGTACTTTTCAACTGCAGCAGCAGCACCTGACATCAGCTTATCAATATCAATACCTGCACAAGCTATAGGAAGAAGTCCTACCGCAGTAAGCACGGAGAATCTTCCGCCTACATCATCGGGAACAACAAAGGTTTCATACTTCATTCTGTCTGCAAGAGCCTTAAGAGTTCCCTTTTCTTTGTCTGTAGTTACATAAATACGGGAAGCAGCTTCATCTGCAGAATACTTCTTTTCGAGAAGCCCCTTGAAAACTCTGAATGCGATCGCAGGCTCTGTTGTAGTTCCTGACTTAGAGATAACATTAACAGAGAAATCACAATTTTCACATATTGAATAGATTTCGGAAATTTCCGTAGGTGAAATACTGTTACCAACAAAGAAAATCTTAGGAGTTTTCTTTGTAGTAATGTTATAGTTTTTAGATTTTACGAATTCAATAGCTGCTCTCGCACCGAGATATGAGCCACCGATTCCGATAACAACAAGAACTTCAGAATCAGAAATTATCTTCTCTGCACTCATCTTGATTCTTGCAAATTCATCCTTATCATAATCAACAGGCAGTGTGAGCCAACCATGGAAATCATTTCCTGCTGCATCTGCACTGTTTTCATTAAGCAAAGAATGTGCCTTTTTAACTTCAGGTTCAATTGCAAGAAGATCTGATTCTTTAACAAAAGAACCGAGGTATTTGCTGTTAAGTTTTAAGGACATCTTATAATTTTTCCTCCGACATTGCTTATTTTTTATATTATTTTACTATAAATTTTTCATTTTTTCAATAGAAAGTTGAAAAAAATTAATATTTTTTGAACGATTTTAAAATAGTAATAAAAGCATTACCGAAATTCATCCTTTCGGAGGCTTCTGAAGTAATAATTTCACTTTTACCGAGCACCTTGTCATTATATTTATATAAAATCTCACCGACAACACTACCCTTTTCTATGGGCGCCTCCAGATTCTCATAAACTGTAACATCGGCAGTTATATTACTTTTACTTCCTTTATTCACAAGAAAATCATCACACTCTTTATGTTTTATCTCAACCTGCTGCAATGTCGAATGAGCTACATTCACAAAATCCGGATAGAGACCTGACGAATCCGGTGAATAAATTTCATAATTAGCAAAGCCGTAATCAAGAATTATCTTTGCTCCGTTAAAACGATCTTTACTGTTTTCCGCACCGAGAACAACCGCAATCAACTCAAATCCGTCACGTAACGCCGATGCACTCACACAGCACCCGGCCTTACTGGTTGTACCGGTTTTTAGCCCCGTGGCACCCGGGTATGTTCTTATTATCTTATTGGTGTTGACAAGCTGCGTTGTTCCGTTTCTGAGCGTATCCATCCATATTCCCGTATAATCCCTGATCAGATTATACTTCAACAGCTCACGTGACATAATGGCTATATCACGAGCTGTAGTCTTATGAGCAGTTGTATCATCATCAAGACCGGTGCAGTTATCAAAATGTGTATTCTTCATACCAAGCTCTGCAGCTTTCTTATTCATCAGCTCACAAAATGCTGCTTCACTACCGGCAACAACCTCACCAAGAAGACAACAGGCATCATTAGCACTATAAACAACTGTAGCCTTAAGCAAATCATTAACAGTCATAACTTCTCCTGCTTCAAGCCAAATCTGAGAGCCGCCTTTTTCAGCTGCTGACTGACTACAGGTAATTTCCATATCCAGAGTCATTTTTCCGTCTTCTATTGCTTCCATCACAAGAAGCAATGACATAATTTTTGTAACTGAAGCAGGGTAAAGCTGTTCATCCTCATTTTTTCCGGCAATTAGCGTACCGGTATTAACATCCATAAGAGCATATGCTTTAGCATTGACATCAAGCGAAACATCCGAACTTACACTCAGAATCTCATCAATCTGTTCAGCACGAGAAAACACATTAAATGTGAAAATAAGAATCAAACCTACAAATACAGTAAACACTTTTTTTATCATCTATCTATTCCTCCTTGTTACAAAAATATGAGCAACAAGTTATTTTATGCAAACATATTGATTAAAGTGCTGCGTTATTATATAATACGGTAGATATTTATATTGAGGTAACATAATGAAAGCAGCATTTTACACACTTGGTTGCAAAGTGAATCAATACGAAACCCAGGAAATGATTTCCTTGCTTAAAAATGAGGGGTATTCAATCGTCAGTCACAGAGAGAAAGCATACATTTATATAATCAACTCATGCACGGTAACTGCTGAAAGCAGCAGAAAAACCCGCCAGGCTGTCAGACGCTTCAGAAATGAAAACGCAGATGCAACAATAATTCTTACAGGTTGCTTCCCTCAGGCTTTCACTGAAGAAGCAAAAAAACTCAGTGAAGCAGATATTATTCTCGGAAATAATGCAAATCATAATATCATAAATGCATTGAATGAATTCAGACAAAACAAAACTCAGACAGTAAAAGTAATTGCACACAAACAAGAGGATAAATACAAGGGAGTTGAAATAAACACCTTTGACGGACACACAAGAGCATTCATAAAAATTCAGGACGGCTGCAACAGATATTGCTCATATTGTATTATTCCTAAAGCAAGAGGCTTTTCCCGTTCAAGACCCCTTGATGCAATAAAAGATGAAATTGCTCGTCTGGCGGATGCAGGTTACAAGGAAATTGTATTTGTGGGTATTAACCTTTCTGCATACGGTCTTGATACAGGATCCAACATATGCGATGCGCTTGAAATAGCAGAAAAAACAGATGGAATCGAAAGATTCCGTCTGGGTTCCTTAGAGCCTGACCATATAACAGACGATGTTATTTCCCGACTTTCGGGAATGAAAAAGTTCTGCCCGCAATTCCACCTTTCACTGCAAAGCGGAAGCAATACCATACTTAAAAGAATGAACCGCCATTACACTGCTGAGGAATATTTCGAGTTGTGCAATAAACTCAAGGCAAATTTCAATAACTTGTCACTTACAACAGATATTATCGTTGGATTTCCGGGGGAAACCGAAGAAAATTTCAACGAAACATTAGACTTTGCAAAAAAATGCGGATTTATGAAGGCACACGTTTTTCCGTTTTCTCCACGGGAAGGAACCGTTGCATACAAGTATACAGACAAAATTCCGAATGAAGTCAAAAATAAAAGATGTGCAATTCTTCAGAAAGAATGTGACAGCATCAGAAGCACTTTTCTCAAAGCTGAAATCGGAAAAACAGTAAATGTTCTGTTTGACACACCAAAAGGAAAAGTTCAGCAGGGTTACACCGAAAACTATACTCCGGTAAGTGTCAGTTGCGACAAAAATCTCTGCGGTCAGATAAAAAAAGTGAAAATTATATCCATTGAAGCCGATACATGTACCGGTGTCCTGATATAAAAAAGCAGGCTGAAATCTCAGCCCCTAAATTTTATTTTGTTCCGAAAATTCTGTCGCCTGCATCGCCGAGTCCGGGAACAATATATCCGTGCTCGTTAAGACACTCATCAAGAGCTGCGCAGTAGACATCAACATCGGGATGAGCCTCCGTAAGAGCCTTTATTCCCTCCGGTGCAGCAATTGTACAAACAAATTTTATATGTTTAGGATTTCTTTTCTTAATAAGAGTTATTGCATC
>JAZRTO010000050.1:0-3039 GCA_045652065.1 Acutalibacteraceae bacterium
AACGTTACAATTCATGCAACAGAGGACGGCGTTGCTGAATTCAACGGTGATTACTCATTCCTTAATGATCTGTTCGAAAGCAGCAATCTTGAATTCATCCAGAGCATCGGTTCCTCACTCAGCGGACTTCTTAACAAGTACGTAGGTGACGATATCATCGATGATACAGGTATTGCTCCCAACGGATTCTTAGCATTCTTCCAGAAGATTGCTGAATTCTTCCAGAAGATTGCAGATTTCTTCAAGAATCTTTTCAGCTAAGATTTTTTAAGAATAACGGATCTTAATAATTAAAAATCCCTGTGCTTCGAAAGGAGCACAGGGTATTTTTGTCGTGTTATATCTTTTGTTTGCCTCTGCTTTCATAAAAAAAGGACCCTCCGTAAAGGAAGGTCCTTAAATCTTTTATTCTTCTGTGGTCTTAGAAGGAAGCTCTATTTTTCCGTAGAGGGAACCTGCTGTATCCTTGCGGGGAGCTCTTGTTACTTCGGGCTGGTAGTTTTCTTTTTTCTGAAATCCGCCTTTTCTGCCGCCTCTGCGGTCATTTCTGCCTCTGTTGTTATATCCGCCCTTTGAAGGATGTGTAGGCTGTACACCTTCCTCAAGAGAGATTATAACCTTTCTGCCGGAATCCTGACCGATTGAGTGTGATGTAACACCTTCAATTTCCTGAATAGCAGTATGAACTATTCTTCTTTCATAGGGGTTCATAGGATCGAGAACGACATTTCTGCCGTATTTAAGTACCTGCTTTGCGCTTCTGTGTGCAAGGGCACGAAGGTTGTCGTTTCTCTTTTCTCTGTAATTTCCTATGTTTACAGAAATTTTACGATGCTTATCATCATCAATGCCTTTGTTTACGGAAAGACGAAGAAGATACTGGATAGAATCAAGAGTTTCGCCGCGTCTGCCGATAAGAGTTCCGTCTTCATCACACTCAATTGTGTAGATATATTCGTTTGAATCGGCTGCTTTTGAAAGAGTAAGGTTATACTCTTTAATGCCCATACCTTCAATAATCATTCTGAGGTATTTTGCAGCACCGTCATTTTCAGTAATTTCAACTGTTTCGCGGGCAACTTTTTTAGGCTCAGCTTTTACAGGTGCTTCAGCCTTAGGAGCTTCTTCCTTTACGGGAGTAGCTTTGGGAGCCTTAGGTGCCTCCTTGTGTGCGGGCTTTTCATCACGGGGTTTTGCTGCAGCCTTTATTTCAGGCTGTTTCTTTTCTTTTATAACGGGTTTTTCTGTTTTGATTTCTTTAACGGGCTTGTCTGCGATTTCGTACCAGACTTTAACCTTGGCAGGTTCAGTTATAAGACCGAAAAGCTTTTTCTTCGCATCCTGAATTATTTCCTGGTGAAGCTCAGCTTCATCGGGAGCAGCCAGGAGAATCTTTGCATTTTCATATGCTTCTGTAATTGAACTGCCGGTGCCGATTTTTTCTATAATCATTAACAACGAAATCCTTTCTTGTTATATAAACCGGATCGGTTTGTTTTCAGGTTATTCGTTATTGCCTTCGTTTTTCTTCGTTACTGCTGCCTTGATTTTTACATTGTTTTCCCTTGCTCGTCTTTGAACAGTTTCATCAATCATCTGTTCGGCAATAATTGCATCGGGTTTCAGTGTAGCATGGAGTCCGACTGTCTGGATAAATGAGAGAATGTTGGATATAATCCAGTAGAAGCCGACACCGGCAGGGAAGCCGAAGGAGAACATAAAGGACATAACGGGGGACATAAATGTCATACAGCCCATAGCAGGGTTCTTTGACATTTCGGGGTTTGTTTTTCTCTGCTTCAGATACATAAACAAACTGGAAAAGAGTGCGGTAATACCTGCAAGAACAGGGATAATAATGAGTATACCGCCGACTTCTTTCGGATTTGCAGTAAGGTCAATTCCGAAAATTCTGAAGTTTTCAATGAAGCTTTCAATTCTTGTAATATCAGCTTCTCTGATGATTTCGGGATTAAGAAATTCCTTGATTTCGGAAAATTTGTTGAGTATAAGAAGCTCTATCTGACGGTTGGCAGCAACTTCACCCATAACCTTTGAGTATGCTGCGGTAAGCTCAGTTATCTGTGCTTCGCTGAATTTGAGAACAAGCTTGATAGGGGAGTAGATAGCACCGTAAAGACCCATCATTACCACAAGCTGAAGAATCATAGGAAGACATCCCATATTGCTCATGCTGAAGCCTTCACGTCTGTAAAGCTCCTGAGTTTCTTCGGATATTTTCATCTGTGCCTCTCTCGGGTTGAGAGTTGAATACTTTGCTCTGATTTTGTTGACCTTAGCCTGAAGACGCATCTGCTTAGCAGAGTTCTTCTGCTGAATTACTGCCTGGGGCAGAAGAAGAAGTCTTATAATAAGAGTGATAAGTATAAGAGAGAGAAGATAGTTGTTTGTAATTTCGAAAAGAAATGAAAGCGCATATCCGAAAGGAACGGCTATAATATCATAAAATCCCATTGAAATCCTCCGAGTTTTATTTCCTGTTTTTTCCCTTGAATTTCAGGTCGGGAACAGGGTCAACGCCACCCGGGAAAAGCGGGTTGCATCGTAAAATTCGCAGCGTTCCCAGGGCGCCGCCGAGAAAGAAGCCGTAACGGTCAATGGCTTCAAGAGTATAATGGGAACAGGTCGGATAATATCTGCATTTGGGGCCTGAAAGAGGGGAGATGTATTTCTGGTAAAAATGTATAATCCCCATGGCCGCTTTTTTAAACATCTCTGATGATACCTGCCGAGGTCAACTGACTGCGCATAACTGCGCCTATTTCCGTACTTTTCTTAAAGACCGTTTTTGTTCTTGCGACAAACACAATATCGTAATTGCCATGAAGCTCTCCGAGTGACAGGAATGCTGCACGGATGACTCTTCTTGCACGGTTACGCTGAACTGCGTTGCCGATTTTTTTGCTTGTTGTTATCCCAATACGACAAATTCCCGCGCGGTTCTTTACAACATAGGTAACCAACGCAGGATTTGTGTATGCTTTTCCGCGCCCGTAGGCTCTGCGGAAATCGGTGTTG
>JAZRTO010000051.1:0-2864 GCA_045652065.1 Acutalibacteraceae bacterium
CAATTCAAAGACAAAGACATACGAAAAGTACAAGGATGTAACGGGTACAACTCTTAAGATTACAGGTCTCAAGAGCGGAACAAAGTATAAATTCAAGGTAAGAGCCTTTACAAAGGATGACGGCACGATAATGGGTGCATACTCATCCGTATTTGAGACCGCAACAAAGACCAAAACTCCCACCCTTAAGGCTACATCAACCAAGAAGAGAACAGCCTCACTTTCCTGGACAAATGTAACAGGGGAAAGCGGATATCAGGTATACTATGCTACTAAAAAGAGCGGAGAATACAAGAAGGTCGATTCCTATAAGGTAAATGTAGTAAAGGGCTCAAAATCTAAGCTTACAAGCGGCAAGACCTATTACTTTAAGGTCAGAGCATACACAAAAACCGAAAGCGGAACGGTATACTCAGCCTGGAGCACAGTCAAGTCAATAAAAATCAAATAACAAGCCACACGAGCACAGCCATCGGAATTCCCGATGGCTGTCGTCTATTTTTTCTATTTATATTATTGTGGAAATGCACAAATAATAAAAGCATTTTTGTCCTTCAGCCCCCTACAATTGTAGGTCCCGTATGATAACTATTTATATTAAAATTATTATAGAGGAAAGTTATGCATTTGGAGATTAATTATGGAGAATCTTAAAAAGTTAACAATTTTACATTCAAATGATATGCACGGAGATTTTCTTGCAGAAGAAATCGACGAAAATCTTGTCGGCGGTGTATCAATGCTGTCAGGGTACATAAATATGGTAAGAAATGAAGAAAAAAATGTTCTTTACTGTATTGCAGGAGATATGTTCAGAGGCTCGGTTATAGATTCAGAATTTCAGGGTACATCAACTATAGAAATTATGAATCTTCTTGCTCCCGATGTTGTAACCGTGGGCAATCACGAAACCGATTACGGTATAGCACATCTTCTTTTTATTGAGAAATGTGCGACCTTTCCCATAATAAATGCAAATCTTCATATAACAACAAACAGAGCACGACTTTTTAAACCCTATCACATAGCAAGAGTTGACGGAATGAAAATTCTTTTTATCGGTATTCTGACGGAAGAGGTACTGTCCCAGACAAAGAATGACGGGCTTATCGGAACCTTTGTTGATATTGATGAAGCTGCATCTGAAATCGGGAAAATCTGCAATACATATAATTCAGTTGATATTGACCTTACCGTGCTTCTCACACATATCGGCTTTGAGGAAGACAAAAAGCTTGCCGAAAAGCTTGACCCCGCGTGGGGTGTTGATGTCATAGTAGGCGGACACTCGCACACATTTCTTGAAGAGCCTGCCGTTGTCAACGATATTGTTATTGTGCAGGCAGGTACAGGTACAGATCAGATAGGCAGATTTGATATGCTTATTGATACGGAAAACAACTGTATTGACAGCTTCACATGGAAAACCGTGCCCATTGACCAGTCCCATTGTCCGAGAGATGTTGAGCTTGAAAAAATGATAAGATTCTACAAGTCTAAGACTGATAATAAATACAGCCGTGTTGTGACAAGGCTTAAGAGAAAGCTTACACATCCCACAAGAATTGCGGAAACAGAGCTTGGCGGATTGTTCGCAGATATTATGAAGGACAGTGTCGGTCTTGACATAATGCTTTTAGGGTCAGGTGCGGTAAGAAATCCCGAAATCGGTCCTATTGTACTGCTGTCAGACCTGTGTGAATGTTTCCCGTATGATGACCCCTTATATATGCTTCGCGTTACAGGCAGTCAGTTAAAGAGAATGATAAAGCATATGCTTCGTGATGAGGTTTGGAACGGAGAGCATTGTGAGTTTTATCAGTTTTCAACGGGTGTAAGAGTAAGCTACAGCAAGACGCTTCACGATTTTACAAGGTTTAATCTCAACGGCAAGCCCCTTGAAGACGAGAGAATTTATAAAATAGGATTACAGCATTTCCATTTTATGAACATTGAAAAATTTTTCTCTGTGCCTCTTGCGGAAATAGAGTGTAACGGCAAGGCAAGAATGGTTTCCACCTCCTGCCGTGAAATTATTGATGAATATCTTTCAGTTCATCCGGGGCTTGAAAGAAGCATATCAGGCAGACTTATTGTTGAAGATTGATCGGGGTGAAAAAATGAAGTGGATAAAAAAAGACAGCGGATTCTTACTGTCGTTCTTAATTAATCTTCTGTTTAATCTCGAATGGGTAATTCCTGCAGTAATCTGTTTTATTCTTCATTTTATTTTCGGCATATCCCTTTGGTGGACTTTTGGCTTTATCGCATTATGGATTCTGATTGTTTTTGTAAGAACATCTCTTCTGTTTGCACTCAATAAGGTGGGAAATATGCCTGAAAAGCAAAGAGAAAACAAAAACCCTTATTCAAGCGGAGCCTACAAGCCCGTTGACAGGGAATAATGATACGTTTATTGCACTTTATGTGTGAGATAAAAAATATATATAAACCGAAAGGAGAAAAATATTATGGGTCTTATTAAAGCCGGAATCGGCGCATTGGGTGGCGTATTGGCTGACCAGTGGAAAGAGTTTTTTACATGTGATTCCATAAGCGAGGATGTACTTATAGTCAAAGGACAGAAGAGTGTATCAGGACGTTCCTCAAACACAAAGGGAAGCGACAATGTAATTACATCAGGCTCAGGTATCGTGGTTGCCGACGGTCAGTGTATGATTATCGTTGAGCAGGGTAAGGTAGTAGAAATCTGTGCTGAGCCCGGTGAATTCACCTATGACGCTTCAACAGAGCCCAGCATTTTTGCAGGCTCCTTCGGTGAGAGCGTAAAGGCAACCTTTAAGAATATCGGCAAGCGTTTTACCTACGGCGGTGAAGCACCCAAGAATCAGAGAGTTTACTAC
>JAZRTO010000052.1:0-10265 GCA_045652065.1 Acutalibacteraceae bacterium
CAGATAAGAACACTTATTCTTACGATGATTTATGCACTTATGCCCTCGGTTATAAGGGCAGGCAAGGTGTTTATTGCAGAATCACCGCTTTATGAAATTACATCGGGTAAGCACACATGGTTCTGCTACAACGAAAACGAAAAAACAGATGCCCTTAAGGAAATCGGTGATGCAAAATACACAATTCAGCGCTCAAAGGGACTTGGTGAAAACGATGCGGATATGATGTGGCTTACCACTATGAATCCCAAAACCAGAAGACTTATAAAGGTTGAGCCTGATTTTGATCCTGTGGCAATAGCCGATAAGTTTGACCTTCTTTTAGGTGATAATCTCCAGGGCAGAAAAGAATATATTGCCGAAAACGGCCATTTGTATATTGATATGGCTGACTTAAGCTGAAAGGAAACGGTATGGCAAGAAAAAAGACAACTCCCGAAGGGGAGAATAAGAGTGCCGCTCCCATTGATCCCAATGCCCATATTGCGGGAGCAGGCGAGATAGCCAATCAGTTTATTACGGATACTCTCGAAGTAAACTATATGCCTTACGCAATGAGCGTTATTATGTCGAGAGCCATTCCCGAAATAGACGGCTTCAAGCCTTCACACAGAAAGCTTCTTTACACTATGTATAAAATGGGATTACTGAGCGGCGCCCGTTCAAAGTCCGCAAACATCGTAGGTCAGACCATGAAGCTGAATCCTCACGGTGACGGTCCCATATATGAAACAATGGTAAGACTGACAAAGGGCAATGAAGCACTTCTTCACCCCTATGTAGACTCGAAGGGTAACTTCGGTAAGGCATATTCAAAAAATATGCAGTTCGCTGCATCACGTTATACGGAAGCAAAGTTAGCACCTATAAGTGCAGAGCTTTTTCTGGATATTGACAAGGATGCAATAGATTTTGTTCCCAACTACGATAACACAATGCCCGAGCCCGTGCTTTTCCCCGTAACATTTCCGAGTGTCCTTGTAAATTCAAATTCGGGTATTGCGGTCGGTATGGCAAGTAATATATGCTCCTTTAACCTTAAAGAGGTATGCGAAACCACAATCGAGCTTATAAAAAATCCCGACCACGACTGTACGGAAACACTAAAGGCTCCTGATTTCAGCGGCGGCGGCTCGGTTATTTACGACCCCGTGAAAATAAGGGAAATCTACTCAACGGGCAGAGGCTCTGTCAGAGTACGCGGTAAATGTGCCTATGATAAGAAGAACAACTGTATTGATATTACGGAAATTCCCCCCACAACCACCTGCGAAGCAATAATTGATAAGGTAATTGAGCTTGTAAAGGGCTCAAAGTTCCGTGAAATAAGTGATATCCGTGATGAAACAGACCGTTCCGGTCTTAAAATCACAATTGACCTTAAAAGAGGTGCAGACCCCGATAAGGTAATTGCCGCTCTTTATAAGAAAACTCCTCTTGAGGATCCCTTCCCCTGTAACTTCAATGTGCTCATAGGCGGTACCCCCATGACTCTCGGTGTGGGCGACCTGCTTCTTGAATGGATTGCATTCAGAACCGAATGTGTAAAGAGAAGAACCTACTTTGAGCTTAAAAAGGCGAAGGACAGGCTTCATCTTCTGAAGGCGCTTCAGAAAATTCTTCTTGATATTGATAAAGCTATTAAGATTATCCGACAGACAGAAGAAGAGGCAGATGTTGTCCCCAATCTTATGATCGGCTTCGGTATTGATGAAATTCAGGCTGAATATGTGGCTGAAATCAAGCTGCGCCATTTAAACCGCGAGTATATCTTAAAGCGTCTTGAGGATATCGAAAAGCTCGAAAAGCAGATTGAAGACCTTGAGGATATTCTCGGCAGCAGGAACAGAATCAAAAAAGTAATAATAGAAGAGTTAAAAAGGGTAATTGATAAGCACGGCCAGCCCCGAAAAACAGATATAATTTACGAGTCCGAGCTTCCCCAAATTGATGATGAGGATGAAATTCCCGACTATTCCGTAATGGTATTTTTTACCAAGGAGGGCTATTTCAAGAAAATTTCCCATCAGTCCTGGCGTATGGGTAACAACCATAAGCTTAAGGACGGTGACGAGGTTGTGCTTTCTGCAGAAGCATCAAATAATTCGGAGCTGCTGTTTTTTACCAATAAGCATCAGTGCTACAAATCAAGAATTTCCGAATTCGAGGAATGTAAGGCAAGCTCTCTCGGTGATTTCGTGGGCGCAAAGCTTCAGATGGAAGACGGCGAAACCGCAATATTCTGTGCGATAGTTTCGGAATACACCGGTTACATTCTTGTTTTCTTTGAAAACGGCAAGGTTGCAAAGGTTGATGTAACTTCATTTGAAACAAAAACCAACCGTAAAAAGCTTATCAAGGCATATTCCGATAAGTCTGAGCCTGCCGCATTCAGGTATATAAAGGAAGACGGCGAATTTGTAATGTCAACTACTGCAGGAAGATATCTGTGCTTTAATTCCGCGTCGGTTGCATCCAAATCCGCTAAGGATACCCAGGGTGTTCAGGTTATGACACTCAAAAAAGGTCATAAGGTCATTGCCGTTGAGGATTTCACGGAAGACCGCTTCGTAAAGCCCTCCCGCTACCGCACAAAAACTCTGCCCTCGGCAGGAGCCGTGCTGTCAGCAGAAGATACGGGCGAACAGCTTACACTATAAACGGAAAGGAAAATCAGTATGAGTCCTTTACTCAAAAGAAAAAAGTCCCCCGCAGATGATAAATATCTTTTAAGAAAATACTGCTGTATGTCAGCAGGGCTTGCCATGCTTGTTATGGTTATCATCTATATTGCTCACCGCAACACTCTTATTGTAGGCGGAAGCACCGTACTCAGAATGGATCTGTATCATCAGTACGGTCCCTTATATGCAGAGGTTTATGATCGAATAACCGGCGGAAACTCTCTTGTCTATTCCTGGACATCGGGACTCGGTGCTTCGTTTTTAGGAAATCTCTTTAATTACTGCTGCAGCCCCTCTGTGCTTTTTATGCTCATATGCGGTCATAAAAATATGCCCGAGGCTATTGCTCTTATGATAATGGCAAAGGCAGTGCTTGCATCAACCGCCTTTACCTACTATGTCAACAAGTCCAACAACTGCGTAAAGAAGGAAAGTGTTGCTTTCGGTCTTTTCTATGCATTCTCCGGTTATTTTGTTGCATATTCATGGAACATAATGTGGTTTGATGCAGTTGCCGTATTCCCCCTTGTAATGCTCGGTATTGAGCGTATTATCAATAAGAATAAGCCGGGACTTTACATAGGAATGATGACATTCACTATGGTAAGTAACTATTATATGGCTTATATGATTTGTATACTTTCCGTTATGTATTTCCTTTATTTCTATTTCGGAAGATATGAGCTGTCATCAAAAATTTTCAAAAAAACCGAAGCTGTTTCAGATACAGCCGATTGTGAAAATGTACAGACATCTGCTGCTGAAAATACAGAAGCGCCTGTTGCTGCTGAGTGTGAAGCAGCAGTAAACGAAGATGCTGCTGTTGCAGATGCAGTAGCCGTTAATGAGGTTGCTGTGGAAGCTGCTGCGGAAGAAACCGTATCTTCTCAGGATGTATATACAGAGTACGTTGAGCAGATTCCCGAGGAAGCAGCTCAGACACATAAGAAAAAGCAGAAGAGACATAAATTCCGTGATAACCGCTTCTGGGTTACGGGCTGGACATTTGCTCTTTCATCCTTCCTTTGCTTTGCCCTTGCAGCATTTGCTCTTCTTCCCGTATACTATTGTCTTCAGACATCATCTGCAACTGCAGGTGAATTCCCCGAGGAATTCAAGCAGTATTTTGATGTTTTCCGTTTTATAGCAAACCACTTATCGGGTGTTGAGCCTACAATCAGAAGCAGCGGTGACAATGTAATTCCCAACGTATATTGCGGTCTTATTACCGTAATGCTGTTGCCCTTCTATTTCCTTTCCGACAAGATTCCCGGAAAGCAGAAGGTTGCCTCCGCTATTCTTCTTATGGCTTGTCTTGCAGGCTTCGTTGTCAATCACTTCAACTTTGTATGGCACGGCTTCCATATGCCCAACGACCTTCCCTACAGATGGTCCTTTGCATACTCCTTCTTCCTGCTGATGCTTGCATTCAAGGCATTCCGAAATATCCGTGAATTTTCAAATAAGGCTTATGTTGGTGTGGGCTTTGCGGTTATGTGCTTCCTGGTGCTTGCCGAGAAATTTGAGGTTCCCAATGTAACCTTATTCACACTTATAGTAAGTGCCGTGTTTACAATTCTTTATGTTGTTCTTTTCGGAATGATGCGCTCCACGAAATATGTACAGAAAACAATAGTATTCCTTTTGTTCTTTACCGTTATTCTTGAAATTGTTGTTGCTGACGTTCCGAGGATTACTATGGCACAGCCGAAGGAAGCATATACCTCAGACTATGACAATTATCAGGTACTTTCCGAGTCGGTAGAGGCTGATGAGGAAGAGCTTTTCTACCGTACCGAGCTTTCAAAGCTCCGTGCAAGGATGGATCCCTCCTGGTTCGGCTATAACGGAGTTTCCGTATTCTCCTCAATGGCTTATGACCATACCTCAAAGACAATGGAGAAGTTAGGTCTTTCGGGTAATAATATCAATTCCTATACCTACTTCCCTCAGACTCCCATTTTTAATTCTCTTTTTGCTCTGAAATATGTATATGACAATGAGAATTTCATAAATGAAACCTCTATGTATAATTTTGTTGAAGGCAATGATGATTTTGAAGCATATGAGTATAAATATTATCTGCCTCTTATCAATTCTGTAAGCAGTGATGTAACCGAGTGGGATTACAGCTCATCAGATCCCTTTACCGTACAAAATGACCTTATGTACAAGGCTACGGGGGTTAAGGATATTCTTATTCCTGCATATGCTACATCCTTCAGCGGAGAAAATGTCAAGGATATTGACCCTTCAACAATAAACAGCGGTGTGACCTTTACTGCATATAAGAACACCAACGGTACAGAGGGTAAGGCTATTGTTAAGCTTACTCCTGAAGCAGACGGCAACTACTATGTATATATAGGATCTACAAGACTTGAATCCCTTAACATTGAAGCCGGTGAAATATCCTATTTCTATAACAGCTCATCAATTGAGCCCTTCGTACTTGATGTAGGCTATCTGACAACTGCAGATGAAATTGAAATTACCTATAACTTAGCCTCAGGCAATGATTATACAAATCTTGCATTCAGCGCAGCAAGACTTGATGAAGCTAAGTTCAAGGAAGCATATAAGAAGATAAAGTCTAACGGTACCTTCAATATGACCGCTTTTGATGAAACAACCTTTGAGGGTACTATCAAGGTTACAAATTCCGACAGTTTCCTGTGGACATCAATTCCCTATGATGAAAGCTGGGAGATTACTCTTGACGGAAATGTTCTGGCATACGCTGAGTATGATGCAGAAACAGATGAAATCACCACAGACGGCGATATTGTAAAGATCGGCGGCGGTCTTATCGGTATAAGAGCAGGAAAGGGTGAGCATACAATCTCCTTCAGATATAAGGCTCAGGGACTTTCAAGCGGTATGATGCTTACAGGTATGGGTATCTGTGTTCTTGCCATTGTTTTTATTTACAAAAAGTGGCTTGAGAAATTCTTTGAAAAAGCAGGCTTTGTGCCTTTAGTTTTCCGTAAGCCTGATTTTGAGATTGAATAAGTATATGATAAATACAAACTATAATTGCGGAAACGGCAATACTCTTACTCTTTTTACAGACAAATGCGAAAGTGACTACAGAGAAATGCTGTCCGGTTTGCTGAATAACGGCTTCCGGACAGTGCAGTCCTCTGAAATTGACTTTTTTCTCAGTACCACCCTTGAAAAGGATGGTGCTTATGAAATTCTCACCTTTGACAAAAAGGCAGGGGAGATAAGAAGGGTTTCAGACGGATTCTCGGAAAAGCTTAATACTCAATACAGTAAGGCAGGGAAGTGCCCTGTCAGAATGTGGCAGTTTGAGGTTGACCATACACTTATCGACTGCGGTATGTGTTATGTTTTTCAGTTGACAGACTATTCATTCTTCATCATTGACAGCGCACATGCCTACTCACTTAAGGATGATGTAAGGCTTTATGAGTTGCTGAGAAAAGAAACTCCCGAGGGTTTGCCCGTTGTGATTTCAGGCTGGTATCTTTCCCACGGGCATGCAGACCATATCTGTAAATGTCTTGATTTTATCCTTTATAATAAGGATGTAGCAGTAAAGGGACTTTATTATAACTTTGTTCCCGATGACCACCCATCGGCTGAGAGCTGGCTTTTTGCCGACAGAAAGCATACAGAGCTTTTTAACCGTGAGGTTGAAAAGAGGACGGATATCCCTAAGTACAAGCTTCATTCGGGGCAGTATTTTTATATCGACTGCCTTCGTGTTGATGTGCTTTGCTCTCACGAGGATGTTTTTCCTCAGAGCCTTGAGGACTACAATAATTCATCACTTATGTCGATGATGACGGTAGACGGGGATAAAATAAGCTTCCCCGGGGATGCAAGCGGTAAGGAAAGCATTATTGCGGAAAGAAGATTCCCAAATTTTCTTAAATGCGACATTATGCAGGTTTCCCACCACGGTCACTTCGGTACAAGCGTTGATTTCTATAAGATGTCAGGAGCTCATGTTGCTCTTTTCCCCGTTACGGAAATAAAGTTCCATGAGGAATATCCCCGGATTGAAGCAAACCGCGTTGCCTGCGATATCGCAAAGCATACCTATATTGCCGGTCACGGAACGGTAATGTTTACCTTCCCCCTTGAAGGCTCAAGGATTTTAATATATCCCGATGAAACAAATGAAAGCTTTGAGGGTATATTCAATCTCTGGTGCTACGATTACACCGATGAATTCAAGGAAAAGAATATCGCTGATTTCAAGGCGAGAAATTGCTTCCGCGAGGAAGAATATTAAAATAAGCAGAGGCTGACAGTTAGAAAATGTCAGCCTTTTTTATGCTTTGATGGTTTCATCACCCGGTGTCGAAAAAATAATTAAAAAAATATGAAAAAATGTCAAAAAAACACTTGACTTTTTTTTGTTGCGGTGGTATACTGTCAAATGTTCCAAGCGGAATGCGAGAGTGGCGGAATCGGCAGACGCGCACGTTTGAGGGGCGTGTGGTAATCCCGTACGGGTTCAAGTCCCGTCTCTCGCACCATAGTGAGTATTCATAACACAAGTGAATACTCACTTTTCTTTTTTACATTTCCTCATAGTTAAATTTGTTATGTATCGAGCAGGTTTTGACCTGCTCTTTTTTTGTTATGCCGTGAGATATTCCACAGCAACGCCTTGTCTTGCTTCAAGGACTATATTTTCCTCTTTAACAGGATTTTCAATCACTCCGACGAAGCGATAATGAATAATGATTTTCTGTGTTTTGTTTTTACCCTTACCCTCAATAGAATGAACTTCAATCTTTTCAATCAGTTCATTTAAGAGTGCAGGTGTAAGAGTTTCCATCTGCATGAACTTGCGGACCGCTAATGTGAACTGCTCTTTGCTTGTACGGAGATTTTCTATCTCTGAAAGCTCTTCCTGATATTGCCTGATTTTTACCTTCAGTTCATCACGCTCGGTTTCATACTTCTGTGAGAGTTGCATAAAGCTTTCTTCATTTACAATTCCGTTGATGTGCTTTTCAAAGAGCTTTTCATACATCAGGGCAACCTCTTTTGTTCTTGCTATTGCTTTATCAATACTGCTTTCAAGAAACTTCTGCTGATTGAGAATGCTTTTGTTTGTCTTTGCTTCAAGAATGACTGCAAATGCTTCTTCATCTTCTGTGAGAAAGCTTGAAAGATTTCTCAGCTCAAGCATCACAATCTGTTCCAAGGAATCGGCTCTGACATAATGTGTGCCCTCACAAGTGCCTCTGCGACCTTTGTAATTGGAACACATAAAATACTTGATGTCAGTATTGGGATGATTGACATTGAACCATAAAGGGCTTCCGCAATCGGCACAGTATAACAAGCCGCAGAACATATTCTTTTCAGCATGTTCGGGATTTGGAGCTCTGCGTTTTCCCTTTGCTTTCATCTTCTGAACGGTTTCAAAGGTATTTCTGTCGATTATGGGCTCGTGAACATTCTTGAATATCTTCCAATTCTCTTCGGGATTCTGAAGTCTTTTCTTGTTCTTGAAGTTCTTTGAGTAAGTTTTGAAGTTGATAACATCACCGCAGTATTCCTGTTGAGCAAGAATCTTTTGCACTGTTGTCTTACACCATTTATACGGGTCAGGCTGAGTTTTTTTACCGCCTTTGTTAAGACCTTTGCTCTGCCAATATGCCATCGGTATCATTACTTTGTTTTCCTGAAGTATTCGGGCGATAGTTTCATTACCTTTACCCTCAATACACATTGCAAAGATACTTTTAACAACTTCTGCAGCTTCGGTATCAACAATCCACTTCTTCTTGTTCTGCGGGTCTTTCATATACCCGTAAGGCGGTTGAGATAACGGCTCACCGAGATTACCTCTTATGCGGTGTGAGCAACGAACTTTTCTTGAAATATCTCTTGCATACATCTCATTCATAATATTCTTGAACGGTGCAATTTCGTTATCACCGTCATTACTGTCAACCAAGTCATTAACAGCTATGAATCTGATGTTATGCTCGGGAAAGAATTTATCCGTATAGTGACCGACAGAAACATAATCTCTGCCGAGACGGGATAAATCTTTTACCATTACGGTAGTTACATATCCCATTTCAACATCTTCAAGCATCGCCTGAAATCCCGGTCTGTTAAAATTTGTTCCCGTATAACCGTCATCAACATAGAACTTTGTGTTTGTAAGCTTTAAGTCTTTTGCTTTTTGTGAGAGTAATTTTTTCTGATTACCGATTGAGTTGCTCTCACTTTCAGTACCGTCATCACGGGACAGACGGCAATAGATGGCTGTTATGCCAAAATTATCTGACTGCATTTATCCTCCCTTCTCCGGCAGTCGAATTTACATATTCTGTATTAAGTGTATTTATATCATCGGCATTTGTCAAATGTGCAAAATCGCTTCCGATAAAAGCTGATATTTTTTCTTTCATTGTTTTGTTTTCTGTTTTGCTGAAACGGGTAGATACAACATATCTGACACCGTTGATGACATATTCATTTGCATTATCAATTTTTCTTGGGTCATATTCTCCACGGATATTTTCCATTGTTCTGTGAAACTTTAATTTGCAATATTCCAAAAAGGATATTACTTTACCTGACATTTTACATCACTCACTTTCTGTTTTCTCTTATTGAATGAATTTCTTCTTTCATTTTATCTTCAATGATTTGCAACTCATCACAGGCATTCTGCACTTCTTTTGTATTCATAAAACCTTTTGTGCGTGCTGTTAAAAGTATCTCATCAAATTTATTTCCCACCTCACGAAGCTCTCTTATGTGAGTTTCATAATCAATTTTCGGTGCAGGTATTACCTCACAGTTCATAATCATATGACGAAGAATCACAGCTTTAGGTAACCTTGTTCGCTTACTTAAGTTGCAAAGAATTTCATTTTCTTCTTCATTAAAATATACATGAACTCTTTTATTTCTTTTTCTCATTTAATTTTTTCATCTCCTAAAAATATTTTTTTGATTTTTTCTTTCGGGGTTTCAGGGGGTGATAAAACACCTGACAAGCGGATTTGTACCCTCAAATCCAATGCTTGTTAAGACTTATGCCACGGCATAAAAAGTCGGAACAAGCGAATTTGTACACTCAAATTCAGTGCTTGTTAAGACTTGTCCCACGATTTTTATCGCTCCCATTGTCGTTGCTTTTGAAGCACTATTGCATACCGTGCAAGAGCTTTTTCCGTTATCTCTTCCATCTTTTTTGGCGGCATATCTTTCTTAAAATACTTCTTAAAAGTTTCAACCGGGATTTTTACATACTCCTTTTGATTAGCCTTTTGCTCCTGCATAATTTCAAAGATAGCATCCATAGTGAGCTTTTTCTCATCACTTAATTTATGCATACGCTGTGCCTGAGAGAGTGACGGAGTACAATCTTCACTTTCAATAGTTTCAATTAAGTTACATTGTTCCTCTTCTGTTAAATACGAAAGCTCAACCGCAGGTATAAAAGAAATTCTTCTTTCATCCACCATATCAAGAAGTGTCGGTTGCAGATTATTCAATCTGATATATCTCTGAATCTGCATTCGTGAATCAGGCATTGTTTCTGCGAGCATTTCATCACTACGGAACTTCGTC
>JAZRTO010000053.1:0-7925 GCA_045652065.1 Acutalibacteraceae bacterium
AATATTGTAACCATTCTGTCAACTTAAATTGTTGTTGTAAAAAAAATAAACCGGAGGAAAGCACCTCCGGTTTATAAAAGCTGTATTCTGTCAGATTATTCTTATAGCGCAGACACCGGGAATAGCCTTGAGCTCCTCAATGCATTCGTCTGTGATTTCGTTGTCTGTGTCAAATATTGCATAACCGACATCCTTACGGATTCCGCATGCCTTGGCATTTATTTTTATGCCCTTTGCTTCAAGGGAGCTTGCAACACTGCAGCAGATGTTACCTGCAGTTACAATAGTAATTCTGACATTACCTGACTTCTCAAGAGAAACAGCAGGGAAGTTTACAGAATTTTTTACATTACCGGAGAGAAGATAATCAGAAAGCTGACAAACTGCCATAACTGCGCAGTTTTCTTCTGCTTCGGGAGTTGATGCGCCGAGGTGAGGAATTGCAATTACGCCGTCAACACCTATCTGGTCATCGGTGGGGAAGTCGGTAACGTAAGCTGCACACTTACCGTTTCCGAGAGCTTCAATAATGTCCTTGTTGTCAACAAGCTCGGCTCTTGAGAAGTTGAGTACACGGATACCATCCTTACATTTTGCAAGATTTTCTGCACCGATCATACCTCTTGTTCCGTCATTGAGAGGAGCGTGAAGGGTAATGTAATCTGCTGCAGCAAAAATATCGTCGAGGTTTGCTGTTACGGTGATTTCACTGTCAAGAGCAGCCTTGCCCTCGTCTGAAATAAAGGGATCATAACCGATAACATTCATTCCGAGAGCCTTTGCCGCATTTGCAACCTTGATGCCGATAGCACCGAGTCCTGCCACACCGAGAGTTTTTCCGAAAATTTCGGGACCTACAAAGTTCCCCTTGCCTTTTTCTACAAGCTTTGAAACTGCATCTCCGTTACCTTTAAGTGTATCGCACCACTTTGAGCCTGCAATGATTTTACGGGAAGCTAAGAAAAGAGAGCAGATAACAAGCTCTTTTACAGCATTTGCATTTGCACCGGGTGTGTTGAATACACAGATTCCGTTTTCAGTGCAACGGTCAATAGGAATATTGTTGACACCTGCACCTGCACGTGCAACTGCAAGAAGATTGGGAGCAAACTCCATTTCGTGCATAGCTGCACTTCTTACAATTATTGCATCAGGGGATTCAAAATTGTCTGCACAAGTGAACTTTTCAGCATCAAAGTTTGAAAGGCCGCTTGCAGAGATTTTATTTAATGTGAGAATGTTATACATTGTAAAGGACTCCTTTGGTCTCAGGCATTTTCTGCCTCAAATTTCTTCATAAATTCAACGAGCTTTTCAACACCCTCAATAGGCATTGCATTGTAAACGGAAGCTCTCATACCGCCGATTGATCTGTGTCCCTTAAGGTTGATGAAGCCTGCAGCAGTTGCTTCTTTAACGAATTTTGCATCAAGCTCATCATTTCCGGTGATAAAGGGAATGTTCATAAGAGAACGGTCTTCTTCTGCAACAGTGCTCTTGAACATCTTTGATTCTTCAAAGAAATCGTAGAGAAGCTTTGCCTTCTTTACATTGTTTGCATAAACAGCTTCAAGACCGCCCATATCCTTGATCCATTCAAGAACAAGCTTGCACATATAAATTGTGAAGCAGGGGGGAGTGTTGTAAAGAGAATCGTTGTCAGCGTGAACCTGGTAATTGAACATTGTGGGAGTGATATCCATAGCATTGCCCAGCATATCCTCTCTTACGATAACCACTGTAAGACCTGCGGGAGCAATGTTCTTCTGAGCACCGCCGTATACTACAGCAAACTTTGAAACATCAAGGGGCTCTGAAAGGAAGCAGGATGAAATATCTGCAATAAGGGGCACATTGCCGGTTTCCGGAATGTAGGGGAACTTTGTTCCGTAGATTGTATTGTTCATGCAATAGTAAACATAGTCTGCCTCGGGATCAATGTCCTCTTTTGTTACCTTAGGAATATAAGAGAAGGTCTTGTCATCGGAGGAAGCTACCACTCTTACATTACCGTATCTCTTTGCTTCCTGATATGCCTTCTTGCCCCACATACCAGTTACGATGTAATCTGCTTTGTTGTTCTTGTTCATAAAGTTCATGGGAATTGCTGCGAACTGAGATGATGCACCGCCTTGAAGGAAAAGCACCTTGTAGTTGTCGGGGATGTTCATAATTTCACGGAAAAGTTTTTCCGCATCCTTTATAATACCGTCAAAAACCTTTGAACGGTGTGACATTTCCATAACGGACTGACCGCTGCCTTCATAATCTAAAAGCTCTGCCTGAGCTTTCTGTAATGCTTCAATGGGAAGCATTGAGGGAGCTGCTGAAAAATTGTAAACTCTTGCCATATTGACTATCTCCTTTGAGTAAATTTGTTTATTTATATCCGAGAAACACCGCTTCTTGTTGCGGCGTCTGCTACAGCCTTTGCTACTGCTTCTCCGACTCTTTCATCGAATGGACGGGGAAGTATATATTCGGAGGAAAGCTCCTCTTCTGATACGAGTTCTGCGATTGCCACGGCAGCGGCAAGCTTCATTTCCTCATTGATGTCCGAGGCTCTGACGCTTAAGGCTCCCTTGAATATGCCGGGGAATGCAAGAACATTGTTTACCTGATTCGGGAAATCGCTTCTTCCTGTACCTACAACTGCCGCACCGCCCTTTTTTGCAAGGTCGGGCATAATCTCCGGAACCGGATTTGCCATTGCAAAGACAATTGCGCCCTTATTCATACTGCGTATCATTTCTTCCGAAACGATACCGGGAGCGGAAACACCTACGAAAATATCTGCACCCTCAAGTGCATCGGAGAGACCGCCTGTTTTAAGTGCATTGTTTGTGATGGCAGCAAGCGAGGCCTGGGCGGAATTGAGATTTGTATCATTTCTGTTGAGAATTCCGTTTTTGTCGCATACAGTGACATCACCTATGCCGTATGCAATCAGCATTTTTGCAATTGCCGTACCTGCAGCACCTGCTCCACAGATAACCGCTTTGCAGTTTTCCTTATTTTTGGCGGTAAGCTTCAGTGAATTCATAATGCCTGCCGTTACTATAATTGCTGTACCGTGCTGGTCATCGTGGAAAACGGGAATGTCGCATTCCTGTTTAAGTCTTTCTTCTATCTCAAAGCAACGGGGAGCAGAGATATCCTCTAAGTTTATTCCTCCGAAGCTTTTTGAAATAAGCTTTACGGTTTTTACTATTTCATCGGGGTCTTTTGAATCTACACAAATGGGAATTGCATCAACTCCGGCAAATTCCTTGAAAAGAATACATTTGCCTTCCATTACGGGCATTCCTGCCTCGGGACCGATATCACCGAGACCTAAAACAGCCGTTCCGTCTGTTATTACCGCAACCGTATTCCATTTCCGTGTAAGCTCATATGACTGTGAGGGATCCTTCTTGATTTCAAGACAGACCTCAGCAACACCGGGGGTGTAGGCAAGGGACAGGTCTTCTTTTGTCTTTACGGATACCCGTGATTTTATCTCTAATTTACCTCGAAGCTCTCTGTGGAGCTTCAGGGATTGTTCTTTAATGTCCATTTTTATCCTTCTGCGGGGTCTTCCCATTTCATTGATCTTTCAACCGCTTTTTTCCAGCCTGTATACAGCTTGTCGCGTGTTTCTTTGTCCATTTCCGGAGTGAATACCCTTGAAACCTCACGGATATTCTCAATTTCATCAAAATTGTTCCAGAAGCCTACTGCAAGACCTGCAAGGTATGCTGCACCGAGTGCTGTCGTTTCAACACACTTGGGACGGTTGACGGGAGTATTGATTAAGTTTGACTGAATCTGCATCATAATGTTGCTGACGCTTGCACCGCCGTCAACACGAAGCTCCTGAAGCTCAATGCCTGAGTCTGCCTTCATAGCTTCAAGAAGGTCTGTCATCTGATAGGTGATTGATTCAAGGACAGCACGGCAGATGTGCTTCTTGTTGACACCTCTTGTAAGCCCTACGATGCATCCTCTTGCATACATATCCCAATAGGGAGCGCCCAGTCCTGTGAATGCAGGAACAAGATAGACTCCGTTTGCATCGGGTACCTGCTCTGCGTATTTGTCACACTTTTGTGCGGAGTCTATTATCTGAAGCTCGTCACGAAGCCACTGGATAACGGAACCTGCATTGAATGCAGAGCCTTCTATACAATATTCAACTTCATCTCCGATGCCCCAGGCAATGCCCGTAACAAGGTTATTCTTAGAGTGTACTCTTTCCTTGCCTGTATTCATAAGAAGGAAGCAGCCTGTGCCGTAGGTATTCTTTGCCTGACCGGGTCTGAAACAAGCCTGACCGAAGAGGGCTGCCTGCTGGTCGCCGATTGCGGAGCAGATAGGTATACCTGCAAGTGCTTCAATTCCGGGAATACCCTGAGCTACTGCGCCGTAAACCTCGCTTGAGGGAGCAACGCGGGGAAGGATATTCATAGGTATGTCAAGCTTTTCGCACAGGAAGCTGTCCCACTGAAGCTTATCAACATCAAAAAGCATTGTTCTTGATGCATTGGAATAGTCAGTAACGTGAACACGTCCTGCAGTAAGATTCCATATGAGCCAGGTATCAATTGTTCCGAAAAGAAGATTACCTTCCTTTGCAAGCTCTCTTGCACCATCTACATTATCAAGTATCCATTTGATTTTCGTTGCAGAGAAATATGCATCGATTATAAGTCCCGTATGCTCTTTGATGTAATCTCCGAGTCCCTCTGCCTTCAACTGCTCGCACATTGCAGCTGTTCTTCTGCACTGCCACACTATTGCATTATATATTGGCTTACCTGTTCTTTTATCCCATAAAACAGTTGTTTCTCGCTGATTTGTAATACCGATGGCTGCAATTTCCTTTGCTTCGATACCGCCATCAATAAGTGCATCGGCAAGGGAGCGGAGCTGACTTTTAAGAATAGCATCGGGGTTATGCTCAACCCAGCCTGCCCTGGGGTAGAGCTGCTCGTATTCGTGCTGAGCCTTTGCTACAATTTCGCCCTGCTTATTGAATACAATTGTACGGGAGCTTGTTGTGCCCTGGTCGAGTGATAAAATGTATTTAAGCATAATAACCCACCCTTATAAAGTATATAATTAATTTTAGTCTTTTGTGAAAACAATGTCAATACTTTGCAGAATAAATAAATGCGACAATAGTCGTTATTTAATTTGCATAACATAATAGAATTGTTTCTCAAGAACAATTTTTTTTGTAACCCTCTTCATTTTTGTCATATTTTTCATCGTTTTTGTTGTAACTATTGACCTTTTGCATGTTACTGATATTATTTAATTATGTAATTCAAAAAAGTTCGTGGTTACAGAAATTGTTTTTTTGAAGTGCTTACATCATTTATACAATACTATGGTTTTGCATTATGCGGATCTAAGAAATAATGAAAATAGGGTGTGATTCCAATGTGGTAATACAGTTGTGGTTGACAAATTTAGTGCGGATAATATATAGTAATGGAGGTCGACATAATGAAAAAATTAATGAGCTTGTTATTTGCTTTTTTGGCTGTTATCATATCTGTTTGTGATATTTTATTTGTTGCAGATGCTGATATATCAGAATTAGAGAAAATTAATGATACCATTGAAAGATATTATGAGCTTTCTTATGATATGTGGTGGAATCTTGAAGAGGTTTCTTTCGCAGATGTTTTAGATATGGATTCTGTTCAATCGTATAACAAAGTGATAGCATTGAGAGAAGTTGTGTTTAATTGGAAGTATTCTATTGCGAATGGTTTTTTTAAAGGACAACGAGAAAAAAATCTTGTAGAAATAGAGTTTGTTGAGGGCAGAATTGTTGATAGTGAGACTGCAAATGTTATTTTTAAATTAAAGCCAATGACGGAAAGCAGAGGTGCCTACCCTCCTTTTGTATGTTTTGGTGAGAATAGCTTTGTTTTAAAAAACAAAAACGGCAAATGGCTTATTGCAAATCATTATTATGATGGCTATCTCTTTGAAAAATCCTTAACTGAAAAGCAGTCTCTTGACTACCAAGCCATTATTGATAATTATGTAGGTGTTGATGAGTTGACTATAGTTAATGAACTTTCCGAAGATAATTCTGTGCTTACACCGTACGCTTATCCGTATACAGATTATTCATATAACGCACAAAGGGCAGTAAGATATGCAGGCCATTTTGTACACAATTATAATACATATTTTGCCTCTCTGGAAGAAAGCGATTGTACGAATTTTGTTTCTCAATGCGTATCCTACGGTTTTGGTAGCAGCACAGATTATGAGACTGCATCATCCTATAGAACGGTTTACACAGGTAGTTATAATAGTGGTTGGTATGCACTAAATGGTGCTTGGGTATCTGTAAATAGCAATTGGAACTATATGTTTTCCTCAAAATTAAATTTAGCTGGTCCAAGAGTACAAGAGGTAACTGTAGCAACAATGCAAAATGGTGATATTTTGCAAATTGATTTTGATGGCGACGGCTCATTTGACCACTCGGCCATTTTGGTTAATGCAGAAAATCAATTATTTGCTCAACATTCTCCTGACACTTATGCCAGCTATAATAACTATGTGGGTATAAAACGACTTTATCGTCCGAAATTTTTTAGGGAATATTAAATTTACTTTGGAGGAACTGCTATGAAAAAAGCATTTGGAGTTTTCGCTTTATTGTTGAGTATTTTGTTGCTTGGTTCCTGTTCTTCAGACAAAGGCGCAAAATATGGCGGAGCAGATATTAACGGTCTTACGGCTGATTTGGTCGTAGAAAAATGTTTTGAGCTTTTCAAAGAAGGTGATATTGAAAAAACAAGAGATTTTTCATGTGACGGGAAATGTTTTTTCAGCGATAAAACAGAGCTTGTTTCATTAAATGAATGTTATGTTGTTGAAGACTATGAAACAGATGAGTATGATGTGTGGTGTCAGGATGTTTATGCTTACTGTGTTGTTCAGACAAGTGCAGAGCTTTATTGTAAGGAAGCCAGTGCCTATGGGGATGCAGGGGAGAAAGTTCCGCTGCATTTTGCTTACTACCTTGTTATGGAAAATGAGACATCTTCGTGGCTGATTGCTGATTGCGGTTATCCGCCTGCTGTTCCTTTGATTTAAGATAACATGTAAAAAATCCGCCTCGGGTAAATCGAGGCGGAAATTGTTTTATTTTGTGATTACTTTTCGGAAATTACTTCTTTAAGACCTGCTGCGAGACCTGCTATCCCTTGAATTTCTGAGGGGATAATAATTTTTGTTGCCTTGCCGTCTGCGGCTTTTTCAAAGGCTTCAAGGCTCTTTAATTTCAGCACTGCATCTGCAGGCTTTGCGCTGTTGATAAGCTCAATACCCTTTGCGGTTGCTTCCTGAATTGCAAGAATAGCCTGAGCTTCACCCTCGGATTCTCTGATTTTTGCTTCCTTTACGGCTTCAGCACGAAGAATTGCGGACTGCTTTTCACCCTCAGCAGCAAGAATCTTGGATTCCTTTTCACCTTCGGCAACAAGGATAGCAGCGGCTTTTTCACCTTCTGCGCGGAGAATTGCTTCTCGTCTTTCACGTTCAGCCTTCATCTGCTTTTCCATTGCTTCCTGAATTTCTCTGGGCGGGAAAATGTTCTTGAGTTCAACACGGTTTACCTTGATACCCCATGCATCTGTTGCTTCGTCAAGAATAACTCTGATTTTTGCATTGATTGTGTCACGGGATGTAAGTGTATGGTCAAGCTCTAATTCACCGATAATGTTACGGAGTGTTGTTGCGGTAAGATTTTCAATAGCGGCAATGGGTCTTTCAACACCGTAGCAGTAGAGCTTAGGGTCTGTAATCTGATAGAAAACAACTGTATCTATCTGCATAGTAACATTATCCATTGTAATAACGGGCTGGGGAGGGAAGTCCGCAACCTGTTCTTTGAGAGAAACTATTTTTGCTAC
>JAZRTO010000054.1:0-19072 GCA_045652065.1 Acutalibacteraceae bacterium
TTCAACACCCGCAGGTAAGGGTCTCGGTGCATCTCCCGGTGCTGCTTGCGGTAAGGTTGTATTCACAGCTGAAGACGCTGTTGAATGGAACGAAAGAGGCGAAAAGGTTGTTCTTGTTCGTCTTGAAACATCTCCCGAAGACATCACAGGTATGAAGGCTGCTCAGGGTATCCTTACAGTACGTGGCGGTATGACATCTCACGCTGCTGTTGTTGCTCGTGGTATGGGTACTTGCTGTGTATCCGGTTGCGGCGAAATCAAGATGGACGAAGAGAACAAGAAGTTCGAGCTCGCCGGTAAGGTTTACAACGAAGGCGACTACATCTCCATCGACGGTTCAACAGGTAACATCTATGACGGTATCATCCCCACAGTTGATGCTGAAATCGCAGGCGAATTCGGCAGAATTATGGCTTGGGCTGATGAATTCAGAACTCTTAAGGTTCGTACAAATGCTGACACACCCGCAGACGCTAAGAAGGCTCGCGAGCTTGGTGCAGAAGGTATCGGTCTTTGCCGTACAGAGCACATGTTCTTCGAAGCTGACAGAATCGCTGCTTTCCGTGAAATGATTTGTGCTGATACAGTTGCTGAAAGAGAAGCTGCTCTTGAAAAGATCCTTCCCTATCAGCAGGGTGACTTCGAAGCTCTCTATGAAGCTCTTGAAGGCAACCCCGTTACAATCCGTTTCCTTGATCCTCCTCTTCACGAGTTCGTTCCCACAGAAGAAGCTGACATCAAGCTCCTTGCTGATGCTCAGGGCAAGTCTGTTGAAGATATCAAGGCTATCATCGCTTCTCTCCACGAGTTCAACCCCATGATGGGTCACAGAGGATGCCGTCTTGCTGTAACATATCCCGAAATCGCAGCAATGCAGACAAAGGCTGTTATCCGTGCAGCTATCAATGTTCAGAAGGCTCACGCTGACTGGAACGTTGTTCCCGAAATCATGATTCCCCTCGTAGGCGACATCAAGGAACTCAAGTTCGTTAAGAAGGTTGTTGTTGATACAGCTGATGCTGAAATCGCAGCAGCAGGTATTGATCTCAAGTACGAAGTTGGTACAATGATCGAAATTCCCAGAGCATGTATCACAGCTGACGAAATCGCTAAGGAAGCTGACTTCTTCTGCTTCGGTACAAACGACCTTACTCAGATGACATTCGGCTTCAGCCGTGATGACGCTGGTAAGTTCCTCAACGCTTACTACGATACAAAGATCTTCGAAAACGATCCCTTCGCAAAGCTTGACCAGACAGGCGTTGGCGCTCTTATGGAAATGGCAGTAGCTAAGGGTAAGGCTAGCGGCAAGAACCTCCACTACGGTATCTGCGGCGAGCACGGCGGTGACCCCGTATCAGTTGAATTCTGCCACAAGATCGGCCTCAACTATGTATCCTGCTCACCCTTCCGTGTACCGATCGCTCGTCTTGCAGCAGCTCAGGCAGCTATCAAGGACTAACGGAGAACTTCTTTAAGTTTGCCGAATTTACTCTCACAATCGAGGATGCACAGGAATATATCTATTCCATATCCCCAACCCGCAGAGTAAAATGCTGGCGAGATATTGAAGTAAAACTCTATATTTAAAATGAACTCCTCATCGAGAAATCGGTGGGGAGTTTTTGTGGTTTATGGGTGTTGATATAATGAATAATTATGTGATATAATACAGACAGTAGACTTAAGGAGGTTTTATCATGGTAGTTGTTCCGGTTAATGTATGCGTGCCCGATGATATATATGAAGATATTATAAATGGAACACTGGAACTTTATGGTTTAGTAAAAGATAGTGAACATAAAATTAGAAAGCATTTGCCTACTGTTAAAAATGCGGCAGAAACAGGTGCAAAAAAAGCTATTGAAATTGTAAAAGCACATAAGGGAGCCTCTATTGTTGTTGGTTCAGTTATTGCAGTCGGAACAGGTGTTGCAATAACGGCTTCTTGTATTTCATATAGCAAAAAGAAAAAGGATATAGTGTTCTTTAATGAATGTTTGGAAAGTTATTATTCTTCAATAAAAGACGGTTCTCTAAACAATGAAATTATCGATAATTTGATACATAGTTTAGATATTCTCGAAGAAAAGAAAATTTCTATCAAGATATCACCAAATAAGCTGAGTGCTATTATTTTTAGTGTATTTGATTATACTAGCAAACTTGCTGAAGCGAATCATCAAAAGGTTAAACTGTCAAAGCCAAAGAAGAAAGATAATATTATTGATATAAGAGAATATCTTGAAATTCAAAAAGATATTCTTTTATTTGCATAAAAAGCGAGGTATTTATATGGGATTTCTTTCAAAAGCGCTTATTACAGCGGCAGTTGGTGCAGGTGCAGCGTTGTTATTTAAAGCATCAGCTGAGGAAAAAGAAAAAAAGGCAGAAGAACAGAGGAGAAAAAATACTCCATGCACATTTGAAAATGGTGTGACGCAAGAAGAGTTTGATATAATTGTTCAAAAGGCTTGTAAAACTGTGAAAAGAGTGTCAAAATTTACCGTTGAAGGTCCAGTTGTTCAAGGTGTAGTTCGTTCGCAAAGCGGCATTTCTGAGTGGAGTTTCGCAATAGATTTCAATGACTATGGTAATATTACGGGTAAGTATTGGATTGCTAATGAAAATGCTGACTCAAAAATTCCGTCAATTATTGCAGAGCGAATAAAAGAAGATATTAATAGTTTGGTTGGTTAAAAAGAAAGGTGAATGATATATGGGAAGAATGTCAGCACGTTTCGTCGGTAATAAGGTCGGAATGAGCACAGAATGGGTTTACGGTATGTGGAAAGATATGGGGCTAGTTATTAAAGATAAATTTGGTGATTGGGCATTAACAGAAGCAGGAAGAAGTATCGGCGGTAGAATGTCAAAAAGTAATCATTGCCCAGTGCCAACATTTGATTTTGAGACTATTGAAAAAATGATGATAGATTTTTATAACAAACATCGCAAATAGCATAAACATTCATTGATTAACCTTCCACACATTCCACAAAACACAGACCTCCTTGTAAAATGGTATTACCAAATACAAGGAGCCTAAATTATATGAACCAATATTTTTTGTTAAAATAAATTACAATTACAACAGATTTTATTCTTCACATTTAAGTATTTATATTATTTAGTCTGTTGTTTCTTCGTCTTCTGAAAAACATAGCTTATTGGCGTCTAAACACATTTGATTAATTGATATATTGCTTTTTATAACATATTCTTTTTTTGTGGTTTTTACAATAAATCTAACTGGGTCATTAGGTGCATCTGTATTTTTACGGAAATAATCAAGTTGTTGTTTTGAAAATCCAAAATTGTAACAACATACAGAATTAGTTTTTAATTCAACACAACGATCTTGATTCAGACCTTTATCTGCTTCTTTATTGCTTATTTGTGGAAACAAAACAACTCGCATATTGTTGGTATGGGAAAGACTTAATTCAACCTCTTCTATTGTAGTTGGAACGGCAAGGTTTTTTATTGTTAATGATACACCATATACAGGTGAATTTGTTCTTGTGTTAAAACTAACTCCAATGGTATGAGTAAATTTTAATCTAGATGCATACGTATTCATGTAAGTAAGGCCTGCAAAAACAAGTGCTATAATATTTACTATAGATGCTACTATTGATAATATTGTTTCAGTTATTGTTAATCCGTCCATAATGGTCCCCCTGTAATAAAACTTTTACACAATTCACAAATTATATTTAAATAAAGTAACAATTGGCTTTATTGTGTGAATTATGTTCAGTCTTTATTGTAATATAAGAAGAGAAAAAAACAACCATAAATACAAAAATGTGTTTTATTTTGACAAAAATGCTTATTATGATATTATCCATACATTCGACAAAACACAAACCTCCTTGTAAAATGGTATTACCAAATACAAGGAGGTCATTTTTATGAATAATCGGAAAACAAAACTGAAGCTCACGGATTTTGAGTGTAACCTGTTATGGGGCGGAATGAATGAGTTTCGAAACAAAGCTTGCTCGGACGGGATCCCTACAGAAGATGTTGGCGGCGGCTTTCAAAACTCATCAACCGATCTGAACGGTAAGCGGTGCTGCTGTGTCAGACTTTATTGAAGTTTTTATAACGAGTATGGTTTGCAGGGGATGTAAAAAATCGAAGATCGCATAAAACAAGATAACTCAAGGGGGGCGAGCAATTTGGGGCAGTACAACCGGCAAGAACTTCTTAGCTTATAAAAAAATCTCAAACAGAACAATTATATGTTTCATGCTCCAAATAAATTTTGTCGCTTGAAGCACCGTTTCAGCTATGTGATAAATAAAAATGAAGCTGAAGCCTTGCTTATTTTGCAATAAAAATAAATCACATGTCTGCAAAGGTTCTCTCGATGACGTTATTCTGAAGCTCTGTGCTGAGTTTTACAAAATAGTCGCTGTAGCCGCCTACACGGACTATAAGGTTGCCGTGATTTTCGGGATGCTCTTTTGCATCAAGAAGGTCATCAGGGGAAACTACGGTAACGGTATATTGCTGTCCGCCGCCGGCAAAATATGCTTTGGCAAGAGCTATAAATGAGGTCTTTCCTTTTTCAGAGGCGAACAATTTCTTTTGGAACTTGTTCTGAAATACAAATCCGCTGCAGGCATCGGTATGGTTAAACTTAAGAACGGATTTGATTTGTGCCGTAGGACCGTTTGTATCACGGCCGGGGGTAGCTGCAATGCTGTCAGCAAGGAGTGGCTCACCCTTCAGCTTTCCGTTTGGAAGAGCTGCAGTCTGTTGTCCGTAGTCTGCTGCACGGTTGAATGTGCTGCAGCCTCCCGTAAATATTCCGCCACGGTATGTGTTGTTGCGTTTCAGAACGGTAAAGAAGCGGTTGATCGCACGTGCAGTTATTTCATCTACGGCATCAATGTCATTGCCGAATTTTTCGCAGGTCTTAAAATCGTAGTGTAGCTGCTCATAGCCTTCAAAATTTGCATTAAGGGCATTAATGAGCTGAGACATTGTATATTTCTTTTCATCGTAAATCAGTTTTTTTACAGCGTAGAGGCTGTCTCCGGTATCTGCAATGCCTTCCGCTAAAATCTGTCCGTGGTTATAAAGGGGGCCGCCGTTTCTGTAATCTCTGCCTTTTTCAAGACAGCCCTCAATAAGGCAGGAGCGCAGAGGGTGCGGCTCAGATACTGCGCGAAGGTGCTGCCATGTGTTTGCGCTGCTGCAGGAATTGTAGGTTACAAATTCCAGCTGATCAAGAAAAGCACGCTCAAAACGCTCATAGGTAGCGAAGGTTGCAGGATCTCCCGTTGTTATAGAGGTCTGCTCTTCGTTCATAGCATCAACACCGTTGTGCAGAGCAAACTCAAGGCATTTGGCAAAAACAACCTCTCCGTCCTCAAGTCCCATATGGCTCTTGCCGAGAATGTCTATCTGATTACAGCCGTTCATACAGTAATCGTGACTGTCTTTGGGCGGGATTCCTATTTTTTCAAGTGCGGTACAGACAACATCGTCATTATATAATGCAGGCAGTCCCGTTCCCGTTGCCAGAGTATCTGCAATATCATTCCAGAGTCTGTCCGGTGTATTTTTGTGTACACGGCAGGTAAGATTTGGTGTATTGTAGCCCTTTTTTCTCACCATTTCAAGAATATCATATGTAAGCGCGTTTGTTTCGTCGACTCCGTTTTCATCACTTCCCGATATACACAGATTCCAGGAGCGATGATCACGGAAATAGTCCCACAGCCTGTCAAGAAGATCGGAGATCTCCGTTTTGTCTTCTGTTTTCAAATATGACGGATACATATACTGATCGAAGCGGCCGGGAGAATCACTTACGTCAAGGGCAAATATGAGCATAAAGGAGCACATAGCCGAGGTGAAGTCGTATGCCGGTTTTTTCGGTACTGTTTCAAATGCTTTTGCCATACGAAGAAGGAATGTTCTGTCATCAGCGTTTTCGCATTTTTCAGCAATGAGAAGAGCCTGTTCACGATATCTTTCTGCAAAAATATCAATGGCATCAAGTGTATAAGAGCATGAGCGGTAAAACCATGCTTCATCGGGATGCTTGTCACGGTTTTCAGTGATTATTTTTCTGATATAATCGGTGCCGTAATTTACTATTTTTCCGTAATCGGGATTAGAATGTCCGCCCCATCCGCCGCCCCAATGAGCGCCTGCGCGGTCGAGCTGCTCTGCAGAGTCTGAAAAAAGTCTTTTTGCCTTATTTCTGAATAATTTCAATTCATCCGCGTATCTGAGGAGAGCTTCCTTGTGCTCGGGAAAGTCCTCGGAAAGCTTTATGATATTGTCCTCAGAAAACCAGAGTCCCTGTGAGGGAGAGTAGCCCGATGTGCCGTATTTTGTTTCAAAGGCTGTATCGGGAAGCAATTGACGGGAAAATCTGATTTCAATATTTTTTGAGGCATGAAGCAGAGCAAGACCGACTCTTTCACCGTGTTCAAGGGTTTCAGCAATAAAATATCCGTAAAGGAAAGGGTCAATTTGAGCTAAATTTGTCATAGATAAACCTCTTTTATTCTGATATTTTTACGTGAAGTCCGTGAGAAGCAAATAATTCGACCCATCGGGATATCTCCGTGTCTGTTGCACCGCTGTGAGAAAAGGAAGCAGGTATACCGATTCTTACAGCTTTTTCTGTGCCGAGTGTATGATAGGGCATAATTTCCGCATATCTGTATCGTTCCTTGTTTTCATTCAGGAATGATGCCAGGGCGGCAATATCTTCGTCGCTGTCATTGCATTCGGGAATAAGGGGAAGTCTGATAATAATATCAGCACCCGTGTCCATAAGATATTTTAGATTTGACATAATATGAGTATTATCGGCTCCCGTAAGCTCACGGTGGCGTACAGGGTCAATGGCTTTTATATCATATAAAAATGTCGTACCGAGAGCGGCAGCCTCTTTGTAGAATTCACGGGAACCGATACCGCAGGTTTCAATGGCAAGAGAGATGCCCTCTTTCTTTGAGAGCTGCAGCAGCTGCATTGTGAAGTCCGGCTGATATGACGGCTCTCCGCCTGTTACGGTGATTCCTCCGCCTGAGGTATCATAAAATATTTTGTCCTTCATTACCTCCTTGATAACCTCTTCGGCTGTCATTTCCTTCCCTATGATTTCATTTGCATTGCTGATGCAGATTTCGGAGCAGACACCGCACCTTGTACAGTATTCACGATCAAGCTGTAAAATACCGTTTTTAATGCTTCGTGCCGGACAGCTGTCAAGACACCTGCCGCAGGATGAGCATTTCGCTTTATCAAAGGAAACCGACGGGGCTTTATCAAGGCTTTCGGGATTGTGACACCATATGCATCGGAGAGGGCAGCCCTTCAGAAACACACAGGTTCGGATACCGTCTCCGTCATGTAAGCAGAATTTTTGTATGTTAAATATGATTCCCATTTTTACTATGTATTCTTATTGCTCCTTCTTTGATTTCTGATTTCAAAGCTTCTTTTCTATAATGATAGCACAGATACACTTTTTTTTCAATGAATATCGCAAAATCAGCTTTATTGATACAATGTGTAATATATGTGCAGGAGCAAGAATAATCAGAGAAAAGAAAACAAATGACTCAGAATAAAAGCAATTGTCCGGTATTATGAAAGCAGGTAAAAACAGACGGAGAGATATGAAATATCAATATCTTTGAAATTGACTTTACCTTTTGCGGATGATATAATTGCCCTGTCTGTTTATATATGCAGAATCAAATAATTTCTGGATATTTCGGAGGATAATATGAAAAAATTGTCAAAAATACTCAGCGTAGCTCTTATTATGGCTATGCTTATTACTGCTGTACCTCTTTATTCGGCAGCGGCAGAAAATTATCTCTGGCCTGTTCCAAAGGGGAATAACAACTATATTTATCTTGAATCACTGCCCGGTATAAACATAAAAGGTGGCGATAAGGTATTTGCTACAAAAAGCGGTACTGTAGTTTATTCCTACTACGGCTGCGGTAACAGCTGTGCTCTGACTACAGGTGTACCCTGCAGCTCTGCTACCTGCAGTCCTTCAGCATCGTTCTACACAAATAAGGATTATAACATCCGTCTTTGTAACTGGGGCTACGGTAACGGCTTTGTTCTTAAGCATTCCGACGGCAGCGGTTATTCCTTTTACGGTCATATGGGTGCCAATTATGTCCGCACGGGTGATAAGGTATACCGCGGTCAGCACGTGGGTATGATGGGCGGCAGCGGACTTTCCTTCGTTGAAAATCTTTATTTTGCAATAGGCTCCGATTATAAGAAAAGCGGAACGTATTATTATGCCGGATCAACATATGCCAACGGCAGAAATGATATTGATTATGATTATTATCCCGGTGCTTCTCCCGTTACCATACATTCCCAGGGAGCAAAGGATATTACACATAACAGCATAACATTTTATATTGATATTACTGTGGATACCGACTATGTAAGACAGCTGCAGCTTGATGTCAGCAATAACTACTATGATCTTGAAAACTACGGTTCAGTCGGAAAGATTAGAAAGACATACACCTATACGGTTAATAATCTTTCTCCTGCGACAGATTATTCGTACAGATTTTTAGCAACTGTTCTGGAGTCCTGGGGAACTACATATGCAGATACTGACAGATTTACGGTTTCTACACTTGCTACCCCTCCCTCATCCGTAAGCCTCAATAAAGCATCGGCAAAGCTCTATATCGGTAACACATTGCAGCTTTCTGCTACTGTTTTACCTGAAAACGCGCAGCAGAGTGTTTCATGGAAATCCTCCGATGCGTCAGTAGCTACCGTAAGCAGCAAAGGTCTTGTTACCGCTAAAAAGGCAGGTACTGCAACTATAACAGCAACAACCGTTAACGGCAAAACAGCTACCTGCAAGATTACTGTTAAAAAGAAAACAGTCCCAGCAACTGCAGTTACACTTGATAAAACATCTCTTAAGCTTTATACGGGGGACAAGAGTACTCTTAAAGCAAAGGTAACTCCCTCCAATACAACGGACAACCTTAAATGGACTTCATCAAATACAAAGGTAGCCACTGTTGAAAACGGTGTCATTACCGCAAAATCTGCAGGTACTGCAAAAATTACGGTAAAAACCGACAGCGGAAAAACCGCAACCTGTAAGGTTACCGTTACAAAGAAGGTAATTCCTGCAACTGCAGTAAAGCTTGATAAAACAAATGTCACTCTTGAAAAAGGTGATGTTGCCAAGCTTACAGCAAAGGTAACCCCCTCAAATACAACAGATAAGCTTACCTGGAAATCATCCGATACAAAGGTAGCAACCGTAAAGGACGGTGTGATTACCGCAAAGTCTATAGGTACAACAAAAATTACCGTAAAGACAAGCAGCGGTAAAACAGCAACCTGTAAAGTAACCGTAAAGAAGGCTCAGAAGAAATGGACCGCTGCAAATCAGTATTCCTTCGGTAATTCTTATTCTGAATTCATCACGGGCAGATATACTATGAGTGATGCTGATTTTGAGAGGCTCAGCACATATGTAAGAAAGCAGTATTCGGAAGAAACGGCAAAGTATTACATAGACCGTCTTACAGCATCAAGAGAAAATGACAGATGGGGCGGCTCATGCTACGGTATGTCTGTTACCGCACTGTTGGATTTTGATGACAGAATTTCAATGATGGAAAACTTTGACCCTGATGCGGCAAGTATTTCTGCGGTTGACAGTCCCAAGCATAATGCTGCCGTGCAGAGTGCTATAAATTATTATCAGCTGTCACAACAGATAGGTTTTATCGGAAATAATGACGGTGCATTTTACAATAACGGATATTCCAACTGGAGAGAGGGGCTTATAAGCCTTGTCGAAACTGCCAAAAAGAACGAGCCTATACTTTTCTGCTATTGGTTCTCTGCTGGCGGTCATGCAATAGTTATCAAGTCCTACAAGGGCACAGATGCTGACGGCAATTATGTGCTTGTAGCTTATGATAACAGATATCCCGCAAGAGATATCACTGTGCTTGTTGACAGTGCCTATTCCTCGTTGACTGTAGATGGTAAGAAAGAGGTTGCTTATGCATTCCAGTTCCTTACAGACTTCAGTGTTTTTGATACTATTGATATAGACGGCCCAAATGACGATATGGTTATAAATTCGAAGAAGCCGGGTAATATTAATTCAGCAAAGCCCGGAACAGAGGTTTCCGTTGTTGTCGACGGTGATATCACTATCTGGGATGATAATGATAAGTACATTTCTATTAAAAACGGTGTTATCAAATCTACCATGGATATATCATCAACCCGTCTTATTGTACATTCCGCAAAAGACGGCAAGGCTGCTCCTGCAGAGCTGATATTCTCAATGAATGACAGTGACAGCTTTACCTTCAAGGCAGAGGATAAACAGATATCTGCATCTGTGCTCAGCTCCGATTCATTTGCTTCCGTTGAAGCAAATGGCGCAGATGCCGCGACAATTTCGGAAACAGACGGTGTTTCCGTAAGCGGTAACAAAGCCGAATATACCGTTCACAAGTCAGTTGATGAGAGTGACTTTGAAATGTTCTGCTTCTCCGGTGTTTCCGGTGGTGTTTCCTCTGTTAACTATTCCGGTGGTGCCGTATATGTCAGCGGTAATAAGCCCGGCAGCATCAATGTAGGTAAATTCGGCGGCGGTGATTATGAGGAGCTCAGCTTCAATACCACCAAGGAAAATGTAGAAATCAAGATTTCCGATTCTCCTGCAAGAAAAAAAGGTGATGTTGACGGTGACGGAGCGGTATCTGCAGGTGATGCACGTCTTGCGCTCCGCCGCAGTGTAGGTCTTGAGAGCTACACTGAAAGTTCTTCCGAATTCAAGGCAGCGGATGTTGACGGTAACGGACAAGTTCTTGCTGATGATGCAAGAAAGATTCTTCGTGTATCTGTCGGACTTGAAAAGTTTTAATTATAAGAGGTCTTAAAGAAAAGAAGCAGTTATCTTGTGTGAACAAGGTGACTGCTTTTTTCAGCAAGTTATAACGGGAGAAAAAAGCAGGAATCTTTCTGCAGAGTCTTTATTTATCTGTAAAACTGTGTTATAATGTGAAAAATACAGGGGGAAGAAAATATGTATAAGATAGATTTCGGAAAAAGCGGTATGAAGGTACCTGCTGTTGCTGTGGGCTGTATGCGTATCAGCGATATGTCGGAAAAAGAGGTTTCGGCTTTTGTTGATACGGCACTGTCACTTGAAGCCAATTTCTTTGACCACGCGGATATTTACGGCGGAGGGAAAAGTGAGGAGGTTTTCGGCAAGGCTGTTACTCCTTCAATGAGAGAGAATATAATCATTCAGACCAAGTGCGGTATAAGACAGGGAATGTTTGATTTTTCCTATGAGCATATCGTAAATTCCGTTGACAGAAGCCTTAAAAGACTTGGTACAGAGTATATTGATGTGTTGCTTCTGCACCGTCCGGATGCTCTTATGGAGCCCGAAGAGGTGGCACGTGCTTTTGAGTACCTTAAAAACTCGGGAAAAGTACGTCATTTCGGCGTTTCCAATCAGAATCCGTATCAGATTGAGCTTTTGGGCAAAGCTCTCAGCATGCCCCTTTGTGCCAATCAGCTGCAGTTCAGCATTATGCACGCTCCTATGATTCAATCGGGAATAAATGTGAATATGTATAATGATTCTGCTACAAACCGCGACGGCGGTGTTCTTGATTACTGCAGACTGAATAACATCACAATACAGCCTTGGTCGCCTGTGCAGTACGGATTTTTTGAGGGCTGCTTCATTGACAATGAAAAATTTCCCGAGCTTAATGAGATTCTTGAGAAAATCGGTGAAAAATACGGTGTATCAAAAACTACAATGGCTTTTGCATGGATTCTCAGACATCCTGCAAAAATGCAGCCTGTTACGGGGACTACAAATCTTTCAAGGCTTACTGATTGTATAAAGGCAAGTGAAATCAGAATTACCCGTGAAGAATGGTATGAAATTTACCGCGCAGCAGGAAATATATTGCCGTAAAAGTATAAAAATAAAAGATAAAAAGAGGTTATTGTCAGTATGTATGAAAAGCTTAAAGTTGCAAATATCGGTATGCAGTTCGGACGTGCACACATTGAGGGGGCACTCAGCTGCAAGGCAGAAATAGGTGCTATATGCGACCTTGATCCCGAAGCGCTGAAATTCGCAGGAGAGAAATATGATATTCCCGAGGACAGATGGTTTACAGATTATCGTGAGTTACTGGATAAGGATATTGACATTGTTACTGTTGCAGTGCCTGACCAGCTTCACAAACAGATATCTGTTGATTTTCTGAAGGCGGGTAAAAATGTGCTTTGTGAAAAGCCTCTTGCTCTTACCCGTGAGGATGTAAAGGATATTGTTGAAGCATCGAAGAAGTATGATGCAAAATTTATGGTAGGACAGATATGCCGTTTTACCCCTGCTTTCAGAAAGGCAAAGGAGCTGATTGTTTCGGGTGTGATAGGTGAGGTTTATTTTGCTGAATCAGAATATGCGCACGACTATATGTATCTTCTTAAGGATTGGCGTTCTGACCCTGCCCGTCACGGTGTAATCGGCGGCGGCTGTCACGCTGTTGACCTGCTTCGCTGGCTTGTAGGTGATCCCACAGAGGTTATGGCTTACGGCTCACATAAGCTTCTTCCCTCAGTTTCCTATGACGATGCTACAATAGCAATTATGAAATTCCCGAATGATGTTATCGGTAAGGTGTTTGTTTCCACAGGCTGTAAGAGAGATTACACAATGCGCACCTGCATTTACGGTACAAAGGGAACAATTATCTGTGATAACACCTCCCCCACAATGAAGCTTTATACAATAGGCGAGGACGAAATGGCACACGAGGCCGAGGATATTGAAATTGAGGTAAACAACCACAATGCTGCTGCTGAGTTTCAGGTGTTTGCAGATAATATCCTGAACGGAACCCCCGTTGAAACAAATGCAATTGAGGGTGCAAAGACAGTTGAAGTATGTCTTTCAATTGTAGAGTCCGCAAAAACAGGTAAACCCGTAAATCCCGACTATAATTTCTGATACAAAACGGTCATTCTACCTCAGGTAGGGTGACTTTTTGCCTTTTCTCAGGTATAATCTGCTTAAAAGGAGATGGTGATATGAATCCTGAAATAACCGGAAAATTTATTATAAAGCTTCGAAAAGAGAAAAATCTTACACAGAAAGATCTTTCTGAAATACTCGGTGTTACAGACAAGGCAGTTTCAAAGTGGGAGACAGGCAAATGCTATCCTGATATAGAAACTCTTGAAAAGACTGCATGTTTTTTCGGTGTTACCGTAAACGATTTGCTCAGCGGTGAGAAAACAGATGCCGTTACAAGAGAGACTGTGGCAGACAGTAATCTTATAAGTCTTATGAAAAGGCTTGAGGGGATAAACAGAAGGTGGCGCAGAAGAATTTTTACGGTGGCGGCTTTCGTTATATTAATTTTTTCTTTTATTACTTTCCTGGTGTGTCTGCCGGTTGAATTTGACAGCGGAAGCTGTGCAGGCGGATTCAGCAGACAGATATATGACGAATATGCACAGGCACTGGTAGATGAATTTTTTGATGATTTCGATAATGAACCGCTTTATCGGAAAATGTCAAAGGGGGCGGAGGTTGAATGGGCAGGAAGACTGATTTATATGGAGCTTGATGTAGTCTATGAGTTTGTTGAGGGAAGCCCCATTGAGCGTACTCTTCGTTTTGTAGGTAAAAGATATTGGTTCGGAAAATACAGCTGGACACAGCTGTAAGCCAAAGCATAAAAAGAAAAAAGGATACCTGTCCTGTGACGGGTATCCTTTGAGTTTGTGAAAAACAAATCTTAGCTCTGGAACATAATGAGCATAAAGCCTGCTGCAACGGCAGAGCCGATAACGCCTGCAACGTTGGGTCCCATAGCATGCATAAGAAGGAAGTTTGTGGGGTTGTACTTTCTGCCCTCGTTCTGAGCAACACGGGCAGCCATAGGAACAGCTGAAACACCTGCTGCGCCGATAAGGGGGTTGATTTTACCGCCTGTAACGAGGTAAAGCACCTTACCGATGAGAACACCGCCAACAGTTGAGAACATAAAGGCAATGAGACCTAATGCAACAATGAAAAGAGTCTCTTTCTTGAGGAAGTCAATACCGTTAGCTGTTGCACCTACGCATATACCGAGGAGAATTGTGATTGTGTTCATAAGACCGTTCTGTGCAGTGTCTGAAAGTCTGTCTGTAACACCGCATTCTTTAAGAAGGTTACCAAGCATCAGCATGCCGAGAAGGGGTACAGCTGAGGGAAGAATGAGGGCTACAACAATAAGAACAACAACGGGGAAAATAATCTTTTCAATCTTTGAAACCTTACGAAGCTGAGTCATCTTGACTTCTCTTTCCTTCTTTGTGGTAAGAAGCTTCATAATGGGAGGCTGAATGATGGGGATAAGTGCCATATAGGAATATGCTGCAAGGGCAATGGGGGCAAGCAGATGAGCTGCAAGCTTTGATGCCGTGAAAATAGCTGTGGGGCCGTCAGCACCGCCGATGATAGCGATGGATGCTGCTTCCTGAGGCTCGAAGCCCAGAAGAATAGCAACAATGAATGCGAAATAAATACCCATCTGTGCTGCTGCACCAAGGATAAGGGATACGGGGTTTGAAAGCAGAGGACCGAAGTCTGTCATCGCACCGACACCCATGAAGATAATACAGGGGAAAATACTTGACTTGACACCTACATAAAGGATACGAAGAACACCTGAGTCAAACCAGTGTGCACCTTCTACTGCTGCAGCACCCGAAAGGTCACCGAGCATGCCGCCTGTGGTATCAAGCATTATATTTGCTCCGGGAAGATTTGCAAGAATCATACCGAATGCGATGGGTACGAGAAGAAGGGGTTCAAATTTTTTGAAAATAGCAAGTATAAGGAAGATACCTGCCACACCCAGCATTACAAGATTCTGCCACTCGAGACCTACAAGACCCGATGATTCCCAGATGCCTGCAAAAACCTGAGATATAAGTTCCATTATGTGCCTCCTCAGATTACTGCAAGAACAGCATCTGTTTCAACAACAGAACCCTTTGAAACAAGTACCTGCTTAACTGTACCTGCAACGGGAGCAACAATTTCGTTTTCCATTTTCATAGCTTCGAGGATGAAGAGTACATCGCCCTCTTTTACAGCCTGTCCGGGAGTAACGTTTACAGAGAGGATATTGCCGGGCATAGGAGCTACAACCTTTGTACCGTCTGCTGTAGCAGCTGCGGGAGCAGGAGCTGCAGCGGGTGCGGGTGCAGCTGCAGGAGCGGGAGCTGCTGCAACGGGAGCAACGGGAGCCGCGGGAGCTACGGAAGTGATAACTGCATCACATTCTGTAACATCTACTTCATAATTCTTTCCGTTAAGAGTAACTACGTATTTCATTATTTGTTATCCTCCATAAGTTTGATTGTATTGAATTTAAGACGGTTAAGGGGAATTCCGCTTTTTGCACTTGTGATTGCCATAATAACAGCTGCTTCTTCTTCGGATACGCTTACAAGTGTAAGGTCGCCGATGGACTGATTTGCGGGAAGGGGAGTGCCGGTAGCTGCAGGAGCTGCTGCAGGAGATACGGGTGCTGCTTCTGTTACAGTCTTGCTTTCCTTCTTCTTTGCGAGTACGTCGAAAGCCTTACCCATTCCGTAAACGAAAATTGCAAGGAAGCCGAGTACGAGGAAAACGATTGCAAATCCCACAACGGAGATAAGAAGTGTCTGGCCGAAGTTCATTATTGCGCCTTCGCCGTAAATGTTTTCAAAAACGCCTAATGTCTGCATTGATTAGTCCTCCTTTATAGCAGTGATGCTGTATGTGAAGGTGTGCTTCTTGCGTTCTTCTCTTGCTTCAAAGAACTTTTCAGCGATCTGGGGGAATGCGATGTAGGAAAGTACATCCTCGTCGCAGGTAGCCTTATCGCCAAGCTCTGCCTTTGTCTTTTCGAATGCAGGCTCGAGTGTATCTGCAAAACGGCATTCAATTGCCTTTTCATCACCGAGAACAATCTTCTTGAGCTCTTCGCTGATTTCACCGGGAGCTCTGCCGTATTCACCCTTTACATAGTTTTTAACTTCCTTTGAGATGTTCTTATACTTGCCTACAAGAACGTTTGATGTTGCCTGAACACCAACCATCTGGCTCATGGGAGTAACAAGGGGAGGATAGCCGAGATCCTTTCTTACTCTGGGAGTTTCCTCAAGAACCTCCTGAAGCTTATCAAGCTTGCCCTGAGCTGTAAGCTGTGCTACAAGGTTTGAAAGCATACCGCCGGGAATCTGATAACCGAGAGCATCTGTATCTGTTGCAAGAACAACGGGATTGAGAAGGCCGTCCTTGAGACATGCTGCTCTGTAGGGCTTGAAGAAATCGTTGATCTTCTTAAGACAGTCAAGGTCAAGACCTGTTTCATAGCCGTACTGACGAAGAACATATTCCATTGTTTCTGTTGCAGGCTGTGCAGTACCGCCGGAGAAGCAGGAAATAGCTGTATCGATAACATCGCAGCCTGCTTCAACAGCCTTGAGGAGTGTCATGAAGCCGAGACCTGTTGTTGAGTGTGTATGAAGAACAACGGGCATTGCTGTAGCATCCTTGATAGCCTTAACAGTGTCGTAGGCCTCCTTGGGGCTCATGATACCTGCCATATCCTTGATGCAGATGGACTGAACGCCCATTGCCTTAAGGTCCTTAGCGGTCTTTACATAGCTGTCAAGGTCGTGAATGGGGCTTAATGTGTAGCAGATTGTACCCTGAACCTCTGCACCGTTCTTAAGTGCCTCGTCAACTGCAACCTCAATGTTGCGAAGGTCGTTAAGTGCATCAAAAATTCTTATAACGTTGATGCCGTTTTCAACGCTCTTCTTAACGAACATTCTTACAACATCATCGGGATAGTGCTTATAGCCGAGAAGATTCTGTCCTCTTAAAAGCATCTGAAGCTTTGTGTTGGGACAAGCTGCTCTGATTTTTCTGAGTCTCTCCCAGGGATCTTCGTTAAGGTAACGAAGGCAGGAGTCGAAGGTTGCTCCGCCCCAGCATTCAAGTGAATAGTAGCCTGCCTTGTCGAGAGTTTCAAGGATGGGCTTGAACTCTTCAAAGGGCATTCTTGTTGCGATAAGTGACTGGTTCGCGTCTCTGAGAATTGTTTCAGTAAACTTAATTTTCATCTTTTTTCTCCTTATTTGAAAATTTCAGAACTCAAATTTATACCAACATACACTATACCACAAAATAATTAAAAATCAAGACAAATTTTGCGATTTGTCACAAAAATAACAAAGAAAATTTGTTATTTTGCTATAGGGGAATTTACTGCAAACAAAAAGGCACAAAACTGCTTTTCAGTTCTGCACCTTCAAGTTATAAAAAATCATTTAAATATCTGTTTTACTGCTTTTGCTCTGATTTCATCCCGTGCCGCTTCGGGAAGCTTTTGACCTGCCAGTACATTTACCGTTGCAGGCTGCATAGATACGAACAGACGGCTGATAAGGGATGCATCTGCATCAATAACACCGTAAAGTGCTCCCAGTCTTACCCAGGAGAGAAGCTCCATCATTTCGTCTGATGAGAGAAGAACGGCATTTTTTATAAGTCCTGCGCTTCTGTTTATACGGTCGCGGATGTTTATTTCATTAACGAGCTTTTCAGCTGCGGCGCGTTCCTTTGTGGCAATCTGCAAAGCAATGCTCTTAAGGTTGCCGAGTGCATCCTCCTCGCTGATGCCCATTGTAAGATTGTTGCTGATTCGGAAAATGTCTCCCTTTACGGAAGCCCCGTCACCGTAGGAGCCTCTTATGACAAAGCCCAGCTTCTGTGCGGTTGCGGACAGCTTTTCCATAGCACCCGAACGGGAAAGTGCAGGAAGGTGCAAAAGCACCGACGCTCTCATTCCGGTGCCGATATCCTTGGGATTCTGGTTAAGGAAGCCCAGCTTTCCGTCAAAGGCGAAATTCAGATTTTTACCCAGAATGCTTTCATATCTCAGGGCTTCATTGTATGCACCGTGAGGATCAAGTCCCTCGGAAAAGCCCTGTATTCTTATATGGTCCTTTTCGCAGAGCATAATGCTGATTTTTTCATCCTCGGAAAGCAGCAGAATTCTACCCTCTGAGTTTGACGCGAATTCGGGGCTTATGAGATGACGCTCTGCCAGGGATATTGCCTCATAGGGATAAAGGGAGCTCATTGAAATTATCTGCAGGGGACAGCCACTGTCGGTGAGTATTCTGCAGATGCTCATATTCAGCTCCTGCTTCTGCAGGGCATTGAGTCTTACGGGAAAGGGAAGGGAATCAATGTTTCTTGCAAGGCGGACTCTTGTGGAGAGTACCGTATCCTGAAGTCTTGCGGATATATCGCTCATCAATTTTCGTCCTCCCTCTGAAGCTCTCTTATTTTGTCACGAAGCCGTGCTGCAGTTTCGAAATCCTCTGCTTTTACAGCTCTTTCAAGCTGTTCTCTGAGACCTGCAATTTCAATGCTGCTCCTTCGGGAATTGTCATATTTTTCGGGAGCCTTGCCCTTAAAAACTGCTCTGCCGTGGATTTTTCCTATGGTGGGGCGCAGCTTTACGGAAAAGGTTCTGTAGCAGTCGGGACACCCGGGAAGGCCTGTTCTTGCAATATCCTCAAAGGAGAAGCCGCAGGTTTCACAGCGAAGCACTCGGTTTGCCGAGCGCACGGAAGCCGTACTCTGAAGATTTCCGAACATTTCTCCGAAGGGAGAAAATCCCGTTACCGCATCGCGGACACCCAGCGCCGCAGCACAAACTGAGCACAGATGTATTTCCGCACTTTCACCGCCTACTATTCTTTTCAGATGCACACCTGCATCATTTCGCTTACAATTCTGACAAAGCATAAAAACCCCACACAAAGTTAAATTATCAGTTTATTATAATATATTTTCATTGCACAGTCAAATCATAATTTATCGTAACGACAAATTATGATAATGAAATCCACCTGCGGTGGATGAAATCGCTTTGCGATGAAATCCGGAAAACCGGATGAAATCTTCACT
>JAZRTO010000055.1:0-8803 GCA_045652065.1 Acutalibacteraceae bacterium
GATTTACTGAATCAACAATATTTTCCGGGAAATTAAGTTCCCTGACATCATCCGCCATATTACCGTAGACACTGAATACATCTTCCCAATTTACATTTTCTGTGACTCCCCTGACGCTTTCATTTTCAGCAAGAGAATTGTAGAATTTCAGCATTTCAAGGGTGCACACGCCGACATCCTCACCGTGGAAGTTGGGAATTATTCCCTGTGGAAGCTGCAGACACTCTATCAGATGGGCAACTATATGCTCACTGCCGCTTGCCGGACGGGAGTTTTTTGTAAAGCTCATTGCAATACCTGTCATAAGAAGGCTTTCAAAGATTTTACCTGCGGTTTCTTCATCCTTAACTGTAACAAGATGAGCCATTGAAAGCAAAGAATCAACAGCCTTTTTTGTAAGCGCCGCAACCCGTTCACAATAATATTCTCCCGTAAGAAGAGAAGAAATTCTCCAGTCAATAAGACCTACATATTTTGCCATCATATCGCCGAAGCCCGAAGACTTGAGATAAGAGGGAGCAGAAGCCAGAATTTTAGTATCACCTATAATTACTTCAGGGCTTTTTGCAGAATAGGAGGCTTTGAAGCCGTTTTTCACTATGGGTGATGTATCTGATGCAAAACCGTCCATAGAGGGTGCTGTGGCGAATATGCACAGCTTCACATTTTCCTTTGCACAAGCAAGTCTGCAAGGATCATTTACAGAGCCGGTACCGACAGAAAGCACGGATATATCACGATTTCTTATAATTTCACGAAGCTCATCAACGTGCTTCATATCAGCAACACGGATTGACTCGTAGATATGCTGAGTTACATTGAAGCCTGCGAGAGAATCAATAATCCCATCAGCCGCGGCAAGTGTATTTTTATCTGCAACAAGAAGAATATTCTCGGAAAATCGGTTTTTCCGAAGGATATTTCCGACTTCATTCACAAGACCTGAGCCGATGTGTATATCCTTGACAGCAGTGTCATGAAGCCGACCGCAAGAACAGGGCTTTTTGAATTCATCAATAATATCCATTATTCGTGACATTATTACACCTCATTAAAACCTTGAGAAATATTTCAGCATTAAGTCAAGATTATATAAATTATGCTCAATTTCTTTTGAAAAAAATCTTGCTGCTTCTGCCGATGTCATTGAACAAGCTAAAGCAACAAATGCGGAAAAATAACAGGCTGTTGCAATAAACAGCGCACGGGAATAAATATCGAGATCATTAACTGCCTTCAGATAATATCTGTAAGTAAAATAATGACATATTTTTATAAGATTTTCTCTGTCTGATCTCATAAAATCCGCCATCTCTTCATCCGACACATCAGAAGCAATTATCTTGGTCAGATAATTTTTCCATTCATCAGTCAGAATTTCACTGTGAGAAAGAAGCATTTCAGCAAAATTCTTAAGAAAGCTTACATTGATATCAGGATGATTCTCTATATAGACAAGGTCAATGTCCAGTGCGTCATCTGCTGCTGTATCAAGAAGGCCGCGAATAAGCGTAAAAATGTCATTTCGCTCATTTAATATTTTAGTTCTTGATTCAATAAGAAGCGCTAACACCTCATCATCCCCGAGGTAATCGGGTACAGAATACTGCACATTATCTGTTAACGATGTCATTATTATTCTGTTAGCCTCGGGGCAGGACAAAGAAAGAGAGATTTCCGTAAAGCCGTCATATTCTTCAATGAAACGCGGATGATTACGGCAGATTTCACTTGTATAATCCTCGCCGAGTTCAATATGTATATCACAAAGTCCTTCTGAATTCAGGAAAGGACATTTTCCGTCTTCAAGAGCAAAACAGCAGTCCCCTTCTTCATCCTTTGATATAAACGATTTGATTTTTTCACCGAAGCTGCTTTCCAGCTTTTCGTATTTATTAATAGTATTGCTATCAATGACAATTTCCCATTTTTTACAGCAGCTGTCAGGACATTTATCAGCGATACAGGAAAACATCTTATAATATTCAGGATAATACTTTTTCATAAAGCTCCAAAAAAAGCGCCATGAAAATCACGGCGCAATAAAATCAGATGGAAATTTCCATTGCTGTGTCATAAAGACCAAGATCAATGGATTTCTTCATATTGAGTGCTTCAACAATGTCAAAATCAACAATCTGTTCCTTCTGCATTGCAACAACACGGTTACCGATACCGTCAAGAAGAAGATGAGCGGCATATGAGCCCATCTGGCTGCCTGCAACTCTATCCTTAACTGAGGGTGAGCCACCTCTCTGTACGTGCCCGAGAACAGTAGCACGAGCTTCAACACCGAGATTGTGCTCAATATACTTAGCAAGTGCAGATACACCGTTGATGCCCTGAGCCTCAAGCTTTTCATTTACGCCCTCAGCTACAACAATAATGAAGTGACGCTTGCCGGTCTTCTGAGTTCTTCTCATTCTTTCAATGATATCTCTTTCAATATCAAATTCCATTTCAGGAATAAGAATAGCGGTAGCACCGACAGCTATACCTGCATTAAGTGCAAGGAAGCCGGCTCTTCTGCCCATTACTTCAACAACTGTGCAGCGGTCGTGAGATTCACTTGTATCTCTGATTCTGTCAACCATATCCATAATTGTATTAAGGCAGGTATCATAACCGATTGTATAGTCGCAGCAAGCAATGTCGTTGTCAATTGTGCCGGGAACACCTACACAGTTGATGCCTCTTACACTGAGGTCTCTTGCACCCTTGAATGAGCCGTCACCGCCGATAACAACAATACCCTCAATGCCGTTTTCCTTACAGATAGCAATAGCCTTCTGCATACCTTCTTCTGTACAGAATTCCTTACTTCTTGCCGAATGAAGCATTGTTCCGCCTCTGTGGATGATGTCGGAAACACTTCTTAAATTCATTTCATACATATCGCCTTCCATAAGACCTGCATAACCGCGTCTTATACCGAGAACTCTTGCGCCGTTTTCGCAACCTGTTCTTACAACTGCACGAATAGCAGCGTTCATACCGGGTGCGTCGCCGCCGCTTGTAAGTACTGCAATAGTTTTCATAGTATTTTCCTCCTGAGAGTTATAAATTATTTGATTATATAAACATACATATAATATATGTTTGTGTCCTTAAAGTCAACCTAAAAATGTCTTTAATTACATTTTATACCTTCAACACGACATTTTTCTCACCGAGAAGCCGTTTAAGCCCTGTTATAAGATCATTATTAGGATCAATAGTGATGCCGGTTGTAAAATTGTAGCTTTTTGTATCTTCATAATAAAGATACAACGGAATATTGCCTTCAAAAATCGAGCACATCTTTGAAGCTCTCTGACAGTCCAGCCCCTCGGCAGATGAGACCTTAAGGAAAAGACCGCGCTTGCTGTCTTTTTTAGGCTGAGCTGCAGGCTGGCTCACAGGCTTTGTCTCTGCAGGCTTCGGTGAGGGCTTCGGATTATTCTTTTCGTAAGCCGTATATGCACTCTGTCTTAATGTATATTCAGCATCGGGAAGCTTATAATTATCAAGATAAGCATCATCATCGGGGATTTCCCTTAAGGGAACAACCTCTTCACACAGAAGCTTCGGTATTTCATCGTCACGAAGAGAGACTTTACCTGTAAGAAGAATTATTTCATCCTCAATAAAATACTGTCCGTACTGGTCAAATTTCTTGGGGAATACAAGCACCTCAATACCACCATAAACATCCTCCATATTAAGAAATGCCATTGTAGTATCGTTTTTAGTGATTTTCTTTCTGACAGTAGCAAGGATACCTAAAAGTCTTACTCTGTCTCCGTCTTTATAGGGAGATTCGGGGTCTGTAGGAGAAGAGGAAACAATATCAGCAGTTTTAGCACTACCGAGTCTGCCTGCCATTTTAACATGCTCTGTCATGGGGTGTCCTGACATATAAAGACCCGTTGTTTCCTTTTCAAAAGCAAGACGCTGTTTTTCCGGGAATTCTTTTACATTGGGGGGAACGGGCTCAACAGCCTTAGCCAAGTCACTTCCGAGATCAAAAAGACCTATCTGCCCCTCAATTTTACCCTTTTTATCATTTTCGAGGGCATTGAGAATATCGTCAATCATCTGGAACATCTGATTACGGTTAAGACCGAAGCAGTCAACAGCACCGCTCTTTATAAGATTTTCAAGAGCACGGCGGTTAAGCTCCTTACCGTAGCAGCGCTTGCAGAATGAATAGTAGGTTTCAAAGGGGCCGTTTTCCTCTCGCTCGGCAATAATCTGCTTTATAACACCGCTGCCGAGATTCTTGATAGCAAGAAGACCGAATCGGACATTGTCACCGACAACGGTAAACTTCTCTCCCGATTCATTAACGCTGGGCGGCAGAACCTTGAAGCCGAGATTAGTCTGACATTCCGTAATATAGCCAACAACCTTATCGGTATTATCAAGAACAGATGTAAGCATAGCTGCCATAAATTCCTGAGGATAGTAGCAGCCAAGCCAGGCTGTCTGATAGGTTACATATGCATAAGCAGCCGAGTGAGATTTATTGAAGGCATAAGAAGCAAAGGATGCCATATCATCAAATATAGCATTTGCTGCATCTGCACTGATTCCTCTTTTTATACAACCGTCACATTTCGAACCGCCATCCGTACCGTCAGAGCCGTAAAGGAAGAATTTACGCTGTTGCTCAAGAACGTCTGCCTGCTTTTTTGCAACGGCACGGCGCACCATATCAGCGGCGCCCAGCGAATATCCTGCAAGCTCACGGAAAATCTGCATAACCTGCTCCTGATAAACAATTGTTCCGTAAGTAACATCAAGAATGGGCTTCAGCTCAGGAGTATGATATTTGATATTTTCCGGATCCTGACGGTTTGCAAGATACGCAGGAATAAAGTCCATGGGGCCCGGTCGGTAAAGAGCAATAACAGCGATTATATCTTCAAGGTTGTGAGGCTGCATATTAATCATAAGTGATCGTATACCGCCGGATTCACACTGGAACACACCGAAGGTTCCGCCTTCACCGAGCATCTTATATACACCCTGGTCATCAACATCAATTTTCATAATGTCAAGGTCAGGGACTTTTTTGTGTATCATTTTGACAGCGTCGTCAATAACAGTCAGAGTACGAAGACCGAGGAAGTCCATCTTAAGAAGGCCCAGTGCCTCAACCCAACCCTTATAGTACTGAGTAACAACGGAGTCACCGCTCTTGAAAAGCGGAACATATTCATCAACGGGTTTATCGCAGATAACAACACCTGCGGCATGCATACCCGTATTTCTGGGCATACCTTCAATTTTAATTGATGTATCAATTACCTTTTTGACAAGAGCATTGGCATCGTACATCTTCTTAAGCTCCTGATTTGACTGCAGAGCCTTTTCTATGGTCATACCCAATTCCTGGGGAATTTCCTTCTGAATGGCAGAACATTCGGCAACACTCATGCCGAGAACCTTGCCGACATCTCGTACTGCTCCTCTTGCTGCAAGAGTACCGAAGGTTGCTATCTGAGAAACGTGGTCGGCACCGTAGCGTCTTACAACGTAGTCAATAACCTCCTGACGTCTTTCATAGCAGAAGTCAATATCAAAGTCGGGCATACTGACTCTTTCGGGGTTCAGGAATCTCTCAAAAAGGAGAGAATACCGCATAGGGTCAATATCAGTAATACCGCAGGTATATGCAGCAATACTGCCTGCACCCGAGCCTCGCCCGGGACCTACGGGAATACCGATGCTTTTTGCATAGTTAATGTAGTCCCACACAATAAGGAAGTAGTCAATAAATCCCATCTGATTTATGACACCCAGCTCATAGTTCAGTCTGTCCATATATTCCTGAGGATAGTCTTCACCGTAGCAGCGCACCATTCCTTTATAACAAAGATCAGAGAAATACTCGAAATGGTCACGGTTATCGGGAACCTCGAATATGGGAAGCTTGGTGTTACCGAATTCGAAGCCTACATGACATCGTGCGGCAATTTTATTTGTGTTTTCAATTGCCTCGGGAACATCAGGGAAAAGGGCTGCCATCTCATCGCCGGATTTTACATAGAATTCTTCCGTTTCAAAGCCCATACCCGTATCTTCTTCAATGGTGTGCTTTGTTGCAATACAAACAAGAATTTTCTGAATTTCGGCATCCTGCTTTGTTATGTAATGAGCGTCATTTGTTGCAACAAGGGGAATATCAAGCTCGCGTGCAAGACGGATAATGTGAGGATTTGACGCCTTCTGATCAGCAATACCGTGATCCTGAATTTCAAGAAAATAGTTATCCTTGCCGAAAACATTCTGATACCACAGAGCCGTTTCCTTTGCTTTTTCATAGTCTCCCCTTAAAATTGCCTGAGGAATTTCACCTGCAAGGCAGGCAGAAAGACATATAAGACCCTCGTGATATTTCTCAATAAGCTCCTTATCAACTCGGGGCTTTGTGTAAAAGCCCTCTGTCCAGGCAGCAGAAACCATTTTTATGAGATTCTGATAACCGGTCTGATTCTCAGCAAGAAGCACAAGGTGATATCTTTCGTTATCAAGACCGTGCACCTTATCAAAACGTGTACGCTGAGCAACATAAACCTCACAGCCGATAATACCGTTGATTCCCTCTGCCTTACAAGCCTTGTAGAAATCAACAGCACCGTACATAACGCCGTGGTCAGTCATGGCGATGCTTGTCATTCCAAGCTCTTTTACACGTTTGATAAGAGGCTTGATCCGGCAGGCTCCGTCAAGAAGCGAATATTCGGTATGTATATGTAAATGGGTAAATTCTGTCATCTTATTTTCCTTGTCCGTAGTATGCGTTTTTACCGTGCTTTCTCATATAATGCTTTTCTAAAAGATATGAAGGAATTGTATCAATTCCGCTGTTAAGACGAAGAGTTTTAAGTGCCATTTCGCAGACTATTTCAAGAGTTCCCGCATTTTTTGCCGCGTCATAGGCGGATTTACCCCATGTAAAGGGTCCGTGGGAACGGACAAGCACTGCAGGAACTGCATTTTCGTCAATGTCATTTTCACGGAAATGTGAAACAATAACATCACCGGTACTTTTTTCATACTCACCGTTTACCTCATCAGCCGTAAGCTCTCTTGCGCAGGGCACCTCACCGAAGCAGAAATCCGCGTGGGTTGTTCCAAGAGCCGGAACAGCAATACCGGCCTGAGCGAATGCTACAGCATTAATAGAGTGTGAATGAACAACACCGCCGATATCGGGGAAGGAGCTGTACAGAACCGCGTGGGTCGCTGTATCGGAGGAGGGGTTATACTCCCCCTCCACCTTATTACCGTCAAAATCGACAATAACCATCATATCGGGAGTAAGCTCTTCATACTCCACTCCCGAAGGCTTTATAGCAAAAACTCTTTTGTCTCTGTCACATTCCGAGGCATTGCCCCAGGTAAAAGGAGCAATACCTAATTTATATAACATCATATTAGCCTTATAGGCTTTTTCTTTTATATCTTTATACATATTATTTCAGCTTTCTTAAAAGAGATGAAAGTTCAAGTTCTTTAACAAAGGAATTAATTTCAGTATCCATATTAATGTAAACAAACTCAATATCAAGAATGTTTGCAAAATCACGCATCATTTCTGCAGTTACATCGTAGCTTAAAACGGAATGATGAGCAGCACCTGCATATATCCAGGCTTCAGCAGATGTCTTGAGATTGGGAGCCGGCTTCCACAGAACTGCGGAAACGGGAAGATTGGGTGTATCATTTACCTGCTCTTGACATTCTACATCATTTACAATCATACGAAGTCCGTCTCCCATATCAACAAGGGAAACAACAATTGCAGAACCGGGCTTTGACTTGAATACAAGACGGGCGGGGTCTTCTCTTCCGCCGATACCAAGGGGGAATACCTTGATTTCAGGCTTGGTTTCAGCAATGGTGGGACAAACCTCAAGCATATGTGCACCCATAATCATTTCATTTCCGGGTTCAAAATGATATGTATAATCCTCCATAAAGGCAGTACCGCCTGTCATATCAGAGGTCATTGCCTTCATAATTCTTGTCATTGCAGCAACCTTCCAGTCGCCCTCTGCACCGAAGCCGTAGCCCTTGCTCATCAGATCCTGAGAAGCAAGCCCGGGAAGCTGACGAAGTCCCTGAAGGTCTTCAAAGTTTGTATGGAAAGCGGTAAAGCCTCTTTCGTCCATAAACTTCTTTATAGCAATTTCTTCCTTAGCCTGATATCTTACCGCTTCAATGTTATCTGTTGCAAGAGTATATTTTTCTTCATACTCCTTCATCTGAGCATCAATTTCAGCCTCGGTTACCTTTTCGAGCTCTGAAATAATGTCGCCTACACCGTAGTGCTCAATTTCCCAGCCCAGCTTCATCTGTGCTTCAACCTTGTCACCGTCAGTCACGGCAACACTTCTCATATTATCGCTTATACGAAGCACTCTTGTTTTTCTGCTTTCAAAAACACCTACAGCTGCGCGCATCCAGGAAGCAATTTCCTTACGGAATCCTTCATTTTCCCAGTGTCCTGCAATAACCTTGCGCTTAGCCACCATACGAGTGCCGATATAGCCGTGCTCACGGTCGCCGTGGGCACTCTGATTAAGGTTCATAAAGTCCATATCTATGGTGTCCCAGGGTATGTCGCGATTAAACTGAGTATTGAGATGAAGGTAAGGCTTCATCATTTTGGAAATACCTGAAATCCACATTTTTGAGGGAGAGAATGTGTGCATCCAGGTGATTATACCTGCACACATAGGATCATTATTAGCCTTTATAACAGCTTCTTCAATTGCCTTAGATGTGGTAACACAAGGAAGAAACTCAACAG
>JAZRTO010000056.1:0-3699 GCA_045652065.1 Acutalibacteraceae bacterium
AATAATCAGGGAGGGAATTGACAGAATGCTTGTACTGAATAAAATTGTAAAAGATTACGTTGCGCGCGATACTACGGTACGTGCCCTCAAAGGCGTAAACATCAACTTCAGAGAAAATGAATTCGTTGCAATTCTCGGTCCTTCGGGATGCGGTAAGACCACTATGCTTAACATCATAGGCGGTCTTGACAGATACACCTCGGGTGACCTTGTAATAAACGGAAAATCCACAAAGGACTTCACTGACGGCGACTGGGACACATACAGAAACCACTCAATCGGCTTTGTCTTCCAGAGCTATAACCTTATCCCCCATCAGACAGTTCTTGCAAACGTTGAGCTTGCACTTACTCTTTCAGGTGTTTCCAAAAAGGAAAGAAAGGAAAGAGCAATAAAGGCTCTGGAGCAGGTGGGACTTGGTGAGCAGATCTACAAGAAGCCCAGCCAGATGTCGGGCGGTCAGATGCAGAGAGTTGCAATTGCCCGTGCACTTATTAATAACCCCGACATTCTTCTTGCCGACGAACCTACCGGTGCTCTTGATACAGAGACCAGTGTTCAGATTATGGAAATCCTTAAAGAGATTTCTAAGGATAAGCTCATAATCATGGTTACTCACAATCCTGACCTGGCACACGAGTATTCCACAAGAATCATCAGCTGTCTTGACGGTGAAATCACAAACGATACTAACCCCTTTGATCCCACAGAGGAAGACAAAAAGGCTGAAACCGAAAAAAGACACGAGGAAGAAAAGAAGGGCAAAAAGCCTTCAATGTCAATGTCAACTGCCTTCTCACTCTCTCTTCGTAACCTTGTTACAAAAAAGGCAAGAACCTTCCTTACAGCTTTTGCAGGCAGTATCGGTATTATAGGTATTTCGCTTGTCCTTGCCCTTTCAACAGGTATTGAAAACTACATTGACAAGATGCAGAACGACCTTCTTCTTGCAATGCCCGTTTCCGTTGAAAAGGAAGCAATTGATATGAATAACGTTATGGGCGCTCTTATGGACTTAGGCTCAAGCATGCTGGAAACAGACCACGACCTTGATCAGATTTATGTTAACTCAACCTTCACGGAAATGATTAACACCTTTATCTCCCAGTCCACCGCAAATAACCTTAAATCATACAAGCAGTACATTGAAGATAACCGTGACAGATTTGATGAGCTTTGTAACGATATTCAGTATAAGTATGAAACTCCCCTTAACATTTATAAGGAAGACACCGCTGACGGAATCGTTCAGGTAAACCCCAACAAGATGATGGACACATTAATGGGATCAACACAGCAGTCAACATCAATGGCTACTATGACAAACTCCATGACAAATATGTTCTCCTCATCAATCACAAACTCCTGGGTTGAGCTTATCGGTGACAACGAGCTTCTCTCTCAGCAGTATGAGCTTGTAACCGGCCGTCTTCCCGAAGCCTTCAACGAGGTTGTTCTTATTGTTGACAAAAATAATGAAATCAACGAAATGGTTATGTATGCTCTCGGTCTTAAGAACCAGGATAAGTTTATGGAAGATATGGTCAATATGATGGCTTCCGGCGGTGAAATGGACACAACAATCGTTGACCAGTATACCTATGACGATATCCTCGGTATGAAGTTCAGACTTGTTCTTAATCATCAGTATTTCGTTAAGGACAACAAAACAGGTCTGTGGAATGACCAGAGAAACAATATCTACTATGTAAAGCAGCTTATTGATCAGGGCCTTCAGATTAACATCGTAGGTATCTTAAGACCCGATCCCAACAACATTATGTCAACAGGTATGGGCAGCATCGGTTACACAACAGAGCTTATGGACTATGCACTTGAAAGCACTCTTAACAGTGCTATTGTTCAGGAACAGCTTGCAAGCCCCAAAAAGGACGTTCTTACAGGCTTAGAATTCACAGATCTTACCGTAAACGATTTCTCTCTTGCTGACATTGACCTTTCTATCATTGACTTCCAGTACCTTGACCTTACTCCCTTTATGAGTCTTATGGAAGGCATTGACCTTTCTCAGATAGACATTATGAATCTGAACATCGCCGATCTTATTGACTTCAGCGATCTGTCAGATCTCAAGAAAAAGCTTATGGAAGGCTTCTTATCAGATGAACAGGTAATTGCCTTCAAGCAGGCTTACATTGATACTCTCAAGGCTCAGTGCTCACCCGAAAAGACATATGCAGCAATCGGTTACTCAACTGAGGATGCTCCCTCTTCAATTTACCTTTATCCCAAGTCATTCGAGTCTAAGGATGAGATAAATGCAATGACAACCTACTACAACGAGCAGATGGTTGCACAGGGACATCTTGGTTACACAGTAACACTTACAGACATTATCGGTATGCTTATGTCCACAATCACAAGTGTACTTAACATTGTCACAGTTGTTCTTGTATGCTTCGTTGCAATCTCCCTTGTTGTTTCATCCATTATGATTGGTATAATTACCTATATTTCCGTTCTTGAAAGAACAAAGGAAATTGGTATACTTCGTTCAATCGGCGCCTCTAAGGGCGATATTTCGCGAGTTTTCAACGCAGAAACCGTGACTATAGGATTGGGGGCAGGCTTATTCGGTATTCTAACCACCTTGATTCTCGAAATCCCCATTAACCTGATGCTTAAATACCTGACACATACAGGTGCATCGGCACAGCTTCCCGCTATAGCAGCAATAGTTCTTGTTTGCATAAGTGTCGGACTTACCTTCATTGCAGGTCTTATTCCCTCCTCTATCGCAGCTAAGAAGGATCCCGTCGAAGCTCTCCGCAGTGAATAAACGGCGCACAATTAACCGTCTTTGACGCGCTGTAAAATAATTAAAGGTACTTGACACAGACTTTCGTGGCAGGTACCTTTTTCTTTCGTGCCTCGCCACAAATTAAAATGGCGCTTGATTTTCAACACCCTCGCAGTACCTGTGTACGGCTATCGGGTGTTGAAAATCTCAAACCCGGCAAATTCTGTCCGTTTCTTCGTTTTACATCAGTCCTTATAAGGTTAGCTTGTTTTTTGAAGAAAAGGATACCGGGATATATTTCCGATAACCTTCCGTATTTCACGCCATAGCACACGAAAACTATGTTTTCGGCACTCTGACATAAAATACGAAAGCTTCTCGTCAAACGGAAAAATTGCTATTAATATGTATTTACGGCAAGTACGAAATACCACAAAAACAGAGGTATCAACCACTATAAAATGGCTGATACCTCTGATCGTCAAAGATGATTAAATTGTGCTTCGTTTTACTTTTTCTTGGTAAGAACCTTTATGCCTGCTAATGTAGCAACCATAAGGATAATACCGATGGGAAGAGAGATGTACCACTGAGGAACAAAGCCTGCTATGATATAAGTTACAAATGAAACACCTGCAACTGTAAGTGCATAAGGAAGCTGAGTTGAAACGTGGTTAAGATGGTCACACTGTCCGCCGGCGGAAGCCATAATTGTTGTATCGGAGATGGGTGAGCAGTGGTCGCCGCAAACAGCACCTGCCATACAAGCAGAAATGGAAACTATCATAAGAGGATTGCCTGCATCGAATACGCTGAGTACGATGGGGATAAGAATACCGAAGGTACCCCAGGATGTTCCTGTTGCGAATGATAGTCCAACAGCAATAACAAAGATGATAGCGTGAAGGAATGCCTGGAGTGCACCTGCTCTGCCTTCA
>JAZRTO010000057.1:0-4337 GCA_045652065.1 Acutalibacteraceae bacterium
TAAGTGTATAAGTGCAAAACGCAAAAAGGGATGCAAAAGTCGAAAAGGCATCAAGAAAGATGTTCTTGAAAATCTTGTTCTTACGCACATTATAAAAACCATTATGGATGATGATACTGTAGAAGCAATTATTGATATTGCTATGAAAGAACAAGCAAAAGAAAATGTGGCTCTTCCTGCTTTGAAGAAACAATTGAGTGATGTTAAACGTGGCATTGAAAATATGCTTAATGCCATTCAGGACGGCATCTACAATTCGTCCACAAAAGAGCGTTTGGATAAATTGGAAAAGAGTAAAGAAGAACTGGAAATTCTCATCGCAAAAGAAAAGCTCAGTAAACCGTTACTGCCAAGAGAATGTATAAGATATTGGTTCTACGAACTTCGAAAACTTAATATAGATAGCCTTGAAGCACGCAAATGCTTAGTAAACACATTTCTCAATTCAGTTGTAGTTTATAAAGATAAAATAGAATTAGTTTTCAACTATCGTGAGGGGACAGAAACTGTCCCCTTCGACAGATTGATTAGCGTTTCGGATACATATATTGATACTCCACCAAAACAGGACAGTCGGAAGACTGTCTTTTTTTTTTGCAAAAAATCAGGTATAGATTTATTCAGTATTGTGTGTTAATATGAAATGTGGGAGGTGTGGTTATGCAGCCTGCAGTTAAAAAGAATGTGAGAAATCTGATTGTTGTTGTGCTTCTGATGGCGATTGCTTATTACGGAAGATACTGTGCATTGACATCAAGTGACTACTTTTTTGTTGCAATTATGACACTACTCAGAAATACTATACATATATCCATTGTTGCCGTATGGACAGTTTCTATATATATGCGAGTTGTCAATAAGCGGGTAAGGAATATGCTTATTGCTGTCGGACTTCTTATGGTAGGATGGCTTGTAGTACGTACCTGCAAGTGGGAGTTCCTTGAAAAAACGGATACACTTACAAGATATCTGTGGTATGCGTTTTATATCCCTATGATACTGATTCCTTTGCTGGGAGTTTTTATCACTCTGCATATAGGAAAGCCCGACAGCTTTGTGATTCCGAAAAAATACAGACTGCTTTATATCCCTGCCGTAATTCTTATTATCGTTGTTTTTACCAACGATTTTCACCGGCTTGTTTTTGATTTTCCCGACGGTATATATTATTCTGATACAAGCTACACACATGAAATTCTGTTTTATGCTGTGGGCGGCTGGTTTGTTCTTCTCGGCTTTTATTTTGTTCTGATGCTTCTTATAAAAAGCCGTGTCCCCGGAAGCCGTTCCTTTCAGAAGGTGCATATTGTCATTATGGGCGGTGCGGTTGTTTTCTGGTGCCTTTACGGATTCGGCTTCATTGATGCCGACCTTACGGCTGTTGACTGTACTCTCATAACCCTTCTTCTCGAAAGTGCAATACAAAGCGGACTTATAAGAACCAATACAAATTACAACAAGCTGTTTGAGGTTTCAAGTGTTGCGGCACAGATTGCTGATAATGAATTCAATCCTTGCGTAGTGTCTTCGGGGGCAGAATACTTTTTAAAGGATGTTATGAAAAATGCGATGGAAGCCCCCCAGAATCTCGGAGATTATATTCTGAACTGTGAAAAAATCCACGGCGGTTTTGTATTCTGGCAGGATGATATAAAGGATATAACGGAGCTTATTGAAACTCTGCAGGATACGCAAAAACAGCTCAGCGAAAATAACTATCTCCTGCAGGCAGAGCTTGAGCTTAAAGAAAAACAGGCAAAAACCGAAGAAAAAACAAGGCTTTTCAACCGTCTGATTTATGAAATTTCTCCCCAGCTTGAAAAAACAAAAGGGCTTCTGAGTGAGGCTGAAAGGGATATTGAAGGAAGAAAAGAGCACTTATCACAGCTGTCATTTATAGGTGCATACATCAAAAGAAGGGGAAATCTGTTTCTGATTTCTGAGGACAGCAGATTCATTAAAGCACAGGAAATTGAATTCTGCATAAATGAATCCCTTAACAATTTGAGGCTCCTTGATGTGCATACATCGTTTTTCTTTGATTTGGGCGGTGAAATATCTGCAGAAACAGCCGTAAAGGTGTATGATATATTCCAGTATTTTACGGAAGAAGCTATTGAATATCTTACTGCCGTGCTTGTTAAAATCAGCGGTAATGATGATGAGATTTTTATGAGATTGATGCTCGGTGTAAATGACAGCAATGTTAAAATTGAAGCAGACACCGAAATGCTAAGGGATACCCTCATTTCAATTGAACACTCAGGTGAGGATATTATTATTGATGTCACACTACCGAAGGGAGGAAAGACGGTATGATTCCCTTTGTTGACCTTCATGCATATATAAGAGCTCTTGTGCTTACGGTATTGTTTTTCTCAACCTGCTTGTCGGTGTGTCTTACTTTCTGGAGCTTTAAGTATAAGTTTTTGCTTCCGAAAATTATTTCTCCCCTGTGCGGAGTTGTCTGTACGGTATTTCTGCTGCCGTATTCTTCTTTTATTCTTTATTTCAGAATCAATCCGTCTTTAGCGTCACAAGAGTATTCGGGAAAAATTTTCTCCGTTTCCGCTGCCGCCGTTATTGCAGTATCATTACTGATGCTCGGAACTCTTGTTCTGATTGCATATTTTTTCTATCACCAAAGCAGAAACAGTATATCTCCCTTTTCTGTCAAGGAAAGTGTTGATAAGCTTAAAACCGGTATATGCTTCTGCTATAAAAACGGTATGATAAAGCTTATAAATCACAGAATGGATGAGCTGGGCAGAATCATAACGGGAAATGAAGTAAGCAATGCCCTTGAATTTATAGATACTATAAAGAACGGAATGTTTCAGCCCGGAGTTGAAAGACTGTCCGTTAGTGAGGACAGAATAATTCTCCGTCTTCCTGATTTGTCTGTGTGGAGCTTTTCTATTGAAGAAATCGCATCTATGTACGAAATTACTGCCGCAGATGCTACCGATATTTACAGAGTTACGGAAGAGCTGAAAATGAGCAATGCTGAGCTTCAGCTTATGAATGACAGACTGGTGAAATACGGTGAAAATGTCGATGAACTGACAAAGTCCCGTGAAAGGCTTGAAACAAAGCACCGTATTCATGCAGAGCTGGGTAAGGCTCTTCTTGCAACACGTTTGTTTTTGCAGAACAATGACGGTAATGCTGATGAAATAATCAGTATGTGGAAAAGAAATATTACAGCTCTTGGTATTGAAAATGATACCCGTACGGATTATGATATTCTTAAGGGACTGTTTGTCGCTGCTGATGCTGTAGGAATCAAAATTGAAATGACAGGCGAAATTCCCGAAAAGGAAAAGATAAAGCGTCTGTTTATTGATGCAACGGCAGAATCACTTACCAATGCCGTGCGTCATGCAGATGCCGAAAAGCTTGAGATAACTTTTTCACAGGATCTTTTCTGCTATTGCGCCAGATTTAGCAACAGCGTAAAATCCCCAGTTGAAGAAATTGCTGAGGGCGGCGGACTTTCGTCAATCCGCAGAAAAACAGAGCTTCTCGGCGGCAGAATGACCGTAACCGGGGCACCTGAATTTATGCTTACTTTAACAGTTCCCAAATAAAGGAGAAGAGAAATGATAAAGGTTCTTATTGTTGAATATGATCTTATGGCAGGGAAGCTGCTTGAAATGTTTTTGAGTGACAGTGATAAATATGAGGTCGTTGCTTCAGTTGAAAGTGCATCTATGGCTGAGATTTTCTGCAGTAAGAAGCTTTGCGACCTTATTCTTATGGATGTGTGTACCGCTATGAATGTCAGCGGACTTGATGTTGCGGAAAAGATAAAGGCGGCTTATCCTGAAATTAAAATTATAATAATCACAAGTCAGCCTGAAATCAGCTTTATTGAAAGAGCAAGGCGTATCGGTGTTGACAGCTTCTGGTATAAATCTCCCGTTGCCGGAGAATTGATAAGTGTAATGGACAGCACTGTAGCAGGAAAAAATGTTTATCCCGAGATGACACCGACACTCAGGATGGGCTATGCTCTCAGTGTTGAGTTTACAGAAAGAGAGCTTGATGTGCTGAGAGAGCTTATAACGGGGGATACCAATAAGGAAATCGGCGACAGGCTCAATATGTCACAGTACACAGTCCGTGATTATATTCAGAGTATGCTCGAAAAAACAGGCTTTCGCAGCCGCACGGAGCTTGCCGTGAAGGCAAGAGAAAGCGGACTTGTTATAAATCAGTAATATTACGGAACACCCTATATATGTAGGGTGTTTTTTCTTTTGTAATTAACTATAATTATTGTGACAAATTATAAGGAGAATGAATAATGAAAAAGCTTGCTTTAATTCTTAGTG
>JAZRTO010000058.1:0-2209 GCA_045652065.1 Acutalibacteraceae bacterium
GTAGTAGTTGAAGAGCTTGTAGTTAGTGCCGAGCTTAGCATTAACCTTATCCATATATTCTTCAACGATAGCGGGAACTGCATCGTAGTATTCGTTACATGCTTCTCTGTGCTGGAAGAAGATGTCGCCGTTTTCGTGTGAGCCTCTCATTACGGGATGCTCGGGGTTAAGAGCGCGCTTTCTGAATGCATCAACAGCATCCATATCGCACATTTCCTTAAGGTCTTCATAGTCCCAGATTTCAATCTTCTGGATTTCGTGGGATGTACGGAAACCGTCAAAGAAGTTGAGGAAGGGAACTCTTGACTTGATTGTAGCAAGGTGAGCTACTGCACCAAGGTCCATAACTTCCTGAGTATTTGTTTCTGCGAGCATTGCAAAGCCTGTCTGACGGCAAGCATAAACGTCAGAATGATCGCCGAAGATGTTAAGGGCATGAGAAGCTACGCAACGAGCTGATACGTGGAAAACTGAGGGAAGAAGCTCACCAGCAATCTTATACATATTGGGGATCATAAGGAGAAGACCCTGAGAAGCTGTATAAGTTGTTGTAAGTGCACCTGCTGCGAGTGAACCGTGAACGGTACCTGCTGCACCTGCTTCGGACTGCATTTCTGCAACCTTAACGGTTGTGCCGAAGATGTTCTTGAGTCCCTGAGCGGACCACTGGTCAACATAGTCTGCCATGGGGCTTGAAGGAGTAATAGGATAAATACCTGCTACTTCTGTAAAAGCGTAGGAAACGTATGCGGCTGCATTGTTACCGTCCATGGACTTTTTCATTCTTGCCATAATATATCCTCCTAAATAATATTACATATGTTTGGTATGCACCAACAAACATTCTAACACTAATAATGTAAAAAGTAAATAACATTCTTTGCAGTTGAGAGTAGAAAAATGCAGTATTTCCGTTAAAATTTTGTGTATATTTTATATTTTTCGGCATAAAAATGTGTTACAAAGGGAATATTTTATTGTAAAACGGCAGAAAAACGTTGTTACGGAAAAGTCCGCTGTTAAAAAAATACTTTACAATTGTGAAAACTTATGCTAAAATGCACAGTGTCCGGTTTCTCGGAGACGGGGTTAATTTCGTATGCCTTTTTTTGGCTTGCGTTTTCACCTTGCCCTCTCTGGGTTATACGGGTAGAAATTTTATATGAGGTGAAAAACATGACACAGGCAGAAAAGCAGGCTATAATGGCTGAATTCGCTACTCACGAAGGCGACACAGGTTCTCCCGAGGTTCAGATCGCTGTTCTCACAAAGAGAATCAACGACCTTAACGAGCATCTTAAGGAGCACAAGAAGGACCACCACTCAAGACGCGGTCTTCTCAAGATGGTTGGTCACAGAAGAAACCTTCTTGCTTATCTTCAGAAGAACGATATCGAAAGATACCGTGCAGTTGTTGCTAAGCTCGGTCTTCGTAAATAATTGTAGTGTCAGGGCGGCGAAGAAAACTTTGTCGCCCGAAAATTCTTTTTTCAAGGCAATAAAGCCGTGTTCCCGAAAGGGAAATGTTAATGTAAAATGTACAATTCAAAGCAAAGAAATACTTTTTTGTTTCGAATTGTACATTGACAGTAACCACGGTTTAATTGGAATAAAATAAAGTGTAAAAGGAGAGTAAAAAATGTTTAATGAGTTCAGAAAATTCGAAACAACACTCGCAGGCAGACCCCTTGTTGTAGAAACAGGCAAAATGGCTCAGCTTGCAGGCGGATCCTGTCTTATCCGCTACGGTGAAACAGAAGTGCTTTGCACAGCAACTATGGCAGACAAGCCCCGTGAGGGTGTAGACTTCTTCCCTATGTCAGTTGACTTTGAGGAGAAGCTTTATTCAGTAGGTAAAATCCCCGGATCATTCCAGAGAAGAGAAGGAAAGGCATCCGAAAAGGCAACTCTTTGTTCCCGTGTTATCGACAGACCCGTACGTCCTCTTTTCCCCAAGGATATGAGAAATGATGTAGGTGTTGTTGCAACTGTTATGTCAGTTGACCCCGACTGCCTTCCCGAAATTACCGCTATGATCGGTGTTTCAATTGCTCTTTCAATTTCTGCTATTCCGTGGGCAGGCCCCATTTCAGGTGTTTCTGTAGGTCTTGTTGACGGTGAGTTCGTAATCAACCCCACAGCAGAGCAGAGAGAACGCTCCGAAATGGCTGCAACAGTTGCATCTACAGCAGATCTTGTTGCTATGATT
>JAZRTO010000059.1:0-19649 GCA_045652065.1 Acutalibacteraceae bacterium
TTAGATTAATATTCCAAAAAAAAATATTTACAAGAATAAATTTTTGCAGTATATTAATATCTAAATTGAGATATTTCCTATATATTTCAAAATCAACGCTTAAGGAATGATACAAAATGAATGTAATGCAGGAAATTACAAAATACGGTCACGAAAAAATACTTTTCGTAAACAATGAAAAGGCCGGTCTTAAGGCTATCATCGCTGTTCACAACACAGTAAGAGGTCCCGCTATCGGTGGCTGCCGTCTTCTCCCCTATGCTAATGAAGACGAAGCACTCTTTGACGTTCTCAGACTTTCACGCGGTATGTCTCACAAGAATGCTGCTGCAGGTCTTGATTTCGGCGGCGGTAAGTCCGTTATCATTGCAGACCCCTCACAGAAGACAGAAGCTATGTTTGAAGCATTCGGTGAAGCTATGAACGCCCTTAACGGCTGTTATATCACTGCTGAAGACGTTAACACAGACTGTGACGATGCTCTTATCATCGCAAGAAAGACAAAGCACATCTGCGGTCTTCCTCACATCTCCGGTGACCCCTCACCCTTCACTGCTATCGGTGTATATCAGGGCATCAAGGCTACTGCAAAGGTAGCATTCGGCTCCGACAATCTTGAAGGCAGAACAATTGCTGTTCAGGGTGTAGGTAAAGTAGGTCTTGACCTTTGTAAGCACCTCGCAAGTGAAGGCGCAAAGCTTTATGTTGCTAACAGAAACAACAAGGCTAACCTTGAAATTGCTGCAGAAAAGTACGGTGCAACAATCGTTACTGCTGACGAAATCCTTACACAGGAATGTGACATTTTTGCTCCTTGTGCTCTCGGTGCAATCGTTAACCCCAAGACAATCCCCAACTTCAACTGCAAGGCTATTGCAGGTGCTGCTAACAATGTTATCCTTGACCTTGCTTCAGGTGAAGCTCTTAAGGCAAGAGGCATCCTCTATGCTCCTGACTTCATCATCAACGCAGGCGGTGTTATCAACGCAGCAGGCGAAGCAGCAGGCAACTACAACGAGGAAGAAGTTCTCAAGAAGGTTAACAACATCTATAACACTGTTGAGCACATTCTTACAGAGTCCCAGAAGACAGGCGAACCCGAAGGCGTTATCGCAGAAAGATTCGCAGAAGAATGCATCGAATCTGCAAGAAAATAATCATAACATAAAAAATTTCAGTTCCGTAAGAGAAATCTCACGGAACTGTTTTTTTAATCGTAAAATTTGATTTTTTCTATGTCGTAGCTGTCGGTTTCAACAATATTAATTACTTCATCAATATTGTCCGTCACCTTGAAAAGCTCGGGGGTCTGAGGTCTTATAAAGCCGTCTCTTACATTATCGTCAATAACACTTAAAAGCTTATCAAAGAATCCGTTCACATTAAATACAACAATGGGCTTTGAAAGACGGGCAAGCTGTTTAAGTGTCAGCACCTCAAGAAATTCCTCATAGGTACCGATACCGCCGGGAGTAATAATGAAGGCATCGGAATTGTCCTCCATATACTTTTTGCGGTCTCTCATATTCTCTGTCCATTGGAACTCGTCACATTCATAAATTACATCATAATCCTTAAAGAATGTGGGAATAACACCCGTTATGTGTCCGCCTCCCTTTCGGAAGCCCCTGGCAGCAGCACCCATAAGACCGAGTTTTCCTCCGCCGAACATCAGAGAATGACCTCGTTTTGCCAGCTTTTCTCCGAGAATTTCCGTCTGTTCAACATAGATTTTATCTATTTCAGCACCAGATGCACCGAAAACACAAATTACCATACTATCACTCCGTAATTAAATATTGACATTTTTATAAGTGAGAGCCTCAAAAATATGCTCTCTCTTTATTATATCATATCCATCCATATCTGCAATAGTCCGTGCAACTTTTAATATTTTATCAAAGGTTCTGCCGGAAAGCCCCAATGCATCATAGCTTCTCTTTATAAGAGCTGCAGCATCGTCCTCCATAATACAGTATTTTCTCGTCTGCACAGCGGTCATATTCGCATTGCAGGTAACGCCCGTGTCCTTGAAGCGTTCACGCTGAATTTCTCTGGCACGGTTTACGCGCTTTTTTATTTCCGCTGAGCTTTCTTCCTTATTTGTTCCGCTGATTTCATTATAGCTGGCAGCAGGCACATCAATCTGTATATCAATTCTGTCAAGAAGCGGTCCCGAAATCTTATTACGGTATCTGGCTCTCGCCGCTGCGGTGCAGGTACATTCCTTAACGGGATGTCCCTGATATCCGCAGGGACAGGGATTCATAGCAGCAACAAGCATAATATTACAGGGATATGTAAGTGTTCCTGCAACTCTCGAAATAGTCACTTCCCCGTCTTCTATAGGCTGACGCATAACTTCCATTGTGGTGCGCTGAAATTCGGGAAGCTCATCAAGAAACAGAACACCGTTATGAGCAAGTGACAATTCACCGGGCTTAGGTATAGAGCCGCCGCCGGAAAGTGCCGGAGCTGAAACCGTGTGATGAGGCGAGCGGAAGGGTCTTGTTTTCACAAGTCCGCTTTTATTTTTAAGAAGTCCCGCAATTGAATAAAGCTTTGTTGTTTCAAGGCTTTCCTCAAAAGTCATATCGGGAAGTATTGTAGGTATTCTTTTTGCAAGCATACTTTTACCTGAGCCGGGAGGGCCCGACATTAAAATATTATGCCCACCCGCTGCGGCAATTTCAATTGCTCTTTTCGCGGCATGCTGTCCCATAACATCGGAAAAATCAGGATAAAATTCAGAATGCTCATTTTCGTCTGCAAGGATATCCGTTCCCGGCTTCAGCACCGAAAGAACCTCATTATTTCCGCTGAAAAAGGCAAGAAGCTGTCTTACATTTTTTACAGGATATATGTCAATCCCCTCAACAACTGCAGCCTCACCTGCATTTTCAAAGGGAAGAAAAACTCTCTTTATACCTGCACTTCTTGCTTCAATTACCATAGGAAGTGCACCGTTTACTGCACGGACATCACCAGAAAGAGACAATTCACCAAAAAATGCAGCATCGCTGAAATTGTCATTAAGCTGTCGGGCAGCAATGAGAACTGCTATAAATATGGGAAGGTCATACACACTTCCCTCTTTTCTCACATCGGCAGGCGCAAGATTAACAGTTATATGATTAAAGGGAAATGAGCATCCGCAGTTTTTTACAGCTGACTGAACCCTTTCCTTTGCTTCGGAAACAGCCGTATCAGGAAGCCCTACCATATCAAAACGGAATTTTCCGCCTGATATATCAGCCTCAACCTCAACCATAAAGGAACGCATTCCGAAAATTCCCATACTCAATACCTTGGAAGTCATCGCCTTCACCTCCGAACATTTGTTCATATTATACACCTAAAAATTTTTCTTGTCAACAAAATTTGCCCGATTGCAGAATCGGGCAAAAATTTTATCTTATAAACATTGCAGGATATGAATAATAGAATTCATCTACAAAAAATGAGGGCTCCAGCTCTTCAAGAGTCAGAAAACCAACTCCCATAAGAACAAACATTACAACAAATATAACCACCGCAATACCGATACCGATGAGCTGAGAGATAAGCATTGCCTTGAAGAAATTTGCTCTTGCTGAATAAGTAGTATCCAGCGCATATTTTATGCAGATTACTATATAAATAATGAATCCGATACCGGGAATTAAATTCCACAAAGGGTAAAGAAGCATCCATTTTAGATATTCCTTGATACCGGGCGCATTATTGTTTACAGGAGGAGTCCAATAACCGTATTGCGGATTGCCTGCAGGCTGTCCTCCGTAAAATCCACCACCGGTCTGATTATTTCCGTAGTAAGCACCCTGATTTTGTGAATAATAACCGTTATTATTATCAGCACCATAGGTATGATTATTGCCGCCATATCCCTGACTGCTGTTTTCCGCGGCTTCCCTTACGGGAGGCGCAGTCTTAATTTCAGCACCGCAATTATTACAGAAGCGGTCATACTCGGAAACGTCCGATCCGCAATTTTTACAAATCATATATTATACCTCCTTCTTAACGTAACGAAGCCTTCTGCAAGGCTCTCAGAACACTCGTAAGAATCAGCATTATTCTGTCCTCATCGTGCCTTTTTATTTCAACCATTCTGTTTTTCAATGAATGCTCTTTTATGAATTCACGAACCTTCGGAAATGCGCTTTCAGGACCAAATTCAAGAAGCGGATATATTCTGTCGCACTCGTTTTTAAGAATATACAAAAGCTCACCGATATTATATTCTTTTTCATCATCATAATCCATAGCAGAAAGCAGCAATTCTAATGCAGCAATAAAAATATCCCTTTCTGTAGGACGGTATTTTTTACAATATTCTCCTAAGATTGCAGTGCAGCCCTCAAGCTTATTTACTCGCTGGTAACGTACCTTAGGGGAAAAGTCAAATTCGGCCTCCATTCTGCTTAAAATTTCATTGAAGCAGGATGCAGCCTCCCCCGTATATCTGTTTCCCGTATCATCTGAAATAAAAGTATATTTTACACCGAAATATTTCCCGTACGCCTTCATTGTATCGTTATATCCCAGCTTTATTGAACGGTCAAGAACATTTCTTCCGAAGTTCATAAAGTTTCCGAGATCCTTTGATGGCTTTATGTATGTCACCGACGGATGCCTCAAATATCCCTCGTGATTGTTATCCGTATTAAGGTCAATGACAACAAGCCTCTGAGCCCCCAGCTTTATTGCTGCTGCAACAGGAATATTATCATAAAAGCCGCCGTCTATATATTCCTCACCGTCAATCTCCGTGGGAGGGAATACAGGATAGCAGGAAGCGGAAGCAGATATCCATTTCCATGCATTTTCTCTGTCCCGGGACATAAGTTCTTTAGTAATTTCAACGGGAATAAGATCATTAGGACCGAAGCCCTTGAAATTCACCGTCATCAGAGCATAATCTATTTCCGACCCGAAAAACCTTTCGGAAGAAAAATAACGCTGCAGCATATTGATAAAAGGCGTATTATCTGCACTTTTGGTGTTGAGATAATTTTTAAGAAAAGGAATAATATTCTCTCTCTGTGAAATTATTCCGTCAAAGGAAACATCAAAGCTGATTCCGTTTGCCATAATATCTCCAGCTGTTATCTCATTCCACATTTTTTCCGCTTCGGAAAAATCCTTCTGCACATAAAAAGCCGCATTAATTGAGCCTATTGAAGTACCTGTTGCAATATCAAAATACTCGCCCAGCTCTTCAAGAGCCTTCCATGCACCCAGCTGATATGCTCCTTTTGAGCCTCCGCCTGCAAAAACTATGGCTTTTTTTACATTTTCCAATTATCTCACCACCTGTGTATCATAATTTTACGGCTCCACCGTTAAATTATGAAAAAATATCGACAACCTTGTTGTCGGTGATATCCGTCACGGACGGATGAAATCCATTCAGAAAAATGGATGAAATCTTTGTCTCCGACAAAGGAAAAGGAAGCCTTACGGCTTGTTCCGCTTACGCTCTATTCCCCGTTTGACGGGAAATGCTCATATTTTGCCCACTGCTACACTTACACACATTCCCCGTTTAACGAAAAATGTTCATATTTTATGCAGATGCTCCGTCTTTCCGCAGAAAGCGGAGCAGGTGTGTGAAATATGGGCATTTAGCGGAAATCTATGACAGTTTCCTTACGCGTATACACAAGCTAACTTAATCAGGTCTGCAGTCAGTCGGTCAGAGCACGGGAAAGTGGGCAGAAATTGCCGTATTTGTTGGATTTGACACCGGAAGGCGTACAAAGGTACGCCGAGGATGGCAAAGACAAAGCACATATGCATTTATGACGCGGCACAGAAAAAATTTTTTTAAAAAAGTACACTTGTGCATCGGCTTCTATTATTTTTTGTGCGTCAAAGACGGGGATTTATGCACATCTTTCCCCTAACAGAATTTTTTCATGTCCGCTGTAAGGAGTGTTGTTCTCATAACCTTCAGGGGAATTACCTCTTTCCCGAGATATGAGGAAATGGCAGCTGACAGCTGAATGGGATTGAGATTGAAGGTGCTTCCTGCAGGAAGTACAACATCAAGTCTTATTTCTCCATCTGCATCGGACAAAGAAAAGCTCTTTATATTTTCCGATACATTTACTGTCTTCATAACCTTTTTCTTACCTTGCTTTCCGCTTTTTTCACAGGTAAGCTCACCGCTTGTAAGCGCCTTATAAAGCTCATTTTCCGTTATTTCCGTTTTATCAAAAAGACAGTAATATTCACCGTATGTAATTTCTGCACTCTTATTAAAGGGCATAGCACAGGATTCAACCTTAAGTCCCTCGGGAAGACACTTGTTAAGTCTTTCCTTTACTTCCTCGGGAGACATATCACCCACAATTCTGATATCTACAGGCTCGCCCTCACTTTCAACACCTAAGGACAATGCAAGAAGAAATGAAATATACGGATGAGGATTAAACCCTTCAGTATACCACAAGGGAATCTCCGCACGTCTTACCGTTCTTTGCATCATACGGAACATATCAAGGTGCGAAACAAATTTTATTCTGCCCTTCTTTGACAGAAACAATCTTAAATCATACATCGCACTTTCCTCCGTTCAGTTTGTTGGCACTGCAGCCTGCACACTTTATTCTGCAATGAGGGGTGGTTTCAGCTTCATAGGACTTTTTGCTTTCCTTTATAAGGAATGCCTTGCTGACACCGAAATCAAGATGATCCCAGGGAAGAATTTCTTCATAATCTCTTCTTCTGTTTGCATAAAATTCGGGGCTTACATCAAGCTCCTTAAAGCTTTCCATCCAGGTATCGAAAAGGAATTTTTCACTCCAGCCGTCAAATTTACAGCCCTTTTCCCAGGCTCTTTCAATAACCGCGCCAAGCCTTCTGTCACCACGGGCAAACACACCTTCAAGGAAGGATGTAGGAATATGGTGGAAGCTGACACTTATTTTCTTTGAGGGCAGATTGCTTTTAAGATGCTCCTGCTTTGCCTGAAGCTCTTCGGGAGTGCTCTGAGGCTCCCACTGGAAGGGAGTAAAGGGCTTGGGCACAAAGGATGAAGCACTGACACCAACTGTACAGCCCTTTCCCTTGGGCTTGTCGGGATTCATATAAAACTCATCAACAACCTTTTTGGCAAGAAGACCAATGCCCTCAACATCCTCAAGTGTCTCTGTGGGAAGTCCCAACATAAAGTAAAGCTTTACTGCACTATAGCCGTTATTAAAAGCAATTCTTGCAGTTTCAAGCAGCTCTTCTTCCGTAACATTTTTGTTTATAACATCTCTCATTCTCTGTGTACCGGCTTCGGGTGCAAATGTAAGACCGCTTCTTCTGACTCCTGTAAGCTTTTTTACAAGCTCATCAGAGAAATTGTCAACACGAAGTGACGGAAGTGCGATATTTACCTTTTCGCTTCCCGTCCATTCAAGAAGCTTAGTCAGCAGCTCCTCAATCTTTGTATAGTCAGAGCTTGAAAGAGAGCAAAGGGAAATTTCATCATAGCCCGTATTCTTGCAGAGCGTTTTACACTGCTCGTTTATGGTATCGGGAGTTTTTTCTCTTATGGGACGGTAGATGAAGCCCGCCTGACAGAAACGACAGCCTCTTATACAGCCACGGAAAATCTCGTGAGTTACTCTGTCGTGTACTACATCAATGTATGGCACAACAAAATTCTCGGGATACTGAACCTTATCCAGATCCTTTATTATTCTCTTTGTAATCTTTTCGGGAGCACCGTGAAGAGGCTTTATTCCTGCAACAGTACCGTTCTCGTTATATGTAATATCGTAAAGGGATGGAACATAAACACCCTCAATTTTTGCTGCTTCAATAAGGAATTCTTCCTTTGTTGAGCCCATCCTTTTATGCTTCTTGTAAAGGTCCATTATCTCACTGTTGACCTCTTCGCCTTCACCAAGGCTGAAAAGATCAAAAAATTCAGCAATAGGCTCGGGATTACAGGCACAGGGACCTCCGCCCATAACTATAGGAGAAAGGGAATGTCTGTCCTTTGCCTTCACGGGAAGACCTGCAAGATCAAGCATATTAAGGACATTTGTATAACAAAGCTCATACTGTAAAGTAAAGCCGATAATATCAAAATCCTTTATCGGATCTCCGCTTTCAAGAGCATAAAGAGGAATATTGTTTTTCCTCATCTGTTCTTCCATATCATCCCAAGGGGCAAAAACACGCTCACACCAGGTATCCTCTCTGTTATTTGCAATAGAATAAAGAATTTTTATTCCCAGGTGTGACATGCCGATTTCATAAGAATCGGGGAAGCAGAAAGCAAATCGGATATCCACTTCATCCTTATTTTTTACTACACTGTTAAGCTCTCCGCCGATATATCTTGCAGGCTTCTGCACCAGCGGTAATATTCTTTCAAGTTTTCTGTCCATAATAAACCATCCGTTAAAATATTATACACGGTTATTATATCATCACTTGAAAATAATTTCAACATTATTTACTTCTTGCAGACAAGGTACCAAGCAAACAGTAAACACAGAAAAACAGAAGAAAAATCTGTACCCTGCCCATAATAAATCCAATAAAAAACAGAGAGAACAAGAGTAAAAGAGAAAACAGTCCGGCAAAATTCATTACCTTGCCCACATAATTCTCCTCATATTTAACAGAAAGAACAGAGCTCAGCGCTCTGCCCCCATCAAGAAAGGAAAGCGGCAAAAGATTTATACTCCCGAGAAGAAAATTAACTGCACTGCAAAGATAAAAAATATCTTTTCCGGAAAGCTTATGTAAAAAAAGAAAGACGGCACCTGAAAAAATATTGAACAAGGGTGCCGATAAGGAAGCTATAACTGTTTTTCTGTGGGAAAGAAGATTCAGTCCCTCGCAGTATATTCTCACTCCTGCAGGAAACAGCTTTATTTCTGCTTTTTTTATTCCCGAAAAACGAAGAAAAAGAAGATGTACAGCCTCATGAATCAATGAAAACAGCAAGGACAGAAGAAGCTTCTCTCCCCCTGCGATATTAGCGGCAACTGCCAGAAAAACCGCAAAGGAAAAGGTTACATAAACTGTAAGTCCGCCGATTTTAACGGACATTGGCTGCTCCCGTCAAAAGTTCACCCGGATCTGCAATTTTTCCGTTTTTGTGATATTCAAAATGAAGATGGGGACCTGTTGCAAGTCCTGTCTGTCCCACATGGGCTATAATATCTCCTTTTTCCACCTCATCTCCTTCTTCTGCTATAAGCTTACTGCAATGACAATACAAAGTCTCTGTTCCGTCTGAGTGAAGTATTTTTATATATTTACCTGCCTTTTCGGCAGTCCCTGCTTCCGTTACTATACCGTCAAGAACACTGTAAATGGGACTGCCCTCATCCGCTGCGATGTCTCTGCCTGCGTGAAAGCTCTCTCCCGAATATATGGGATGCTCTCTGTAGCCATAATCTGAGGTTACGGTGCCGATTACGGGCATAACTGCAAAATCCTCTTCCGTCACCTCAAAATCTATCTCAGAAATTTCAGGTACAGCGTCCGTCACCGCTGCTTCGGAAGCCGTTTCATTTTCCGTTATTATCTCAGAGGTGGTTTTTTCCTCTGAGGGAGTAAAATATCCGCCGATATCTAAATCTTCACCGAAAATTACACCGAGATTCTCCCTTATATCGGCAATTGCATCAGAATTCACCTTAACGAAGCCGAAGAGAATAAAAATCACTGCGGCAGCAAGAAAAGACTGTACAAGGGACAGCACCGCAAACATATCTTTTTCAGGCGGATCTTTTTTCTTTTTCATCATAACAATTTTCATAAGTGTCTCCTTTATTGTTCCTCTGAAAAAATATATGCCTGTCTTTTTTCTTTTATGATTTAAGGCTCTCTATAATACTTTCCACAATTTCCACTATTCTGAATTTTATCTTATATCCGCTTTTACCGGTTACAAGATCTCCGCCGTTTTCTCCGAAAACACCGTATACGCTGTCTTCATTCTTTTCCGTTACAGCGGGAAGACACAAGGGAGGAAACATAACACACCACCAGTTATGCCCCTTACCTTCTCCCAGAATTACCTTGAGTGCAGTATAGTCTCCTGCCGGAAGTGTCACATTCTCATACTGCCTTGTATCAAAATATTCTTCATCAATAAAAACCTCAGCACCGTAAGAAAAACCGTTTTCCCGAAGCACTCTTTCAGCAATCAGCTCAATTTCCTCTTTTCTTTCCGTTATCTCAGAAAGAGCATCGGAAAAGGAGTCTGCAGATGTAAACAAATCTCCCGTTTCTGTGAGAATTGCATCACGAACCTTAAGCTTTACACTCTGATCAGCTTCCGCATCGGACTCTGCCAGAACATGAAGACGTATGCACTCTCCCCGTACAGCCTCAGCTGCAGAAAAGCCCTCTGCAATAAAAATCAGCAGTAATAATACCGGCAATGTAAATAACAGTAACAGTGTATGAATTTTCTCATTCTTGTATGTTCTCATAAAAAAAGACCTTCCTTTCAAAGGAAAGTCTTGGAAAATTTTTCGGTTTTATTCAACGCCTCTGCTTTTTGTTTTGCAAACAAATACATTCTCAACCTTATCTTTAAGAAGCCCGGCACACTTTTTTGCTTCCTCTTCGGAATCAAAAAGACCGTAATAAGCCGAGCCCGAACCTGACATTGATGAAAACCAGGCACCGTTTTCTGCCATTACTTTTTTTATTTCCTTGCCGGATTTCACATCAGACAGATTTTCAAACATATTAGAAGCATATTTTAGAGCTTCCTTGTAATCCCCGGAGGCCGCATAGAAAAGAAAGCTGTCATTATCGGGATGCATAATATTTTCTGCGGAATCAAAACGAGCATAGGCATCCTTTGTAGAAACTCTTTCGTAGGGCTTTACTATCAGTACGTAAGAAAACAACGGGGGAAGATATGACATTATTTCGCCTATATTCTGACACAGCTTTGTGCCTCCAACATAGCAGAAAGGAACATCCGCGCCCACAGACAAGGCAATTGCAAGAATATCCTTATGTGAAACCGCACCGGGATAAAGCCCGTTAAGAGCCTTAAGCACAGCCGCCGCATCCGCACTGCCGCCTGCAAGACCTGCCCCCGAGGGAATAACCTTTTTTATATAGATTTCACATTCAGGCTCAATTCCCGCCCTTTCGTAAAACAGTCGGGCTGCCTTATAAGCCGTGTTTCTGTCATCACAGGGGATATACTTTTCTGAACAGGCAAGAGAAAGTCCCGGCTTACCTGTTCTGACTGTAACATTATCATAAAGTCCCACAGACTGCATGGCAGTAAAAATACCGTGATATTTATTTGGAAGCACTGCAGTAAGGTCAAGTGTAAGATTTATTTTTGCATAAGCTTTAACAACGGTTTCCATAATATCCCGCCTTTCGTTACTGATATTTTACCACTTTCTGTCAGTTAAGAAAACTCCTTTTTTCGGAAATTATCATAAATTTTTCTTATGAATAAAAAACACCGCAAAAACAGAAAAATGTTAATAACTTTGTTAAAGTAAAGTCAGTTCCTTTACAAACAGCAGTCTTCTCTTTTTCAACCACTATAGTTTTCAACACTATCAACCAAGTTATCAACATTTTTTCGTTTTTAATTAACATTCAACTGAAGTTATCAACAACGTAAAGTAAACATTCTTTACTTTCTAATATACATACCAATGAATATTTTCCCATTTAATGGCAGCCATAAGTTATTTTTTCACTGTTTCATAATAACTGACAAAAAAAATCCCCCTGCTTCATACGCCGACCGTTGATAAGGAAGTATTTGTTTCTCGAACAAAATTCCCCGTATTTTTGCCAAAAGCCTCGTAAGGCACCAGCCTAACTGTATTTTTGGCTTCAATACAAGAAATTTTCAATTCTTACGAAACTGCGAAGCACTTTAACAAGCGAAAAAAATGGGCAAGAAAAGGCAAAAACCGCCGATAATGCTGACGCATATCGGCGGCTTTTAACGCATTATTGTGCAATTTTTTCACTTGTTAAAGAAAAACTTCCTTACCAACAGGCGGCGTACAAAACAGGGGGAAGTTTATATATAGGATTTACCATACAAGATTAACCTTAAGACCCTTTACGGTGTAGGTTACATCATTCATTATGTTTGCATCAATTGCAGCGGTAAAAGCCTCAAGCATTTCCTTATCACGCATCTGAATTGTGGATTTTACAGTCAGAGCAGCAGGCAGATATCTCTTATTGCTAAGATGGAAACCGCTAATCCACCAATGCTTCTGAAGAGGACGATCAATAAGCATCTTATCGCCTACAAGCACCTGAAGTGACATGGGAAGCTCCTGATCGGGAGTTGCACAGTTGTAGAAGGTACCGATCTTTCCGGGCTCACGGCTGTAAATACCGACCTCTGCACCGTTAGAGATAAAGTAATTACCCTTCCAAAGCTGAATCATATAATCAAGTCCGTCATAAGAGAATTTGAAGCGTCTTGTTATATATGAAAACGACATAGGCATTGAGTTTGCCATAATATCATAGAAAAGACAGAAGCCGAAATTTCTCATCCAGCAGTCAACTGTTGTATAAACCATCATTTCATATATGTTGAAATTGTAGCCTGAACCGAACATACCGGTGCCTTTTTCATTGTAGCACTCGCCTGTTTTCATATTTATAAGAAGTCCTGCATCGTGAGTTTCTGTAGTACCGTCCTCGTACTCAAGATACAGCATAACCTTATAGACATCCTTAGTCTTTGTCTTTACTGTGTATATATCCATCTTCTGAATAATACTCATATACGCGCCGATTGCATGACATATAGATGCCATCATATCATTGCCGTTTGCAAGATATTCGTCAGCCTTCTGATATCTTGCCTCACGGAATTCGGTCGTATTTATACTGTAAATATTCTTAAGAAATCTTGCAAGAGCATTTATATCAGGAATGTTTGCTGCAATAAGCGCAAGGTCAAGTCCGCTTTCGTTGCAGATCTCTGTTGATATATCAACAATTACTTCATCAAGAGTAACATTGAACTTATCAACCTGAGGCTCAACACCCGTAAAAAGCTTAATAAATGCGTTAATAATATTAAGAAGCTTTCCGAAATCCTCTGTCGAAATTACGGGAATACCGGCTTCAGCCATCGCACTCTTGTAGCTGTCAATACTGCTTTCCTCTTTTGCAGAAGCCATAGGAACAGCAGTAAGAAGCATTACAACTGCAAGCACCGTTGCAATAATTCTCTTTGAAATTTTCATAACAAACTCTCCTTGTGAATGAGGATAAATTAGAGCATACTATCGTTAATATTTTACATCATAAATTGAAGAAATGCAAGTACAATTGATTCTTTTAATATTAACGTTTTGTTAAATACACCCGAAAGTTGCAGTTTTATGAAAAAAGATGTATAATGTCCCCATCATAAAAAGGATGATTATACATTGAAACTGAAAATTCTGTTAAAAAAACTCAAAATAAAAAATTTAATATTCTGCGCCCTGGGCGGAACAATACTTGCCTTTGGAATGTACAATATACATTCTGCGGCAGATATAACGGAGGGAGGCACACTGGGACTTATACTTCTTCTGGAGCATCATTTCGGAATCTCCCCTGCATTGAGCGAGGCGATTCTCAACATTATATGCTACAGCATCGGAATAAAAGCTCTCGGCGGAGCATTTTTAATATATTCTGCGGCTTCAACCTCTGCATTCAGCATTTCTTATGCAGTTTTTGAATGTTTCCCGAGAATATGGCCTGAAATAGCAGAGCATCCCATAATTGCAGCTGTTGCAGGTGCCGTATTCGTCGGTACAGGTGTGGGGCTGGCTGTAAGAATGGGCGGCGCCCCCTGCGGAGATGATGCCCTTGCTATGAGTATCAGCCGAATTTCAAAAATCAGAATTCAATGGGTTTATTTTATAACGGATATCACAGTTCTTCTTCTGTCCCTTACATACATTCCTTTCAGTAAAATTGTTTATTCACTGCTGAGTGTTGTAATTTCGGGGCAGATAATAGGATTTATAAAAGACTTCAGAAATCACTCAAAGCAATAAAACAAAAAACGGAAGCAGAAACCTTTACGGTCTTATCTGCTTCCGAAATTTTTTATATAGGAAATTGCCGGTTTTGGTGAACAATTTACATATAGCCCCATCCCGAGAATTGGGGTAGGATGTTAACAAAGCTTAATATTTTCTTATAATGCAGCAAGGCTTATAAGCACTCTGGTCATTTTTTCGAGACTTTCAACGGCAATAAATTCTCTTACACTGTGGAAATTTTCTCCGCCTGTTGAAAGGTTAGGGCAAGGAAGTCCCTCATAAGAAAGTCTTGCTCCGTCAGTACCGCCTCTTATGGGTACGGTATGGGGTGTCACACCCTCACTGACAAACGCCTTTTCCGCATTTTCAATAAGGTACATAAAGGGCAGAATTTTTTCCTTCATATTATAATAACTATCCTTTATTTCAACGGAAAATATACCTTCGCCATAGACGGAATTCAGATACGACACGAGCTTCAAAAGAAAAGCCTTCTTATTTTCAAACTTCTCCCTGTCGTGGTCTCTTATTATCATTCTTATTTCACCGAAGGTTTCATCTGCCTTTATATCGTGAATGTGATAAAATCCCTCATAACCTTCGGTTGCTGCAGGAATTTCATTTTTAGGCATCATAGAAATGAATTCATTCACATAAAGAACTGCATTTTTCATCTTATTTTTAGCAGATCCGGGATGAATAATCACACCTTTTACAGTAACTCTTGCACTTGCGGCATTGAAGTTTTCATATTCAATTTCACCAAGAGCACCGCCGTCAACTGTATATGCCTCTTTTGCAGCAAAGCGGGAATAATCAAAACAATCAGCACCTCTGCCTATTTCCTCATCGGGAGTAAAGCAGACTGCAATTGTTTTATGAGGTGCCCGGGGATTGTTTATAAAGTACTCACACATTGAAACAATTTCGGCAACACCTGCTTTATCGTCTGCACCTAAAAGGGTTTTTCCGTCAGTAACAATAAGGTGCTGTCCCTTATAATTTTCTATAAACGGATATTCCTTTACTGTTGTTAAAATACCGTCGGAAAGCTCAATGTCTCCTCCGTTATATTCTATAATACTTGTATTTATCGGTGTATCGGGAGCATCGGGCGATGTATCCATATGTGCAACAAAGCCTATTGCACCGTCGATATTACCCTGAAGGCGGGCATAAACATAACCCTTATCATCAATGATAACATCCTGCATTCCCATTTCTTTTAATTCGGAGGCGATATATTCCCCGAGAATCCTCTGCTTGTCCGTTGAAGGTACCGTTTCCGAAAACTCATCGGAAGAAGTTGGGAAAGAAACATATTTTAAAAATCTCTCTGTTACATTCATAACTATAGCTCCTTTTAGCAAAATTGTGGGCAAAAGTGCCCACAATTATGATTGATTTTGTTTAATTACGAATTAGCTGCAAGAAATTCGAGAGTTACCTGTGCAGTTTCATCAGCCTTGTTTTCAATGAACATGTGACCACCGTTTTCAACAACATAGTCAACACTTCCCTCGGGAAGAACCTCGCGGATAGAAATCATTGAAGCCTCGGGAATAACAGAATCAGCACTGCCGTTTACAAAAAGAACGGGCTTACCTGTTCTTATTGCATCATAATCTGTAGGTGTCAGCATTGAGAAGTTGTAGCATGCTCCCTTGCCGGTACCGTCAATTCTGATAGGCTCGGTAATTTTTGACAGATCATAGCTTGCAGCATATTCCTTGTCATTAAGTCCCATCTGAAGGAAAAGCTTTACAAGGAAATCAAATCTTGTCATAAGCTGCATAAGAGGTCCCATTACAGCAACGAAAACATCGTTACCCATCATACGAGTCATAGCAGAGTTATTATCATTTCCGCCTGTACCGTAAAGAAGAAGATTCTTTACACTTTCAGGATATTTTGCAGCAATTGCCTGAGCAACATAACCGCCCATTGAGTGTCCGGCAAGATACCAAGGCTCAGCGGAAAGCTCAACCATAAGTGCGTGCATAATGTCTTCTCGGGGCAATTTTGTCATACCTGCAGTTTCTCTTGTTGAATAACCGAAGTCGGGAAGGTCTGCAAGCACACAGGTGTAGCCGTTTACTACAAGTCTTTCGGCTAACTCTACCCAACAGTAGGAAGAAAGAGCAAAACCGTGAATCATAAATATCTGACCCTTGGGATTTTCTGCTTCAAGAACTCTGTAATGAATTGAATAGTCCTCATATTCAAAGAAAAGGCTGTCTTTATAAGGAGTTTCATAAGCTGCCATTGCGGGGACTGCAACAGAAAACGCAAGAACAATACTTAAAACGAGAGAAATAATCTTTTTCATAAGTAAATTCCTTTCAAGTTTATTCATATTGTGTTCATATTATCATTTAAATTAAGCTTTTGCAACTAAAACTTATTCTGTTATTTTAGCGAAAGCTTCAAAAGCAGGCTCGCTGTAGAATCTGTGCCCGCCGTCACCCTTTACATGAATACAGTTTTCGGGAAAATTGCTGTTTTTATAGTAAACATCCTTAAGCCTTGAAAATTCATGTTCTGCAGTCTCAAGGGGAAAAATTTTGTCTTCCTTTCCGGAAACAATTACAAGAGGACGGGGAGCAATAAGACCGGCAATCTCAGCCATATCAAAATATTTTGAAATTTCAGGCACAAAATTACACGCACAATGGCGCATAGAGCCAATAGAGCCGTAAAACGTCGCAAAAGCACAGGATGGTATAGCGGCTTTTATTCTCTTGTCAAGAGCTGTTGAATAAAAGGTGGCAGTACCGCCGCCCGAATTTCCCATACAATAAATGTTATCTGTATCAACGGAATCAGCAAAATTTTCTTCCAAAACATCTATAAGCTTCATCACATCCCACACTCTGCCGCCTATAATGGGTCTGCCGCAAAGAATTGCGGTCATTGAAGCAATATAACAATCCGGCTCGGGAGTACCTCCCCTTTCTCCGAAGCATCTCTGATCTATGCAAACGGCAGCGATTCCCATTTCCATACACTGAAGCATAAAATCTCTGTCACCATTTGAGGCGGTTTCTTCATCACCGTCAAATTTTGCTCTGCCCATTGAAATATGCATACCCGTTGAATGTCCCTGAAGGCATATCATAACGGGAAGCTTTTTACCCTCTGAATTTGTGGGAACCCACAGATGTCCGGGAACATATTCTCCCTCTTCACTCTGGAATGTAAAACGAATTTCCGTGAACTTTTCATGTTTTTCGGTAAATTCGATATTAAAATCTCTTTCACATTCTATCCTCGGAAGCGCAAGAAGCTCTTTCAGCTTTTCGGCTGCTTTATTCTGCCAGGCGTCAAGGCTTTCTTTGCCGGGGTCCAAAATCATTACTGGAGAAAGATTTTCAAGGATTTTCATTTCCGTCAGCTTCGAGTGTTTTATTTTCACAAATTCTCCTCCTTAAAGAAGCTCGGGATCATACACCGCACGCTCACCGCCTATAAATTTTGCCCTTGTTCTTGCTGCAAGCACCATAGCTTCACCTATTCTGTTATTTGTAAGTCTTACGGGCACGGCAACCTCTTTCAGGTGCATACCGATAAGTGTAAAACCGATATCAATTCCGGCATCCGCTTTGATATGCTCAACCGCAACGGGACAATTGAAATGCTTATATGCATTTGTCGCAAATGACCCTCCTGCCTTAGGCTGAGGAATGACATTGCAATAAGGAGAATTTCCTATAGCTTCTTTTTCAACAATAATCGCACGATTAAGATGCTCACAGCACTGTGCGGCAATAAAAATCCCTTTTTCATCGCAGACGGCTGCTATACCCTCATATATTGCGGTTGCTGTTTCATAGTTTGAATCCGTACCGATTTTTGAACCCATAACCTCGCTTGTGGAACAACCCACAACAAGGATATCACCCTTTGTAAGCTTTGCTGCTTCAATTATTTCTTCGGCACATTTCTTTGCCGATTCTTTTATTTCAGTTAACATATTCATATCTACACCTCGTATTTATTATATATCCGTAAGGTTTACAAGTCAATAATATTGACTTACCCGAATTTTTTTGTTAAAATAAATTTTTGTAAATACAAGGAGGCTTTTTTATGAATAATACAGAAAAAACAATGGAAAAAATTGTTACCCTTTGTAAGGGCAGAGGCTTCGTTTTTGCAGGCAGTGAAATTTACGGCGGTCTTTCAAACACATGGGACTACGGCCCCCTCGGTGTTGAGCTTAAAAATAATATCAAAAAGGCATGGCTTAAGAAATTCGTACAGGAAAATCCCTACAACGTAGGTCTTGATTCAGCTATTCTCATGAATCCCCAGACATGGGTGGCTTCAGGTCATCTGGGCGGCTTCTCCGATCCTCTTATGGACTGTAAGGAATGTAAGACAAGACACAGAGCAGATAACCTTATTGAAGATTTTGACGGCACAAATGTTGCAGGCTGGACAAACCAGCAGATGACTGATTACATCAAGGAAAAGAACATTCCCTGTCCCGACTGCGGAAAGCACAACTTCACAGACATCAGACAGTTCAATCTTATGTTCAAGACCTTCCAGGGTGTAACAGAAGACTCAAAGAATGAAATTTACCTTCGTCCTGAAACAGCACAGGGTATTTTCGTAAACTTTGCTAATATTCAGAGAACAACAAGAAGAAAGGTACCCTTCGGTGTTGCACAGATCGGTAAATCCTTCAGAAATGAAATCACTCCCGGTAACTTCATTTTCCGTGTACGTGAGTTTGAACAGATGGAGCTTGAATTCTTCTGCAAGCCCGGTACTGACCTTGAATGGTTCAATTACTGGAGAGCATACTGCCGTGACTGGCTTTACAGCCTCGGTATGAAGGCGGAAAATCTTCGTCTTCGCGACCACGACGCAGATGAGCTTTGCTTCTATTCAAAGGCTACAACAGACTTTGAATACCTCTTCCCCTTCGGCTGGGGCGAGCTTTGGGGTGTTGCTGACAGAACTGACTATGACCTTACTCAGCACATCAACACATCAGGTAAGACTCTTGACTACTTTGATCCCACAACTAACGAAAGATATATTCCTTATGTTATCGAGCCCTCTCTCGGTGTTGAGCGTCTCTTCCTTGCTCTTATGACAGAAGCATATGACGAAGAGGTAGTTGATGCAGAGAAGAATGATACACGAGTTGTTCTTCACTTCCACCCTGCACTTGCTCCTTACAAGTGTGCAGTTCTTCCCCTTTCAAAGAAGCTCAACGAAGGCGCAGAGAAGGTATTCCACACACTTCAGAAGAAGTTCATGTGTGAATTTGACGATGCAGGCTCAATCGGTAAGCGCTACAGAAGACAGGACGAAATCGGTACTCCCTTCTGTATCACATATGACTTCGATTCCGAAACTGACGGCTGCGTAACAGTCCGTGACCGTGATACAATGGAGCAGGTAAGACTTCCCATTGCAGAGCTTGAAGCATATATCGCAGAAAAGCTTGAATTCTGATAACACAGAAAAACACATAACAGACAAGGGGCTGTAAAAAAACGAAAGTTTTTTTACAGCTCATTTTAAGGGGATAGGAAAAAAATGATGAAGAACGGACAATCATAACCACCAGTTGAACTGGTGGTTTGCACAGGCCCTATAAGGGCCGCC
>JAZRTO010000060.1:0-23107 GCA_045652065.1 Acutalibacteraceae bacterium
AATCGTAATAAAATACATATATATTTTTGGTAATCAATTGAGTTTATTGGGGGTATAAGTAAATGCTTATATGTGGGTGTGTTTTTTGAATTCAGAATTATGAATTTACGATAAAATGTATATTACTCCTTTCATTGAGCCAATAATGTTGGCGAAAGGAAAGATGCTGATGTACTATAAGAAAGTTGAAATTTCTTCTGTTGATACCTCGCGCTTGCAGGTTCTGAAGCATGACGAGTGTATGGAGCTTCTGAAAAAGGCACAGGAGGGAGATAAAAGAGCGAGAGAACGGCTTATAAACGGAAATCTCAGACTGGTGCTGTCGGTTGTGACGCGGTTCAGAAACCGTGACGAGGATCCTGATGATCTGTTTCAGGTTGGCTGTATCGGTCTTATTAAGGCATGTGATAATTTTGACCTGACAATGAACGTCAGATTCAGCACCTATGCGGTACCCATGATAATAGGTGAGATAAAGAGATATTTAAGGGACAATACGTATCTGAGAGTTTCCCGTTCAATGAGGGATACCGCTTATCACGCAATGGTTGTGAAGGATGTGTTTATGAAGGAGAATAACCGCGAGCCTACTGTTGAGGAAATTGCAAGCAAGCTCCAATTACCCGTAAGGGATGTAGTGTTAGCCCTTGAATCGGTGGTTACTCCCGTGTCGATTTATGAGCCTGTTTACTCGGACAACGGTGACGAGCTTTACGTTCTTGATCAGCTGTCGGACTGCTATACGGATGCGGATTCCGTAGCTGAGATTTCAATAAGGGATGCCATTGAAAATCTGTCACCCCGTGAAAAGCAGATACTGGATATGCGCTTTTATCAGGGGAAGACTCAGACCGAGGTTGCAGGAGAGCTGTCAATTTCTCAGGCTCAGGTGTCGAGGATAGAGAAGAGTATAAAGCGGAAGGTGAAAGAATAAGGAGAATTCGGATTTCGCAATTCTGAGAAAAGTGCTGTTGATAAATTCGGAATTTACTCATATTTTTCCTTAATAATGCATATAAATTACTCTGGTGATGTTATGAGCTGTCTTATTGAAGAACTGCAGAATAAGGATGTTATAAGCATAGAAAGCGGCTGCAGAATTGGCTATGTGACCGATGTTGAGGCTGAGGTCTCTTCGGGAAAAATTTCTGCAATTATTGTATCCTCTTTGTCTTCGGGATTTTCATTCAAACGCCCTGAAAGCTTTCGGGTATGCTGGAGTGATATAGTTGTTATGGGAGATGAAACAATACTTGTGAAAAATGCGGCTCCCTGCAGCTGTGCCAAAAAAAGTTCTCTCGGAATTTTTAATATATTTACAAAGTAGCACTTGAAAATATTGTAAATATATAATAAAATAGGCATAATAATATATCCGTAACGGAGGAGTTTAATATGCTTAACGAAAAACAGATTGAACGCTTCCTTGCGAAGATGGAGTCCTTCATTGAAAGAATGGAGCCACACATCTTCATAAAGGTTGGCGAGCTTGAAAACGTGGAAAAGTGCCACGTGGACAAGAGATATCATAAAGAGCCCGAGCTTCCCTTCAGCCCCGCAAAAAAGGGTGAATACTGGGAAGGCGAGGGTACATACTGCTGGTTCAGAGGCGACTTCACAGTACCTCAGGAGCTTGACGGTCAGACACTTTTTATCAAGCCTCACATCGGTGGCTATGAGGCACTTCTTTTTGTAAACGGTAAGCCTTTCGGTACCTTTGCATCCAAGATTGTTGTTACCGCACACGGCAACCACTATTGCGATATGGTAAAGTTTAACCCCAAGGCAGGGGAGAAGCTGAATATCGCTCTCGAATATTATGCAGGTCACTTTGTGCCCGGCTGTATGCCCTTTGAAAACACAGGCAGAACAGAATTCAAGTTCCTTTATGAAGGTGCTGATATCTGTGTGAAGGATTACGAGGTTCAGGAGTTCTATTTTGACCTTAAGACACTCCATCAGCTGACTGCAGCACTTCCCAGGGACAGCTTCCAGAGAGCAAGTGCAGTAAACGCTCTCCTTAAGGTCTATGAAAATATTCCGACAGCAACCGATGATGTAGCATTTGAAAAGGTTGTTGAGGCTCTTCGTACGGTAAAGCCCGTTATCAAGGAAGCTCTTTCTGCAAAGAACGGCGACAATGCTCCCGAGGCTGCTATCATCGGCCACTCACATATGGACACTGCATGGCTGTGGCACGTTGGTGAAACCGTAAAGAAGTGTGCAAGAACATATGCAAATCAGCTCAATCTTATGGAGCAGTATCCCGAATATAAGTTCATTCAGTCATCTGCCTGTCACGGAGATATGATAAGAAAGCATTATCCCGAGCTTTTCGAGGACATCAAAAAGGCAGTAGCCGAGGGCAGATATGAGCCTAACGGCGGTGTATGGGTTGAATGTGACTGTAATATCACATCAGGTGAATCAATGATAAGACAGTTCCTCTGGGGACAGAGATTCACAAGAAAGCATTTCGGTTATACTTCAAATTGCTTCTGGCTTCCCGACACCTTCGGTTATTCCGCTGCAATTCCCCAGATTATGAAGGGCTGCGCAGTTGACTACTTCCTTACAACAAAAATCGGCTGGAATGACACCAATTCATTCCCCTATGATACCTTCTACTGGCAGGGTATTGACGGAACAAAGGTGTTTACTCATTTCAATACAACCCATCATTTCCCCGATGCTGCTGATGTATATGACAGAATCAATAATGAAGCCGGTATCAAGCAGAGAGGCGTAACAGATAAGCGTATGCTTACCTTCGGCTTCGGTGACGGCGGCGGCGGACCTCAGTTCGAAATGATTGAAATGGCAAGAAGAATTGAGAATCTTGACGGTATCCCCAAGACCCGTTATTCAAGAGTCGGCGACTTTATGGAGGAGCTTGAAAGAGACTCAGTAAATCCCAATACATACCGCGGTGAATTATATCTTGAGCTTCACAGAGGTACACTTACAAATCAGCACACAATAAAGAGAAACAACAGAAAGTCCGAGCTTGCTCTCAGAGACCTTGAAATTATGACCGTAAATAATGCGGTGAAGTGTGACAAGGCTGCTGACAGTGAGGAAATTGCTCCTCTTTACGAAACACTTCTTCTCAATCAGTTCCATGATATTCTTCCCGGTACCTGTATCAACAAGGCTCACGTTGAAAGCCGTGCAGAAACTTCAGAGCTTATAAAGACAGCAAAGGAAAAGACAGAGCTTCTCATTAAGGCAGAAGGCGAAGACAAGATAACCGTTATCAATACTCTTTCATTTGAAAGAAATGATGTTCTCTTCCTTGAAGGTATTCCCGAGGGCAAGGTTATTGAGGGCCGATACAATCAGCAGAGATACACTGACCTTGACGGCAAGAATATTCTTCTTGTGGGCGGTGTGAAGATTCCTGCATTCAGCGCTGTGACTCTTACACTTGTTGATGAAGAAAAGAGATTCAACAGTAACTTCTTAAGAGAAGGTAATAAGCTTTCAACTCCTCTTTATGAGGTAACATTTGCTGAAAACGGAACAATCAGCGAATATTTCGACAAGCGTGCAGGCCGTCAGATAGTAAACGGTGAAAACTACAATACTCTTCTTATGGCTGAGGATGTTCCTGCTTCCTGGGATAACTGGGATGTTGATGCTGACTATGAGCTTAAGTTCAGAAATGTATCAAACCTTGTTGAAAGCGAGCTTGTTTCTGAGGGTAAGGTTGCATACATTATAAGAAACAAGTATCAGATTTCCGAAAAGTCAACCGTTACTCAGGATATGATGTTCTTCGCAGATTCTGCTGAAATCCGCTTTGATACAATTATGGACTGGCAGGATAATCATCAGTTCCTCAAGGTTGCATTTGACAGTGATGTATTCGATGACTTTGCACGTCACGAAATTCAGTTCGGCTACGCTAAGCGTCCCACAACAAGAAACACCTCAGAGGAGCAGGCTAAGTTTGAGGTTCTCAACCACAAGTATTCGGATATTTCCGAGGCTCGCTACGGTGTCAGTGTTCTTAATGACTGTAAGTACGGCATCAGCGCAAAGGACGGTTCTCTCAGACTTTCTCTTCACAAGGGCGGCACAAGACCTGACCATATGGGTGATCACGACGGGCTTCACCGCTGTGTATATTCCGTTCTTCCCCATGACTCGGGATTTAGCTCTGAAAGCGTTATCAAGCCCTCATATATGCTCAATGTTCCTGCCATTCAGACAGCAGGTGAGCTTAATATCGATGCTCTTGTGGGTATTGAGGCTGACAACTGCTTCATAGAGGCTGTAAAGCCCTGCGAGGATGCACAAAAAGCATTTATCGTACGTGTATACGAGGCAGAGGGTGCATACACAAGAACAAAGATGAAATTCACAGAAAAGGCTAAGAAGGTAGCAGTTACAAATATGCTTGAAGAAGAAACAGCTGTTCTTTCTTCAATTGATGAAATTCTTACCTTCCGTCCCTTTGAAATCAAGACGCTTAAGGTATATTATTAATTTTTAGCTTGGAGGAGGAAACAGTATGCCTCAACAGAATAAATTCAGTATGAAGCCGGGAATTACAGGGGCTTTAATGTCACTGCTTCTTATTGTTTCCTTCTTTCTGCCGAGAATATGGGCAAATAATGCTACCGTAGAATCACTAAACACCGTTATAATTGTTGTTATTTTGTGGTTTGCAGCGAAGCTTATTAAGGAAACCTCGGAGCTTTACGGAGAGCATTTGTGGAATAATAAAATCTTCCCTGTGCTGATGGCTGTTCCCGTGTTCAACCTTATTGTAACAGCCTTGCAGTTTGTTATTCCCGATGCATCCTTTATGCTTCATCCCGTATTTTCAGCACTTCTTGTCATTTCGTCTTTACCTGCATTTTGCTGCTATTATTTTACGGCAATGTGGCTTCATTTCAAGAGAGACAAGCGTCTTATTATAACGACTGTAATTGTTGACGGCGCAGGACTTTTTTATGTTCTTATAAGGCTTGCTGACAGGGTAATTATTCCTGCACTTTCTCTTCTCGGAACTGAGATATCGGATGTGGTTGATAAGCTTGTGTCTTTAAGCCCCTGGTTCTCTCTTGTAATTTACCTTTTGTCCTTTGCCAATTTCATTATATGCGCGAAAATATTCAGTGAAACTGACTCAAAAGCAGAATAAAAATTTTCAGGCACAAGCTACACTTAAAGTAGCCTGTGCCTGAATTTTTTGCAGAATACGGACATTATGCTGTAGGGGATAGTGTTCACGACCGAAGAAAAGAGAACAGAAAAGTAAATAGGAAAAAGGTAAAAAATAAAAATCCCATTCGCTGATATGAACGGCATCTATTCACTATTCACTTTTACCTATTATCTAATCGACAAGTTTCGAGAGAAGAGTGAAAAGTGAAGAGTTAATAGTGAAAAAGTAAAATCGACAAGCTTCTGTCGAAACTTGTCGATTTTTGGCAGAGGTATAAGGATTCGAACCTTAAATGACGGAGTCAGAGTCCGGAGTGTTACCGTTACACTATACCTCTATATTCTCTTCGGAACGTTATGAATTATACTATAATTAAACAGGTTTGTCAATACATTTTTTAATAAAAAAATAAAATAATTGAAATAAAATCGCCGCGGTAATTTCCGATACAAAAACAGGTATTTTTGTTTACAAAACGGTGCTTTAATGTTATAATTATATTAAATTACAGGAAGGAATGAAAAATTATGGATTTTACAACAGTAATTACTTTTATTAAGGATTTAGTCGCTTCTCTTATGGTGCTGTTTACCATGATGTCACCCTTTACTCAGAGCACGGGGGAGGCTTATCAGGCAGAAAGACCTGATGATCTTATCACAAGCTTTGTCGCAGTTTCTGATGTTCATGTTGAAACAAACAACCCTGCAAGTTATCAGAACTTCAGCGATGTTCTCAACGGAATAAAGGCCGGTGATGATGTTGATGCTGTCATTTATACCGGTGACAATGTTATGAACGGTCAGATTCCCGAGGATTTTCTGTTTTACTCGGCCATAAACGCTGTCAGACCTGCAAAAAACAATTTTGTTGTTGTGGGAAATCATGATGTGGGCAACGGTGCCGGAGATTATGCATCTCTTCGTGAAAAGTTTGTCCGTAACAATGCTTTTTATCTTTGGAATAACATAAAAACAGATTATTACTATAAGGTTATAGACGGCTGCTATATTATAGTTCTCTCTTCCGAGGATGATGCTGCTGCGGATTTTTGTATGACTGAAGAGCAGTTCACCTGGCTTGAAGGAGTTCTTAAGGAAGCAGATGCTAATGATGCTCCTGTATTTGTGTTCAATCATTTCCCCATTCGTTATCTCAGAGACAGTGATCCTCAGAGACTTGCTGATCTTCTTCTGGAATATGATACTGAGCTTTTTGTTCACGGACATATTCACGATGATATGGGTAAGGATAACTTCTACAATTCATACGGTATTGATTGTATCAATCTTCCGCGTGTAACCGAAACCACAGAATATGAGGCAGGCGACGGTATTGTAATTGAGGTTTACGAGGATGAAATTGTTGTCAGAGCCCGTGATTTTATCAAGGGTGAATGGATTGACGGCTTAAGATACACATATTAAATTGCTCTGTTAATAATAAAACAGCTCCCCGAAACCGAGGAGCTGTAATTTTTTTGCTTCAAAATCCGAATTCGGATTAAATTAATACATTCCGCCGCCCTGGTTAGCCATTGCTGCAGCTGCAGCTGCTTCTGCTGCGGGATCGGGCTTATCTGTTACAAGAGATTCTGTTGTAAGAACCATTGCTGCAACGGATGCTGCGTTCTGAAGTGCGGAGCGTGTAACCTTTGTGGGGTCAAGGATACCGGCCTCTGCCATATCAACATACTCTTCAGTAGCGAAGTTGAAGCCGTAGCCCTTCTTTCCTGAACGGTTGATAGCATCAATGATAACGGAGCCTTCAAGACCTGCATTAGCAGCAATCTGACGGATGGGAGCCTCAATTGCCTTGAGAACAATCTTGATACCTGTGATTTCATCGGCATTGTCATTTTCCTCAAGAAGGGAAGCCACAGCAGGGATAGCATTGAGAAGAGCAACACCGCCACCTGCAACATAGCCTTCTTCAACAGCAGCCTTTGTAGCAGCAAGAGCATCCTCTATACGGAGCTTCATTTCCTTCATTTCTACCTCTGTAGCAGCACCAACGTGAATAACTGCAACACCGCCTGCAAGCTTTGCGAGTCTTTCCTGAAGCTTTTCCTTGTCAAATTCTGAGGTTGTAACCTCAATCTGAGACTTTATCTGATTAACACGGGCAGCAATTTCAGCCTTTACCCCTGCACCGTCAACGATGATGGTGTTTTCCTTTGTAACCTTAACCTGCTTTGCACGGCCGAGCTGTGAAACCTGAGCATCCTTAAGCTCAAGACCGAGATCAGAAGTGATAACCTGACCGCCTGTAAGAATAGCGATATCCTGAAGCATTTCCTTTCTTCTGTCGCCAAAGCCGGGAGCCTTTACGCATACGCAGGTAAATGTACCTCTGAGACGGTTAACAAGAATTGTAGCAAGTGCTTCGCCTTCAACATCCTCAGCAACAATAACAAGCTTTTTGCCTGCCTGAAGAACCTGCACGAGAAGGGGAAGGATTTCCTGAATATTTGTGATTTTCTTATCTGTAATAAGAATGAAAGCATCGTCAATAACAGCTTCCATCTTGTCTGTATCTGTTACCATGTAAGGGGAGATGTAGCCGCGGTCAAACTGCATACCTTCAACAACATCACAGGAGGTTTCAGCAGTCTTTGATTCTTCAACTGTAATAACACCGTCAGCGGAAACCTTTTCCATTGCCTCTGCAATAAGTGCGCCGATGTTTTCGTCAGCTGCGGAAACAGTAGCGATTCTTGCGATATCGGATGAGTTTTCAACGGGCTTTGCATCGCATTTAAGAGCCTTTACAGCAGCATCAACAGCCTTCTGGATGCCCTTCTTTACAGTCATGGGGTTAGCACCTGCTGCTACGTTCTTCATTCCCTCGTTTACAAGAGCCTGAGCAAGAAGAGTAGCGGTGGTTGTACCGTCACCTGCAATGTCATTTGTCTTTGTGGAAACTTCCTTAACAAGCTGTGCGCCCATATTTTCGAAAGCATCCTCAAGCTCAATTTCCTTAGCAATTGTAACACCGTCGTTGGTGATAAGGGGAGCGCCGTACTTCTTGTCAAGAACTACGTTTCTGCCCTTGGGGCCAAGGGTGATTTTAACTGTATTGCTGAGCTTATCTATACCTGCCTGAAGAGCCTTTCTTGCATCTTCACCGTAAAGTAACTGTTTTGCCATAATAAAAAGTCCTCCCGAAATTATTCTACAACACAGAGAATGTCACTCTGCTTAACAACGGTGTATTCCTCGTTGTCGAGCTTTACTTCTGTGCCTGCATATTTGCTTAAAATTACCTTATCGCCGCATTTAACCTGCATTTCGATTTCCTTGCCGTCAACGATACCGCCGGGGCCTACAGCGATAACCTCAGCTGTCTGGGGCTTTTCCTGTGCAGCAGCTGCAAGGATGATGCCGCCTTTTGAGGTTTCTTCCGCAATAGTGAATTTAACAACCACTTTGTCACCTAAGGGTTTAAGTGTCATAATAAAATCCCTCCTGAGAATATTTTATAAATTGATTATTTTATAAATTAGCACTCTTATTATTTGAGTGCTAAGTATATTTTAATCAAATTTTGAAAAATTGCAATACCTTTATTGAAAAATTTTCCTCTTTTTTTCCTTTTTGACTAATCTTTTCATTATATTTACTCTAAAATATATGCCTCACGGAGAAATTTATTCTTTTACTGGAAAAACACTTAAATATAATGTATAATCTTTTTATTATTTATTATGGAGTAAAATATGAGAAAATATAAATATGAGCTTCACTGCCACACGGGGGAAACAAGCTTTTGTGCATCCTCGAAGGCTTCCGATGCGGTTGAATTTTATAAGGAGAGGGGCTATGACGGAGTAGTCATAACCGACCATTATTCTCCGCAGACCTTTCTTTTTCATAAGGCTTTAATGCCTCAGAAATACATTGACCATTATCTTCAGGGCTACAGAAATGCTAAGGCTGCGGCAGGGGATGACTTTACCGTGCTGTTCGCAGTTGAGGTACGCTTTTTCTTTACTATTGATGACTTTCTTATTTACGGCGCAGATGAGGAGTTTTTAAGAAGCAGCGGAAATCTTATGACAAAATACTTAAGACGATTAAAGAAGCTTTGTGATAAAAATAATCTTATATTACTTGAGGCACACCCTTTCCGCAAGCTTCGTTTCAGGCACAATCCAAAGCTCCTTCACGGCTGCGAGGTGTATAACGGCAAGGATAAGGGAACTGAAGCCAATGAAAAGGCAAAGAAATGGGCAAAGGAGAACAATTTTGCCGTAAGAACCTCAGGCGGTGATTTTCATAATAAGAATAAGACAAATCCCGGGGGGATTATCACAGATGAGCCTATTAAAACCATTGAGGATTTAATGAGAATACTCCGCTCGGGCAGTTACAGCTTAATAGAGGAATAACCGACCCTACAACCGACCCTACAACCGACGGTAGCTGATTTTACAACCGACTGAACAACCGACGCTTTTTAAGTTTTACAACCGACCCTGCCACCGTGAAATCCCTTGAAAAATAAGGGCTTTTCCCGTGTGGCTTTTTGTTTTGCAACCGACCCTTTTTTCATTCAGCAACCGACCGAACAACCGACGGTTTCTGATTTTACAACCGACCGAACAACCGACTGAACGACCGACCCCTTATATATAGAAAAAGGAATAAGAAGAATGATACAGAATAAAGAGATAGAATAATGAGATAGAATAATGAGAAAAAAGCCTTTTTCTTAATAATACTTTGTAAAATTAATTTTATTAAAAGTCAGAAGTTACTGACATAGCAGGACAGAGTGAGTTGCTGCGGATAAAAGAGTGCAGAATATAAGAAAAAGAATAAAAATGCAGAAAAACGGAGCATTTAATAAGAATTAAACGAACATTTGTTCAAGATGTACAATAAACAGTTAAAATCAGGCTTAAAGTTTTGCGCTAAAAAGCCCTCTCAGGCATTGACTTCGGGCAAACATTTGTGCTATAATAACGGCGAAAAGGGAGAGAAAAAAGTTTCTCCCAATATACAAGTGAATATAAATAATTTCAGGAGCTGTGTCCCGTGGGATGCAGCTCCCATTTGTTGTGTCAGAAGGAGGATGCTGATGGATAACGGCTTTATTATGGTTCCCAGAGCTATTCTGAAGTATGAGGAGATGAGAGATTGTGATGTCTTGGGTACATATATTAATCTGCTGCTTCGTGCAAGATTCCGTGAAGCATATATTGACGAAGTAAAGGTAGGCGTGAATCAGATTCTTATTTCAAAGGCAGATCTTGCAAGAAAGCTTGGCTTTTCCATTGCAAAGCTCAGACGTATTCTTGCTGCTTTTGAGGAATCAGGCGGTATCAGATGTGAGAATATCAGAAATAAGTATACTCTGATTACATTGCTTCCTCCTTTTCTTTGCGGTGGGGCTGATAATAACGGAGAAAAAAGTAATCCGTCACACAAAAAGCGGACGGAGGTGATTTCGTATGTTGAGGACGCAGAAGCTTCAGTATATGACCTTTCCGATGATTTAGGCGCTGATGAAGGGTCAGAGCTTAAAAAGGAAAAATGTGACAGAGCTGAACGGAAAGCACGGGGCAGATTCGGAAATGTTTACCTTTCTGAGAAGGAATATGAGGAGCTTAAGACTGAGTTTTCTGATGCCGATATTCTTATAGAAAAGTTTTCGGCTTACCTTGAAAACTATACAGGCAAGCCGATTACGAATCACTATGCGAAGCTGTGTCAGAATGCAATATATGAAAAGGAGCGCAATTGTACATACGGGGGAATGCCGAAGACGGCTGAGAAAAATCGCGGTTATACGGGAAAATATGAGCTCATTGAGCTGCAGCCTGATCCCGATGCCTCCTATGATATCAGAAGGGCGGAAGAAAGGGCAAAAAGCAGTGTGCCAAAGTATATAAAAAAGTCGGACGGAAGAGCTATCCCTGTCGTCTCATCCTCTTCAAGGCAAGAAGTCCTGCCGAGCCAATGACAGCACCTGCCGTGAGACCTATGGCGGCAATTCGCTTTACCTGCTCCATGCTTGTAGGAATATGTGTGAAGATGAATTCCTGCAATGGGTTTGAAAGCTTATCATTTGTCAGTTCACCGAAGGTTACAGTGTAGGTTGAGAAGGTATCAAGGTTGTTTTTTTGGAGCTCAACTATTCTTACACCTCTGTTTCTTCCGGGCCCGTATACATTAAAGCCAGCCCCTTGTGTGTAAATGAGTTTTACACCGTCTTTTTCGGATACATAAGAGTTTATGTGGTCGTGACCTACTAAAAGTCCGAGAATATTTCCTTTTTCTTTAAGTGCTTCAAACTGTCCCGAATTGCGGTCGGGAGTAGCTGGGCTTTCGCCCATAAAACCGCCCTCAGCCAATATTTTCTCAGGGAGTACATAGAACTCACCCTTATGCTCACGGAAGGCTTCAACCGCACCTTTTGTGCCGAATTTCACCTTCTTCAGAACATCGTAGAACTCAGGTACGGGAATGTGCTGAAAGACAATCCCGTTTGTGTAGCAGTCATTTTCTTTTGCCTTTTCCCGTTCTTCTCTGAACCACTCAATCTGTGCTTCCGATACGGGCATATATTCACCTGTGGGAGACTGTCCGTTGGAGTCGAAAAGGTAAATATCGAATATGTGCTTTTCTCCGTCAAAAAGGGGCAGACGGAAGGTTCCGCGGTCGGTATCGGAATGAGGCTCACCTGAAATGTTAAAGGGAGATTCTCCGTAAATATCTGCCTGACGGGCATTTGAAAGCCCCACCTGACAGTCGTGATTTCCGTATGTAACGGCAAAGGGAATACCTGCCTTTTCAATAGGAGCGGTGATTTCCTTTAATACCCTTACAGCCTGCTCTTTTCTGTTTTTGTTATAAAAGGAGGGATGAATACCGTAAATCTGATCGCCTGTAAACACAACAAGGTCAGGCTTCTCACGCTCTAAAGCCAGAGACATAAGCTTTATTGTATCGGGATTTACAGTGGCAGATTCCTGTACATCAGCAATCTGCATTATCTTGAATTTTCCGTCATTATTGAAGCTAAGCTTTTTATTATACATATTCTTCACCTGTAACCATTTTTTTCATTTTAACATAAATTTTATATTGTTTCAATATAAATCGCATACCGGATATAAATGTAGCTTTTACTTGTAGGGGAGGAGTTCTCCCTCCCGTTACAGATGATGTAATTTTCTCAAAAAAAATGCTCCCTGTGAAAGAGAGCATTTGTAGGTGATTATTCTGCTTTTTCTGCCTTTGTAATTTCAAGGCCTAAGACCTTGAGCTGTTCATCGTCAACTCTTGAGGGACATTCTGTCATTGCTTCCGTAGCATCCTTGAGCTTGGGGAAGGCAATAACATCACGAAGGCTTTCCGCGCCGATCATCTGCATTACAAGTCTGTCAAGACCTATACCCATACCGCCGTGGGGAGGAGGTCCGAAGCGGAAAGCATCAAGAAGATAGCCGAACTTGTTGTGTGCTTCTTCGTCAGTAAGACCGAGAAGCTCGAAAATCTTGCCCTGAAGCTCGGGGTTAGTAATACGGATTGAGCCTGAGGAAAGCTCGATGCCGTTAAGAACAAGGTCATATGCCTTAGCTCTTACAGCGCCCTTGTCGGTGTCGAGGTAAGGAATACATTCATCCATGGGGGATGTAAAGGGATGGTGCATAGCAACCCATGTGCCTGTTTCCTCGTCCCAGTCGAAGAAGGGGAATTCAACAATCCAGAGGAAGTTGTAGCCCTCGGGGATGATGTCAAGCTTCTTTGCAGCCTCGTTTCTGAGAGAGCCGAGAACTGAGAGAGCAAGGTTCTTTCTGTCACCGATGATGAATACAACGTCACCCTTTTCGGCACCGGCTTTAGCTAAGATTTCCTGCATCTTTTCTTCTGAGATGAACTTGCCGAAGGAGGATGCGATGCCGTCATCTGTATAGCGAATCCAAGCCATACCCTTAGCTCCGATGCCCTTTGCGAATTCGGTAAGCTTGTCAATTTCCTTTCTTGTATAAACGGAAACTGCATTCTTTGCTGTGATACCTCTTACTGTGCCGCCCGAGGCTACGGTGCCTTCAAATACGGAGAAGCCGCAGTCCTTTACGATATCGGAAAGGTCGAAAAGCTCCATACCGAAGCGTGTATCAGGCTTGTCCGAGCCGTAACGCTCCATAGCATCAAGATACTTAAGTCTTGGGAGAGGCATAGGAATTTCAACATCAATTGCTTCCTTGAAGAGCTTTGCAATGTAGCCTTCAATCATACCTAAAACGTCATCAACATCAACGAAGGACATTTCAAGGTCAATCTGAGTGAATTCGGGCTGTCTGTCTGCACGAAGGTCTTCATCACGGAAGCAGCGTGCAATCTGCATATATCTGTCAAAGCCTGCCACCATTGAAAGCTGCTTGTAAAGCTGAGGTGACTGGGGAAGTGCATAAAATTCACCGTTGTGAAGACGGGAGGGAACAAGGAAGTCACGAGCTCCCTCAGGAGTGGATTTCATAAGGATGGGAGTTTCAATTTCTATAAAGCCGTTGTCATAGAAATAGTCGCGGGTGATTTTAGCAACCTTGTTTCTTAAAATGATATTCTTCTGAAGGTCGGGACGGCGAAGGTCAAGATAACGGTACTTGAGTCTTGTTGTTTCGCCGGTTTGTGAGCCCTCAACAATTTCAAAGGGAGGTGTTTCGCTCTTTGAAAGTATGCGAAGCTCTGTTACGAATACTTCAATATCGCCTGTGGGAATCTTGTCCGTCTTTGCGGAACGCTCCTTTACGATACCCTTTGCAGCAAGAACATATTCACTCTTAACGGAAGCAGCCTTTTCAAAAACTGCCTTGTCGCTTGTTTCGTCAAAGCTTAACTGTAAAAGACCTGTTCTGTCGCGAAGGTCAATGAATATAAGGCTGCCCAGGTTTCTTGATCGCTGAACCCAGCCGAAAACTGTTATTTCCTTGCCGACATCCGAGGCTCTGAAATTGCCGCAGTAGTCGGTTCTTGTCATTCCGGTTACAAATTCCATTTATATACTCCTTTATTACATCTGTGGGAAATCCGCACCTATTTCAGCGAATGCATCATTCATTGTAAGTCTTAAGAATGCTTCTGCAAAATCCTCAATGGGAAGCTCTGTTACGGCACCTGTGTCCATATTTTTAACATTAACTGAGCCCTTTGCTGCCTCGTCCTCACCGAGAACTGCAGTATACAGAGCATTTTTCTTGTTTGCGTACTTCATCTGTGCCTTAAGAGAACGGTCTCCCAGGTCAGTAAGAGCAGACAGTCCCTCATATCGAAGGTCATTAACAAGCTTCATTGCAAGGTAAGACTGCTCGGGAGAGGCAGGTGCTATGTAAAGAGAGGGACGGGGCTCCTCGGGTAACTTCTTTCCCTGAGCGTCCAAGAGCATTGTAAGTCTTTCAATTCCCATACCGAAGCCGCATGCAGGAAGTGCATTTCCGCCAAGCTCCTTGATAAGTCCGTCATAACGACCGCCGCCGCACACTGTACCCTGAGCACCGATGGAGTCGGATACAAACTCGAAAACGGTCTTTGTATAATAGTCAAGTCCTCTGACTATCCGGGGATTTACTGTATAGGGGATATCCATAGCATCAAGGTGCTTTTTTACCTTGCCGAAATGTGTTTCACATTCCTCGCAGAGGAAATCGATAACCACGGGAGCACCTTCAGCAATGGCAGAGCATACGGGGGACTTGCAGTCAAGAATTCTCATGGGATTTCTCTCAAGTCTTGAAAGGCAGGTTTCACAAAGCTCTCCCTTTTTCTCGTTGAAGTACTGAAGCAAAGCCTCGTGGTAATGCTTTCTGCATTCGGGACATCCGATGGAGTTGATTTCAAGACGGATGCTGTCAAGCTCGAAGAAATCGAAAATCTGATGGGCAAGGGAAATGATTTCTGCATCTGCTGCAGGTGAGCCCGTGCCGAGACTTTCAACACCGAACTGATGGAATTCTCTGAGTCTGCCTGCCTGAGGCTTTTCATAGCGGTAGCAGGAGGTGAGATAGTAATATTTCTGGGGGAGTGGCTCATTGAACAGACCGTGCTCAAGGAAAGCTCTTACAGTACCTGCAGTGCCTTCGGGACGAAGGGAAATGCTGCGGTTACCGTTATCGTTGAAGGTATACATTTCCTTCTGAACAACGTCTGTGGTGTCGCCCACACCTCTCATAAAAAGCTCTGTGTGTTCAAAAACGGGAGTTCTTATCTCCCTGAAACCGAAATTACCTGCTGTTTCTCCCAGCGCATTCTCCATAAAACGGAGCTTATAGCTTTCTCCGGGAAGACAGTCCTGAGTGCCTCTCGGTGCTTTTGTTAAAAGTGCCATTGGGTTTTCTCCTCAAAAAATGAAAATTATCAGTTGCCTCTGACAAGATTTCTCCAGTCAAGGTCGCCTCTTTCAAGACCGCGGACAAGGGATTCTGCTGTTGCAATGTTTGTTGCAACGGGAATCATATGCACATCACAAAGGCGAAGAAGGTCATTATCGTCAGGCTCGCTTGCCTTTTTTGTGAGGGGATCGCGGAATAAAAGCAAAAGGTCGATTTCATTGCAGGAAATAAGAGAACCGATCTGCTGTGCGCCGCCCTGACTTCCTGCAAGGAATTTCTTTATGGGAAGTCCCGTAGCATCCTCAATAAGCTTACCTGTTGTTGCCGTTGCGCAGAGTGAATGGTGACTTAATATACCGCAGTATGCTATACAGAACTGGGTCATAAGCTCTTTTTTAGAATCGTGTGCTATTAATGCAATGTTCATAAATCCACCGTCCTTAATAAAGTTAAATCTTTTAATAATACACTATAATAGCATAAAATTTTTATTTTTTCAATACTTATTTCAGCTGTGAAAGCTCCAGGGGAATATATTTTCCCTCTATTCTCATAGCGATACGGAAAAATGCTCCGTCACACTTTTTTGTCTTAAGCTTTTTGCTGCTTACTGTTGAGTACATTATATTCTTTTCCTCGGGAATAATACCTATCAGCTGTACCGAGGTTTTGTCAATAATTTCATCTATAGTCAGAAGATGTCCCTTTTTCGCAGCCTTCACATCATAGCGGTTTATAAGAAGACGAGACTCGGCAATACCGCCATCCTTAAGGACATTTTCCACAGTTGCGGCGCCCTTTACGGAAACCTCATCTGCCGTTGCGACAATAAGTGCCTTGTCGGCACCGTAGGAAGCCCGTCTGAGACCTCTTCCCACACCTGCAGGTGCATCGATGAAAATGTAGTCAAATTCATCGTCAAGCTCCTTTGTGAGCTTTTCGATAATGTCCGCATAATCTTCAGTAAGCGGTACTCTCGGAGAGGGCAGAAGTGTGAGATTCTCATTTATCTTAAGGAGTGCATCGGCTGTTTCGCAGCTTCCGTCAGCAATATCCGACCAGGTAAAGTTCACTGCTTCTGCACAGGAAAGCATAATATCGAGGGAAGAAAGACCTGCATCACAATCTATAAGAAGGGTGCGATTCCCGGATGAAGCGAAGTGAAGACTGAGATTTTTTGCGATTGTTGATTTTCCTACACCGCCCTTGCCTGAGGCGATAACTGTTTTTATTGCCATATTAACACAACCTTTTGTAAAGCATTTTCCTTTACATTGCATGGGACGTCGTCTTGTGCATCCCGTTTTTTATAAATGAATTGCGGAGTAATGCTTTGTGGTATAAAAAATGTATTTTTCGGTGTCATAAACCCGAAATTACCATATAATCTCGTTTTCCGGCTGTACAGAGGGGGATGAGCCGAGAGTTGAGAAGTAATATTCGAATATATCGGCTGCAACCTGAGCCGTTGATGAGCCCGAGCCTGCATTTTCAATAACAACGGTTATAGCTATTTCGGGATTTTCATAGGGACCGAAGGCAATGAGGAAGCCGTCAGTACCCTCAACCACTCTTTCGTCAATTACAAGTGTCTTTTCTGCGGTACCGGTCTTGCAGGCAACCTCACGGGAGAGATTTCCGAGATACGGTGAGCAGGAGCCCTCATTGGCAACAAGCCACATTCCCTTTTTTACGGTATCAAGAGTCTTCTTTGAAACGTTGGTTTCAACTGCAACTTCCTTTTCATGTATATAGGTTTCTCCTGAAAAATCGTTTGAAACCACCTTTTCTATAAGGTAGGGAACATAACGGGTGCCGCCGTTTGCAATGGTTGCACAGTAGTTATTAAGCTGCAAGGGAGTAAATGAATTATCTGACTGTCCGATGGCTGCAAGAAGAGTTTCACCGGATTTCCAGCCGAGTCCCAGAGAGTCTCTGTATGCAATACCTGCAAGAATACCTGCACTTTCGGAGATTTCAATGCCCGTTTTGCTGCCCAGTCCGAAGAGGGCAGAGTAGGTATTCATTTTATCAATGCCTAACTGTCTTGCCATTTCAAAGAAGAAAATGTTGCAGGAGTGTTCCAGGGCATGCTCTACATCAAGATGACCGTGTGCGGTTTTTCCGAAGCAGGCAAAAACCTGGTCGATGTATTCATACTGACCCATACAGTATACCTTTGACTCAGTGTCAATGATGCCCTCTTCAAGTGCTGCAATAGCAATTACGGGCTTCATTGTTGAGCCGGGGGAATAAGTATTCTGCACCGCACGGTTCCACAAGGGCTTTCCCGGGTCGTCTGCCAGAAGATCGTAATCCTCATAGTATGTAGTAAGCGAGAAATTGGGGAAGGAAGAGGAAGCAAGCACCGCTCCCGTGTTTACATCCTGAACAATAACGGCACCTGCAGGGGTAAGACCCTGGGCAAGAGCCTCTGTTTCGGTAACTGCAAGAATCTGCTTTTTAAGGGATTTGTCGGCAATTTCCTGAAGATTTCTGTCAAGGGTCAGGAAAATGGTATTTCCTGCCTCAGGAACAACGGAATAGGAGCGAAGCACCTGCTTGCCTGCTGTGAGAGATACGCTCAGTGTTCCCGAATGTCCTCTGAGATAACCCTCTGCATAGCTTTCAATGCCGTTTTTTCCGATGAAATCATTAAGAGAATACTCTGATTTTTTAATCGCATCCCTTTGCTCATCCGTAAGAGTGGGGTCAGAGAGCTTTTCCTCTGTTTCTGCTTTTTTTATGTCATATTCCTCGGCGCTGATAACACCGACAACACCTAAGATATGGGAGGCTGCGGTGCCGTCCCCGGAATATTTTCTCTGTGATGAGGTGCCGCCGTCGACACCCGGGAAAATGCTTTTGTTTTCCTTTATATATCCCACTGTTTCAACAGATACCTTTGTTGCAAAGGTGTAGGGAAGTGATGTTGAAAACCAGTTTTTATGCATATTGTATCTTACTGAGGCAATGTCTCGTGCAACCGTGACAGGGTAGTCCTCAAGGGCATATTTTTCAATAAGCACCGTCAGACAGTCCGCAGCCGTTGCATAGTCATTTACAGCACAGACCTGAGGACCCTTAAGGTAGCTTACCTCAGCGTCTTCATCTTCCTTGTACTGTATTTTCCCTTCCTCGTCAAAAACAAGGGGAAGCTCATCAGTCCACTCCTCTTCTTTTTCGGAAAGAAGCTGCATAAGAGCGTAAATTTCCCCGTTGATCTCCTTGTCCTCACGGGGGAATTCCGTGTAGTTGAAGGTGAGCGTATTTATAAGCTCGTTATATACAAGTGCATTGCCGCTGCGGTCAAGGAGTTCACCGCGGGGCGCAGACACGGTTATGTCGTAGGAGGACACAGCAGATGATGCGGAATATTCATCGGCATTTACTATCTGTATATATACAAGAAGTGCAATGAAGCCTAAAAAGAATACTCCGAAAAATGAAAATATGAAAATGACCTTTTTGTTGATTTTTTCCTTCATCTGTTGAAATTAAGACCTTTCTCTGTGAAAGCGTTTTGATATTCCGTGTACAATAAGGTATACGGGAATTGCGAGAAGAACGGATATGATTAATCCGGGAAGAGCTTCTCTTGTAAGTATTTCCGTAAGGCTGTCTCTTGTGATGTCGTCAAGTGAGTACATAAGAGAAACCGCACAGGGGATAAGAGAGCTGACTGCTGTCAGCAGCAGTGCAGTCTGAAGGGTATTTCTGAGTGTATATCTGGTGAGAAGTCCCGTAACAAGGAACAGCACCGTGAAAATGACAGCCATAAGACCGTCTGTATGGGGTGAAGCCATATCCCACAGCACACCCGTCACAAGTCCCCAGAGCATACCTGCAGCTTCCTTTTCGTGCATTGAAACAGCAATTCCGGTAGGAATGAGAAGCAGCACGGGAAAGGGGAATGCAGTTCTCGGGAGAATTATAAACTGGAGAATGTATGATGACAGTATCAGAAGAAAATATATAAATCTTCTTACTGCCGTAAGTGTAAAATAGTGTTTTTTCATAATCAGCCCTTGTCAGCCTTACCTTCAAAGTCGGTTATAACAAATACGTCGGTAAGCTTCGAGTAATCAATTCCCGGTGTTACCAGCGCAAAGGATGAAAGTCCCGTAACCTCGTTTCTTATTTCGTAAACCGAACCGATAATAAGATCCTTGGGATAAATTCCGCCGATGCCCGAGGTGCATACAATACCGCCCGATACAACGGGAGTGTTTTTCTTAAGTCCCGAAAGCTTCAGAAAGCCCTCCTGGGAAAGAGAATACTCAGCCTGAGTGTAGCAGCTTTCTCTCGTGCGGATTTCATATGAGCTGACGGTGATTTCGGGATTGAAAAGAGTATAAACCGTGCAGCTGTTGGGATTAACCGTAGAAACAAGACCTACCAGGTTGTCCGAATAAATGACGGGATCGTTTACGGAAACACCGTCAGCGGAGCCAACATTGAGTGTAAAGGAGCCGTAAAAATCGGACATATCACGGAGAATGATTTCCCCGGGGACAAATGCAAAATCGGGATTATCCTCTTTTACTCCGAGGAAATCCTCATATGCCTCAAGCTTGTGCTTGGTTTTTTCAAAATCGACAATTTCGAGGCGCAGGTCATTGAGCTGACTTTCAAGCTCTTCTACCTTTTCTGACATAGCCTTTGACGAAACGAAATGACCGTTGAAATCGGAAAGCATTTCGCTTATGTGTACAGCTACAGTTTCTACGGGTGTAAGTATGTAGCTCAGTGCTGAGGACACGGGAGATGAACCGCTGTTTGAAACGGCGGAAATGAACACGGCAAGAAATAATGCCGTAATAAGTGCTGCACTTACCTTGAATTTTGTGCCTGAAAAAAAGTTTCTCATACTACTGCCCTCAGTTTATCTGAAAAGATTAAGGTTGTCCTTCTGAAGACATACCGCAATGCCCGTAATTACACAGTCAGTGGGATTTTCTGCAGTATGCACCTTCATACCCGTTTTCTTCTCAATGAGCTTGTCAAGTCCTCTGAGGTTAGCGCTGCCGCCCGTAAGAGTAATACCTGAGGTGATGATATCAGAGGAAAGCTCGGGGGGAGTTTTTTCAAGTGTGTACTGAATTGCATCAAGAATCTTATTAAGAGGCTCATTAAGTGCCTGTCTAACGTCGGCAGAGCTGATTTCAGCAGTTCCGGGAAGTCCGTCAGAAAGGTTTCTGCCCTTTACGGAAACGGCACCTTCGCCTGTATAGGGAGAAGCGGAGCCGATGCTGAGCTTTATTTCCTCTGCGGTTTTTTCGCCGATGAGAAGATTGTATGTTTTTCTGATATGCTGAACTATGGCATTGTCAAATGCATCGCCTGCAACCTTGACACTTCTGGAAGCCACAATATCACCGAGGGAAATAACGGCAACCTCGGCAGTACCCGAGCCGATATCAACAATCATACTGCCCTTTGCCTCAGTAACGGAAAGACCTGCACCGATAGCCGCAGCCATAGGTGCTTCGATAAGACTTACATATCTTGCCCCTGCAGCCTTTGCGGCATCGTGAACAGCCTTTCTTTCAACCTCCGTGATGCTTGAAGGGATGCAGATGAGAACACGGGCTCTCGTAAAAAGAGTGCCTGCAGTAGCTCTCTTCATAAAAATTCTCAGCATATCTGCTGTAATATCATAGTCTGCAATGACAGAGTCCTTAAGGGGCTTTATTGCGGTAATTGAGCCCGGAGTTCTGCCCAGCATCATTTTTGCTTCGTCACCAACAGCAACAACCCTCTGAGGCTGTGATTTTACATCAATTGCCACAACCGAGGGCTCTCTTATTATGACGCCTTTATTTTTGGCACATACAAGTGTGTTACCTGTGCCGAGGTCTATACCGATATCCTGAGAAAATAACATAGTCTTATCCTTTCACTGGGAGGTTTATATGACGGACGGGGATACCCCGTCACTGCAATGAAATTCATTTGTTTGCTGTAGGGGAGGGGTAACCCCTCCCGTGATTGTAAGCAGAAGTTTTACGCTTTTAATTAAAATGTGCTTGTCATATCATCTTCAACACGTTCAACTACAACCTTGTTGGTGTCGGAATTTTCAATTTTGCCCTTGAGAAGCTCGTAATAAAGGTCTTCGTCAAGAGGAAGCTCAACTGTCTTGTCAAGCCAGGAGGAGAGGAATGCTGCATTGGAGATTGTAAGTCCGTTGATGCCTTCCTTGCCTTCTGCAATAAGGGGCTCGTTTCTTAAGATGTGAGCAGCAAATGCATTCATAACACCCACATGCTGGTCGTTGATTCCGTCTGTTTCAACAGTTACCCATTCACCCTCAATTTTGCCGAAGCCTTCTTCTGCATTTCTTGTGAATTCGTCTGTTGACATATTGAGAAGGAACATCTTTATTTCACCGTTTTCGCAGATGATTTTTGCCTTATCAAGTGTGATTTCAAGTCTGTTTGTTCCGGGATAGTCGCCTGTTGTGGTGATGAATGTGCCTGTAGCACCGTTAGGATATTCTACATAGATGGAAACATCGTCCTCAACCTCAATGTTGTGCCACTTGCCTTCGTGACAGATAGCCTTTACCTTTGAGGGCATACCGCAGATCCACTGCCATAAGTCAAGCTGATGGGGACACTGGTTAAGCATAACACCGCCGCCTTCGCCGGCCCATGTAGCTCTCCATCCGCCTGAGTTGTAGTAAGCCTGGGTGCGGTACCAGTCAGTGATAATCCAGCTGACACGCTTCATCTCGCCGTATTCGCCCGAAGCTACCATTTCCTTTACCTTGCGGTAGATGCAGTTGGTTCTCTGGTTGAACATAATTGCATAGGTCTTGTCCGACTTGTCGGCAACCTCAATAATATCTCTTACCTGCTTTGTGTAAACACCTGCGGGCTTTTCACTCATAACATGAAGACCTGCATTCAGAGCTTCAATGCCGATGGGGGGATGGTCATAGTGGGGAGTTGCAATGAGAACTGCATCGCAAAGTCCCGAATTTATAAGCTCGGAAGCTGTACCAAAGCATACAACACCGGGGATTTTTTCCTGAGCGCGGGGGAATTTCTTGTCGTCAATATCAGCTACACAGGTGATATCAATTTCAGGCATACTGCCCTTTACAAAATTGTTGATATGGCTCATACCCATATTACCGATACCGATGATTCCGACTCTTACCTTCTGTGACATAAGGACATCTCCTTTTAATATAATTTAACAGAATAATTATAAAGCAAACTTAAAATAATTGCAAGAGGGAATTGAAAATTCCGGAATTTCTGCAAAAAAAATGCTCCCCGTTTCCGAGGAGCTGAAAATGTGTTGTGTATTACGGGAATACGGAATTACTTCATAAGTTTTCTGATTACGGCTTCGCAATCCTTCTTATCCATAATTTTGGGAACGGGATAAAGGGGATTTGCCTCTTTAAGAGCACGTTCTACAATTACGGGGAGGTCGTCCTCCTGAATACAGTCGAACTTATCGGGAATACCCATCTTTTCGTTCATTTCACGGATTGTAGCAATGAAGAGCTTTGCCTTCTGCTCGTTGTTCATACCCATTGTGGGAAGACCTGCGGTGTCAGCAAGCTTTGCAAGCTT
>JAZRTO010000061.1:0-4995 GCA_045652065.1 Acutalibacteraceae bacterium
TTATCGGGACTTTCTCCCACAGTAAGAGCAGAGGCTCTCACAATGGAGGAGCTGGCACTTCTTTCAGATAATTTATTGAAGGTAAAATAATATGAGTAAATTTATTGTAGTAGAAGGTCTTGACGGTACAGGTAAGACCACGCAGATAAAAATACTTGCAGAGTATATAAAATCAAAAGGTAAAGAGGTTGAAATAACTGCAGAGCCCACCTCTCATCCCACAGGAAAGCTTATAAGAAGAATTCTTTCGGGTGAGGTAAAAGCCACTCCCTGGTCGCTTGCCGCATTATTTCTCTCCGACAGAATAGTGCATAACACTTCTCCCGAGGATGGTTTAGAAAAAATGCTCGGAGACGGAAAAACTGTTATTTCCGACCGCTACTATTATTCGACCTTTGCCTATCAGGGGCACGAAACAGACCTTGACTGGGCTATGGATATGCACTTCAGCTGCCCCGAGGTAAGACGCCCCGACCTGGTGCTTTTTCTTACTATGGCACCCGAAAAGTGCATTGAAAGAATCAGGGCAAACCGTCCTGATGAAGCGATTGAAATATATGAAAACACGGAAAGTCTTACAAAAATCAGCCGTCAGTTTGACACGGTATTCCAAAAGCTTAAGGACCGTGAAAATATAGTATATATTGATGCTGACGGTACCATAGAGGAAGTTTCCCGGAGACTTTTTGATGCTTATAATAAGTATATCGGTGAATAAAAATGAAGAAAAAGCTTATTCTTTTTGATTTTGACGGCACTGTTGTTGATAACAGTGAGGGGATATATAACTGTATAAGATATGCTCTCGAAAAAAAAGGAATGAAGCCTTTGTCCGATAAAGTGTTAAGGTCATTTATCGGACCATCGCTTTTTGACAGCTTTATGTGGAATTGTACCGATGACAAGGAAGTTGCGGAAGAGCTGGTGACCTTGTACCGTGAACGCTACAAGCCCGTAGGGTCAACGGAAGTGAGAGTCTATGACGGCATAAGAGAGCTTCTGTTAAAGCTGAAAAACGAAGGTTATTTTACTGCTGTATGCTCCTCAAAGCCCTATGAATTTGTAAGAAAAATTGCAAAGGAGCAAGAGCTTGAAAACCTTTTTGACGGCTTTTTCTGTCCCTCATTCCAGAGCCACGTTTCCGACAAATCCTCTCTTGCGCTTGAAGCAATAAAGCATTTCGGTGTAGAAAAAGAGGAAGCCGTGCTTATCGGTGATACAAGGTTTGATGTTGCTGCTGCGAGAGCTGCTGAGATATCCTCAATAGGGGTTCTTTACGGCTTCTCCGAAGAGGGTGAAATGGACTCCGCTGATAAAATAGCTGCTGATGTAAAGGATATTTATCCCATAATTGCGGGTGAAGCTTTATGAAAAGAGCTTTAATTTTCGGCGGCGGAATTTACGGAAGTGAGTTTCCCGTAATTTCTCCCGATGACATCATAATTGCTGCAGACAAGGGTGCTGAAATACTCATTGAAAAGGGGATAACTCCCCATGTTACAGTGGGTGATTTTGATTCTTCCTCGGTGATTCCCGAAGGAAATGTAATAAGGCTTCCGGTGGAAAAGGATGTTACCGACACTCACGCGGCAGTCACCATTGCCCTTGAAGAGGGGTGTGATGAAATACATGTTTACGGCGGAATGGGCGGACGACCCGATCACACCTTTGCAAATTACTCTCTTATAGCGTCCCTTGCCGAAAAGGGGATAAAGGCTTATCTCATAGGTGAGGGCTATAAGGTTACCGCTTTGAACAACGGTAAGACTTTACTTGCAGGTAAATGCGGTGATACGGTTTCTGTTTTTTCCTTCAGTGAAAAATCGGTTGGTGTCACATTAAGCGGTTTGAAATACTCCCTTGAGAGAGCCGTGCTTAAGAAGAATTTTGCCTTGGGTGTCAGCAATTCCTTCCTTGAAGAAGCTGCGGAAATTTCCGTTGAGGACGGTACGCTTTTAATAATGCAGGAAATTGCTATTGACAAATAATTGCAATTGTTATAAAATACACTTGAAAATCTTAACAGGGGTGCTGTAAAAGGCTGAGATGACTTAGGTCAAACCCTTTAACCTGATATGGGTAATACCGGCGTAGGGAGTTAAAACATATACTGTTATTGTCATCCGTATGCCGATGTGGTATACGGTTTTTTTTGTTGTATTCAAACGGCGCCGGAGTATGATAAAAATACCGTCAGCTGAGGTTCTTAACAGTATCAGGCTCTGATTTTCTTGATAATCAAATTTAATTACAAGAGGTATAAAACAATGGCAGAAAAAAACAACAGAAGAAACAACATCATAAAGCTTGCTGAGTGCTCCGTAATGCTGGCGCTCTCGGTGGTGCTTAGCTTCATTGAAATCTGGAAAATGCCTATGGGCGGAGGAATTACACTTCTTTCAATGCTTCCCGTGTGTCTTATTGCCGTAAAATACGGTATAAAAGGGGCACTTCCTACAGCATTCCTTTACTCGGTGATTCAGTTTGCTATAGGCTTTTCATCAGGAAATGTGTTCGTTTACTGTGTCACTCCGGTAACCTGGATAATATGTATGCTTTTTGATTACATCATCCCTTATACGGTGCTTGGTTTTTCGGGAATTTTCAGAAAAAGCTTCGGAAATACGGGAGTTATTGCAGGTATCGCACTTATGATAACACTTCGCTTTGTGTGTCACTACATAACGGGTGTTGTAATATGGGGGCAGTGGGCTGAGGATATGTCTCCTTACCTTTATTCTCTTATCTACAACGGTCAGTATATGCTTCCCGAATGTATTTTTACATCTCTCGGAGCGGGAGTGCTTATAAAAATACCGTCAGTAAGAAAGCTGCTCGGATTATAATTTTGCGGGGCTGAAAAAAGCGATAAGTTTTTTTCAGCCCCGTTTTTTAAGATCAGATTAAGAAAAACGGTGTATATTGAAACAAAATAGGTATTGAATTATTGTATTAAAGATGCTAAAATTTAATGTAATTCAACATTTCGGAGGAAATAAGATGAACGAAGAAAACAAAATCACCGGTATTCCCGGCGAAGAAAACGAAATTCCTGCAGAGACTGCAGATAATGCTCCCGAAAACGGAGACGAGGCAGAGACTCTCAATGATGAGCTTGAATCATTAAGAGATACCTTCCAGGAAAAGTATGACGAAACTGTAGAAGAATCAAATTCCATGCCCGTTATTCAGGAGCTTGAAGACGGTGAGGATGCAGAGGAGCCGGATGAGCAGGAAGAGGAAAACCTCGTTGTTCAGGAAAAAGCACCCAAGAAAAAGAGAAAACCCGGAAAGATCATTGCTATAACAATTCCCGTTCTGCTCCTTGTGCTCGTTATAGGTTCGCTTCTTGCTTATGTTGTAGCATCTATGACAAATCCCAATTTCAGCTCTTTTGTCAGCGCATATACACAGGCTACCGCTGCTGAAGATTATGAAACAAAGCTTGAATATCTCGAAAAGGCTCTTGAATACTGCTCTGATAAGGAATCTTCTTTCCAGCAGGCAATGGCAGCAACAATTCATGAAGAAATAGCTGTTGCTATGTATAACGAAGAAGGTTATGCTGCTGCATATTCATATATGACTTCAAAAATGAGTGAAGCTCAGATAAAAAATCCTGCAAGTGCCGAGTTCAAGGAGATAGTAAAGGCAATTGACGCAGTTAATACTCTTTCACTTACCGTATTCTCAAAGGTATATGAAAATCTCGGTGATGCAAAAGAGGTACCCTCAGAGGATGTCCTTATGAAAGGAATTGATTTCCCTGAGGATATGCATGAAACCGTAGCTTCTGTTGCAGCTTCTGTTGCAGAGGGTTATATTGCCAACAAATCTGCAAAGGGCATTGAGGATTCTCTCCGTGCTATGAACTATTATGCAAATGCATATTCAGGACTTATTTCTATCGGTGCAGACGAGCGTGAGCTTGCAGAGCAGATAGTTGTTGAGCTTTATTCTAAGGGCTATATCATTGAAGCTATGTCATTTGCATCAGTAGCACTTGACGTAGCTGCAGAGGATGTAAACAAGGACTACACTGCTCTCAAGGAAGAGGTTGCTGCTTATAAAAACCTCGGAATAAGTGTAATTGCAATTGCAGAGGATGCTGTTGCTGCTGAAAAAACAACAGAAAAAAGTGTCCTTTCCCGTGTTAAGAAAAAAGCTGAAATGACAGATGCTCAGGCTGATATTATCGTAAGTCTTGTTATGTATGCTATTGAAGGTATAGAAGCAGAAAAGGCTAAGAATCTTACAAGAGCAACAACGGTTTATGCAACACTTACCTCTGTTCTTGAGGCATTCGGAATGGATGATATAGCTGCTCACCTTAAGACGGCAACAGTAATATTTGACAGCGGTAATCTCAATGATGCTGCAACACTTGTTTCCTCTTACCTTACTGATGAAGCTATGAAGGATGCTACCAAGGAGCAGAAGGCTCAGCGTGACAGAATGAACAGTGTTCTTAATGCTCTTTCCGCAACAAGCGAGGTATTCTCTCCCTTCTATTCTGCATACTACCAGCAGGGAACTGAAATTGATGTTGCAAAGCTGGAAGGTGAGCTTAATAAGCTTATTACCGATAAAACCGATAACTATATGGAAGGCTTTGTAAGTTATTGCCTTTATATTGCAACAATCAGCACAGGTGACAGTGAAGCAGCTGCTCAGCATCTTGAAAAAATGAGCACTCTTATGCCTGATCTTCCCTTTATATACGGATATTCCTATATCGGTGACTATGTCGTAGCAGGCAAATTCGAAGAGGCATATAGTTATGCACAGACGCTTCTTGCAGTAAATGTTGCAGATGAATATGCAAACTCCGTTGTTGCTCTTTATGAGCGTGTGAACGGAGACCTCGAAAAGGCTGAGAAGGCAGCACTCAAGGGTATTGAGCTTTCAGGCTCCGATTCCTCAGACTGTGCACAGCAGCTTGCAATCATCAATATGCTTAAGGGTGATTTTGAAACAGCATTCGGCTATATTTCT
>JAZRTO010000062.1:0-51410 GCA_045652065.1 Acutalibacteraceae bacterium
GGCATTGAAGCCGTCAGCCATAATTTTTGCGTGTGAGTCAACCTCTTTAAGTGTTTCATCTCCGTAAAGGTGCTGAGATCCTACTAAAAAATAAAACTTATAGCTTTTCATAATTTTATCCCCTTAAACTGACTTTTTGATTTCCTTAAGACGCTTCATAACATCATTTGCGCCTCTGCCGAAATAGTCGTGAAGAATCTTGTATTCAGCATAAAGCTTATCATAAACCTTAACTGCTTCGGGATTGGGCTCATACTTTGTATCAAGCACCTTACCGAGCTTGGATGCGGCAGAGAATACATCATCATAACCGCCGTTAGCCTTTCCTGCTGCTACGGAGCCGAAAATAGCAGAGCCGAGAGCACCGCCCTGGTCACTACCCGCAATTTTAATGGGAAGATTAAGGATATCAGAATAAATCTGCATTGTCATGGGGTCTTTCTTTGCAATACCGCCTGCAGCATAGAATTCATTTACTTCAACTCCGTATTCACGGAAGGTTTCAATAATCATTCTTGTGCCATATGCTGTAGCCTCAATAAGGGCACGGTAGATTTCCTCGGGCTTTGTAAGCAGAGTCATACCGAGAATCATACCCGTAAGGTCAACGTCAACAAGGCAGGAGCGATTACCGTTCCACCAGTCAAGGGCAACAAGTCCGCTTTCGCCGGGCTTATACTTTTCAGCCTTTTCGCGAAGATACTTATGTATATTCATACCCTTTGCCTTTGCATCCTCATAGTAAGCTGCAGGAAGACAGTTTTCAATAAACCACTGGAAATGGTCGCCTACACAGCTCTGTCCTGCTTCATATCCGAAGAAGCCGGGAAGAATACCGTCTTCAACAACACCGCACATACCCTTAACCTGCTTTTCTTCATTACCGAGAAGCATATGACAGGTTGATGTACCCATTATTGCAAGCATCTTACCTGCCTCAGCAATACCTGCTGCGGGAACGAAAACGTGAGCATCAATAATAGCAGTTGCAATTGCAGTACCGGCATTAAGACCGAGCTTTTCAGCCATAGCCTCTGTCAGCTCTCCTGCCTTTGAGCCCATAGGAGAAATATCATTTGAAAGCTTATCCTCAATTACGTTTTCAAGTCTGGGGTCAAGTGCCTTAAAGAAATCCTTTGAAGGATAGCCTGTCTTCTTGTTCCACATTTCCTTGTAGCCTGCACAGCAGGAGTTTCTGTTTTCCTTGCCAGAAAGCTGCCATACAACCCAGTCAGCGGCTTCTATGAAGGTATCGGCTGCATCATAGATTTCGGGAGCCTCGTCGAGAACCTGCCAGATTTTGGGAATTGCCCATTCTGATGAAATCTTTCCTCCGTAGTTTTTAAGCCAGGGCTCATTTCTTTCTTCTGCAATTTCATTGAGCTTATTTGCAAGATGCTGAGCTGCGTGATGCTTCCAGAGCTTTACATATGCGTGAGGCTCATCCTTATATTCCTCAATAAAGCAAAGAGGAGTACCGTCCTTTTTTGCAGGAAGAATTGTACAGGCAGTAAAGTCAAGACCGATGCCTACAACATCGTCCTTTGAAACTCCGCTTTCCTTAAGTACAGCGGGAATTGTATTATAAAGAACATCAAGATAATCCTGAGGGTGCTGTAAAGCCCAGTCGAAGCCGAGCTTCTTTCCTGAAGGAAGACATTCCGACATAACGGAATGAGGATATTCAAAAACTGCGGAAGAAAGCTCCTCACCAGTTTCATTATTTACAATCAATGCTCTGCCTGAAAGTGTACCGTAGTCAACACCAATAGAATACTTTGCCATTTGTTAGTCCTCGCTTTCAAATTTATAATTTTCGGGATTCACGGCATTTACATATACCGTGTTATAAACGTGATATATTACAAAACCCGGATTGGAGCCCGGAGGTTTTTTCAGATTTCTGACCTTTGTATAGTCTACCTCAACCATACCTCTGTCTTTTACAGATGAAAAGAATGCGGCGCAGGTTGCGGCAAACTCCATTGCTTTATTTGTGGCTTCCCTGCCTTCAAGTGAAAGAACGACATGTGAACCGGGAGCCTTTTGTGCATGAAACCATATATCATTTTTTGATGCCTTCTTAAAAGAAAGATTATCATTCTGAATATTGTTTCTGCCCACATACACCTTAAATCCGTCGGGAGCATCATACTCAATAAACGGAAGAGGTGCATTCTTTTTATTTTTCGTTCCTGTCTTGCTCTTGAGAAATCCTGCAGCGGAAAGCTCGGTTCTTATTTCATTAAGCTCTCTTTCTGTTTCAGCGCGGGAAAGCTCATCCTTTACGGAAAGAAGATACTCCAGGTCACTTATTCCCTTATCAATAAGCTCCGTCAGCATTTTACGTGCAGTCTGAGCCTTTCTGTATTCCTTGTAATATCTCTGTGAGTTAGCAGAGGGAGAAAGGTGTGGAAGCACGGGAATTTTCACAGTTTTATAGTCATCATAATAGTTCTGCACCTCATAGAAATCACTGCCCTTGTTAAGCGCATAGAGATTTGCATTTATAAGCTCTGCAAAAATTCTCTTGCTTTCACTGTCTTCTGATGCAGAAAGCTCTTCACGCTGTACATTGATTTTTCTTGTGGTACGTTCAATGAGCTGGTCAACCGTCCTGAATAAATCCTCAGCCTTTGAACGTGCGCGCTGAAGACGCTCCTTTTCAAAATAGAAAACATCAAGAATCCCCGAAAGCGTTTCCGTAAAATTTACTTTTGCGCTGTTATCGTAAAGAGTCAGCGGCATATAGGAAAAATCAAGATAATTACCGTTATTATCAGTAAGATAACAAGGCTTGCAAGCATCCGACTCGACCGCTTCCTTAAGAAGTGATATTTCGTGAAGAAGTCTTTCCTTCATAAAATCAGTCATATCGGAAACTGCAATATCCGAAAGCGTTATTCTGTAAGCAATTTCACGGGATATAAGAGGAGAAATACCACCTATAACCGACATAACCGCAGATGACAGCTTTTTATCACTCAGCTGTAATATACCGTCAACCGCCTCTTCGGGTGAATTTTCAAGAAGTGACAGCTTATTCTGCTGCGGCGGAAGCTTATATTCTCTTCCCGGAAGAATTTCTCTGAAGGAAGATTTTGATGAATCAACACGTTTAAGCGCATCAATGATAATTCCGTTTTCATCAAGAAGAATACAGTTGGAATACTGAGCCATAATTTCAACAACAAGAGTTCTTTGAACTCTGTCACCGATTTCGTTGGTTGCATCCATCCGGAGCATCAATATTCTGTCAAAGCCCACCTGCTTTACTTCTTTAATTACCGCACCTGAAAGCTGTTTTCTCAGAAGCATACAAAGCATAGGCGGTGTCTGAGGGTTTTCGGGAGAAAATTCCGTGAAATTTACTCTGGGAGAATTCCCCGAAACAGAAATGAACAGCTTCTTAGTATCCGTTCTTGTACGAAGGGTTATAACCAGCTCATACCTTGTAGGAAGATATATTCTGTCAACCTTTGCGCCCACAGCAAAAGCTGCAATTTCATTTTTCAGAAAATGAAGAAAAATACCGTCTGTTGCCATTTATTTCACCGTAATTACGGAATTTTGTGAGTCAGCCTCAACAAAAGCCGTACAATTGAATTGACTGTTTAATTTTTCGGTCAGTTTCTTTACAACGGGTATTTCGGACTCAAAATGACCGACTGCAAAAAGTGAAATACCCTTTTCCTTTGCATAAAGGAATTTATGATATGATGCTTCACCCGTAATAAATGCATTACATCCGCAAAAGACAGCAGCATCAATAAAATCAGCCCCCGAGCCTGTGCAAAGGGCAATTTTTCCGATTTTTTCCGATCCGATAACATACGATACACAGCAGGACAATCTGTCCTTCAGAAAATCCGCAAAACTGTCCGGAGTAAGCTCTCTGTCAGCAGTACAGACATTTATGAAAGTCGGAGAATTGTCTTCCGCGTACATCTTGCTGTAATCAAATGAAAGAATCTCGCAAAGAGCATCATTTACTCCGTCAACAGCCTTATCAAGGTTTGTATGAGCAGAAATGATACTGATACCACTGCGTACTGCCCTGTAAACGACAGAATCTGCAGTAACACAGTGCAAAGGGGAAAAAATAACGGGATGATGGGAAACAATAAGCTCAGCACCGGTTTTAATTGAAAAATCAATAACAGAATCTGTCACATCAAGACAGACAACAGCCTTTGTTATCTCAGTATCACCGTCACCGATAAGAAGTCCCGAATTATCCCACTTTTCTGCAGATGAAAAGGGAGCAAAGGAATTTATGTAATTGTAAACATCACTTACCTTCATTTATTCATCCCCCTTTCGTAGTATTCCCTGACAGCGCGAAGGCGATTATACTCCCCCTGCGCTTCATCTCTGTTTTTAAGTGCTTCAAGCTTTACATCAACTCTGTGAAGCTGCTTCAACACATACTGTGAATGTATTTCATCTCTCGGCGGAAGATAACCGAAACGGCAGAAGCCTTCACTGATTTCTCGTTCTTGTCCGTCATAAACAGCTGAAATACAGCAGTAAACCTTACCGCTGTCAACCATAAATCTCTCTTCTTCAATAAAAAAGCCGTTCTGCGTGAGAAAGAGCCTTACATCCTCAGAGTGAGTCATAGGCTGAAGAATAAGGTGCATACCCTCTCTTTTTATCCAGGGTGCGGACTCGAGAATTGAAGCCATAAGTGTACCGCCCATTCCGCAGATAACAATTTCATCCGCTTCATCGGGTGATACTTCCTTAAGACCGTCTGAAACACGAAGCTCAATTTTATCGGAAAGAGAATATGTCCTGACTGTTTTTTCAGCATTTTTAAGCGGAAGAATACCGATATCACACGCAAGAACCCTTTCAGCTATCCCCTGCTGAACAAGAAATGCCGGAAGATATGCATGATCCGTTCCGATATCAACAACATTTGTACGGCATCTGACCATTGATGCCGCACAAAAAAGTCTTGGACCTAATTTAATCATCCCGGTGTAAGGAAATAATTGTTAAGCTCTTCAATAAGCTCATCAACATCAACACCGTGTACCATACAAGCCTGAGCTATAGACTCATTTCTTGCAGAGGGACAGCCGAGGCAATGCATACCCATATTAAGGAAGAAGGGAGCTGTACCCTTATCTGCCTCAAGAATTTCACCGATTTTTGTTGTTTTTGTTACTACCATTTTGATTTCTCCTTATAAAATTATTCGTCCTCAGCGAAGCTGTAAAGCACCTGAGTGTTTGTCTGTGCGACAATATATTTCGGTCTGTCCTTGCTTTCGGTATAAACACGGGCAAGATACTCGCCCACAATACCGATTGAAAAGAGCAGAAGAAATGCAATAAAGAACATTCCCGTCAGAATAAAGGGAACAACAGCCGAATAATCGGGAGTGATTATGTTTCTTACAATACCGTAAATGAAGCAGATAACTCCGATAAAGGCCGAAAGGAAAGAAAAGAGGAACGAAAGTCTCAGCGGTGTTGTTGTAAAGCCTAAAATACCGTCAATTGCATATTTTGCAAGCTTCACAACAGACCACTTGGTTTCGCCTGCCGCTCTTTCACGGTTAGTATGGCCAATCCACTTTACATTAAAACCGACCCAGCTGAAAATTCCCTTGGAAAAACGGATGTTTTCGGGAAGAGAAATAATAGCCTTTACAACATCCTTTCTCATAATACGGAAATCCTGGGCTGATTCGGTAATCTTAATTTCGCTTACCTTGTTGATTACCTTGTAGAAGCTCTCGGAAAGAAGGCTTTTAAGCTTGTCCTCTCCTTCTCTGTCAACACGGTTTGCTGCAGCCACATCATAGCCTTCCTTGTCAACAAAGTGGAGCATCTCGGGAATGAGTGCGGGAGAATGCTGGAGATCAGCATCAAGAATACCTATAAAGTCTGCCTTTACTGCGTATTCCATACCGGCAAGCATTGCGGCTTCCTTGCCGAAGTTCCTTGAAAAGGAAATGTACTTTACAGCAATATTTCTTGCTGCAAGCTCCTTAATGATCTTAAGGGTTGAGTCGCGACTGCCGTCATCAACAAAAACAAGCTCTGTATAATATTCATCCCTGAGACTGTCAATCACCTTTGAGGTCTCATCATAAAACATATTCAGAACATCTGCTTCGTTAAAGCAGGGTACGATAAGTGCTAATGTTTTCATAAAAATTCACCTTTTGTTATATTTCAGCAGTCATCAAAGGCATCTTCAAGAACTGCTTCTGCACATTTTATTCCGTCTACGGCGGCTGACACTATGCCGCCTGCATACCCTGCACCTTCACCGCAGGGGAAAATTCCCTTGACACTCGCCTGTCTGAATTCATCTCTTACAATACGTACGGGAGATGAACTTCTGCTTTCGGGAGCAGTAAGCACAGCATCGGGCATTGAGAATCCGTCAAGCTTTTTATTGAATTCATAAAGAGCTGCCTCAATGGAATCACATATTTCACGGGGCATAACCCTTCTTATATCTGAGGGAGTAACACCAGTAGGGAAAGAGGGCTTTACACTGCCAAGCTTTCGGCTTGGCTGATTCTTAAGAAAATCGCCTACCGTCTGACAGGGAGCAGAATAATTTTTTCCGCCCGCATCAAAAGCTGTACGCTCAATTTTTCGCTGAAGCTCAATACCTGCCAGCGGATGCTCAGACCCGAAATGAGATGGATCAACACCCACAAGAATAGCGGAATTGGCATTTTCTTTATCTCTTGCATATTCACTCATTCCGTTGGTTACAACCGAGTTTTCCTCGGAGGGGGCACACACAACTGTACCGCCCGGACACATACAGAAGGTATATGCACCTCTGTTATGAAGTGAATGATTGGAAAGCTTATAATTCGCGGCACCCAGCAGCGGATTATTCCACTCCTTGCCGAAAAGTGCTTTATTTATCAATTCCTGGGGATGTTCAATTCTCACACCCATTGAAAAAGCCTTCTGCTCCATTAAAATACCGTGCGTGAACAGCATTTCAACGGTATCGCGTGCAGAATGACCTATTGCAAGAATGAGACAGTCTGTTTCCATATCGGTAACCGAGCCGTTCTCATCTTCATAAGAAATCCCCTGAATATAGCCGTTAGCTTTATATATGTCGCGAAGTGTACAGCCGAAGCGGATTTCACCGCCGAGAGAAATTATCTCTTTTCGCATATTCTTTACAACACCAACCAGCTTGTCCGTGCCGATGTGGGGATGAGATGAGTAAAGTATGGAATCGGGAGCTCCGAATTTATTGAACTCCTCAAGCACATACCTGCAGCGGCTGTCCTTTATGCCGGTGGTAAGCTTACCGTCAGAAAATGTTCCGGCTCCCCCTTCTCCGAACTGAACATTTGAGGATATGTTAAGCTTTCTTGTATTCCAGAAGCCGTAAACATCCTTTGTTCTTGTATCAACGTCATTGCCGCGCTCAAGAACAAGAGGCCGAAGCCCTGCCTTTGCCAATATGTATGAAGCAAACATTCCTGCAGGACCAAAGCCGACAATTACAGGACGGAAAACAGAGGTTCTCTTATTTTCGGGCATCTCATAGATATACTTTTCACAGGTGTGAACCTTATTCTGCGGAAATTGCAGCGCGATACCTTCCTCATCAAGATCAGTTTCAAGATTCACCGAGTAAATCATCTTTATGTTATTTCGTTTTCTCGAGTCTATTGACTCTCTTACAATCTCAAAGGACTTTACCGAAGAAAGGGATATTCCCACAGCATCGGCTGCAGCCTTCCTGATTTCTTTTTCCGCCGTACCGAGTGGTACGGAAATTTCATTTATACGAAGCAAATTATTTCTCCCTGATTATACTTGTTCCTGCAAGTGCTGCTGAGGACCATGCCCACTGCAGGTTGTAGCCGCCGCAGTCTCCGTCAACATCAACAATCTCTCCGCAGACATAAAGGCCTTTTACCTTTTTCAGCTCCATTGTATCAGCATCAATTTCACTTGCTTTTATACCGCCGCCCGTTACCTGAGCATCGGCAAAGCCCTTTACGGAGCTGACCTTATATTTTTTATTCTTGACAGTCGTTACTATCTTTTCAATTACAGACGGATGGAGTCTGCCGATTTTACTGTTCACATTCAAAGAACAGCACGACAGCAAATAGGAGCCGAGCTTCTTCGGCATAAGTCCCGAAAGAAGCATTTCAAGAGGAAACTCAGGATGCTCTTTAACAATTCTCGTCAGCGCCCCATTCAACTCTTCTGCCGTAAAAAACGGCGCGGAATCCACAAATGCAAAAACAGTTTTATTTTCATTAAGCGCTTCAGCAGCAAAACGTGAAACCTGCATTGTGGGAATTCCCGAAAGACCGTAATCGGTATACTGTATTTCTCCTGTATCCTGTGCAAGTACCCGTCCGTCACATTTAACAGTAATTTTGCCTTGCGCACGGATACCCTTAAGAGACTTTGTGAAGTTTTCGCAATTAAGTGGTACAAGTGCGGGAAACATCGGAGATACATCAACACCGAAGTTCCTTAAAAGACCGAAACCGCTTCCGTCACTTCCCTGCACCGGGGCTGCCTTACCGCCTGTTGCAAGAATCACACGATGGGCAAAGATTTCACCGTTGAGCACAAATCCGTTCCCTGACCTTTCAAGTGAGGTGATTTTCGTATCACATACCTCATTTATCCCAAGAGCAAGACATTCCTGTCTGAGTGCATCAAGCACTGCCGTTGCCTGAAAGGACATCGGGTATATTCTTCCTGCATTATCGCTTTTCGGAAAAAGACCGAGACCTCTGAAGAAGTCCGAGGTACACTTACTGTCGAAACGGGAATAGACACTGTAGGCAAAATCGGATGCACCGTGAAAATTAGCAGGCGTAACATTTTCATTGGAGAAATTACATCTGCCGTTTCCCGTCACAAGTATCTTCTTGCCGACACGGGAATTTCCGTCATAAATATTAACCACAGCCCTTTTATTCAATTGTCGGGCAGTTCTTGCAGCGAAAACTGCAGAAGCGAGCCCCGAGGCACCGCCGCCTATAACAGCGACCCTCAAACAATTATCATCACTTCTTTTCATTGTCACCATCCGAAATTACAGACATAAGCATATCAAAAATGTCCTTATCCTTACCGGTTGCCGAGGCAGATCTCAACAGGGCAACAAACTTTCTTTCATCACTGCTGAGAGCTGACATATTTTTCTCCTTCACGGCTTTGACAAGATCAATACCGTAATCGGGATTATTGAGAGCATCATTACTTCTGTCTGCTCCCGAAAGCCACGCGATATCAACATTAAAGATTGCAGAAAGCTTTACAAGAACCTCAACAGAGGGCTTAAGATGTCCCAGCTCATAATAGGAATATGTTGAACGGTCAAGACCGAGAATATCAGCAACCTGCTGCTGGGTAAGCCTGCACTCTTTTCTTGCAGCCTTTATTCTTTCACGAACAATCATAACTATGGCCTCCGGAAAAAAATATCCGGACAGGAAAAATCTGTCCGGATAGAAGTATAACACTTTTATATTATAAAATCAAGTATTAATATATTATTCTGCGCCCAATAACCACTCAAGGCTGACTCCGAGAACTCTTGAAATTATCACAAGCTCGTAGTCAAATACTCCTCTTACCTGACCTTCAAGCTTAGAAAGCGCCGAGGCATTGATATCCATACCCTCTACCTGAAGCCGTGCAAGAAAATCCTTCTGCTTCATACCAAGCTCTTTTCTTTTCATTTCAACTCTGGCACCGACTATGTTACGGTTACCTAACTCTTGTTTTCTCAGACGCAAAATAATCACCCCGATGAAATTGTTAAAAATATATTAACACAATTTTACACAATGTCAACATAAATTGAAAATAAATTAATTTTCTGAGAACACTCTGACAAAAATTTTTCGCTTTACCGTTGATATGGATTTTTTTTTGTGATAAAATTGCAGTAATAACAATGAACGGAGAAGTAATATGCTGAATTCATCGTTAAACAAATGCGAGCTGATGTTTGATTTTTATGAGCTGTCCCAGGCAAACGGCTTTCTCGGAACGGGAATTGACAATACGGTAGCCTGGTTTGATATGTTTTTCCGCCCATCACCTGAAATCGGCGGCTTCTGTATAATGGCAGGTATAAAGCAGCTGACAGATTACATCCGTAACCTTTCATTCAGTGAGGATGAGCTTGAATTCCTTGCTGACAAGGGACTGAGCGCGGAATTTATAGATTATCTCAGAAACTTCAATTTTTCTTGTGATATATGGGCAGTCCCCGAGGGAACTCCCGTTTTTGCGAACGAACCCGTCATCAAGGTACGCGGTCCCGTAATACAGGCTCAGATGCTTGAAACTCTTATTCTTCTTTCTGTAAATCATCAATCACTTGTTGCAACAAAGGCTAACAGAATTGTCCGATCTGCAGGCGGCAGAGCAATTATAGAATCCGGTGCAAGACGTGCACACGGTGCAGTTGCAGCAATAGGCGGAACAAGAAGCGCCTATATCGGCGGCTGCTGTGCAACAACAAATGTTGCTGCCGCAAAGGAATTTGACATTCCCCTTTTCGGCGCAATGAGCAACACCTGGGTTCAGATGTTTGACACCGAATTCGAGGCTTTCAGAACTTACTGCGAGGAATATCCCGACAATTGTGTGCTTCTTATAGATACCTACGACACTATGGACAAGGGACTTCCCAATGCAATTAAAGCATTTAACGAAGTTCTTGCTCCTATGGGAAAACGTCCTAAGGGAGTCAGGATAAACAGCGGAGACCTTGCATATCTTTCCAAGAAAATAAGAAGGATTCTTAATGAATCGGGATACCCCGATTGTGATATATATGCATCAAATTCACTTGACGAGTATATTATAAGAGATATGCTTCAGAACGGTGCAAGAATCGACAGCTTCCTTGTGGGTGAAAGAATGATTACGTCTGCTTCAAACCCGGTTATGTCAGGCTCATATAAGCTGTCAGCCGTAGAAAAGAACGGCGAAATTATTCCGAAAATAAAGATTTATGAAAATGTTTCAAAAATTACAACCCCCTGCCCCAAGCTTCTCTGGAGACTGTTTGATAATGAAACGGGTAAAGCAATTGCAGATGTACTGACACTTCAGGATGAGGACCTTACAGACTGCAAGGAATATGAGCTTTTTGATCCCGACTATACCTGGAAAAAGAAAACTGTCACCGATTTTGTAGCACGACAGCTTCTCGTAAAAATTGTAGAAAACGGAAAAATCGTATATAATTTCCCCAATACAGAAAGCATCAGAAGCTATTGCGCCGAGCAGATTGACACACTCTGGGAGGAAGTTGTCAGATTTGAATATCCTCATAACTATTATGTGGATTTTTCACAAAAGCTCTGGTCTCTGAAGCAGAAAATGATTGACGATTGCTTCAACAGATAAGGCACTCAGTCAACAGCAAAACAGAATATTCAGATAATACTTTACCGCGGAGGTCATCTGTCCTCCACGGTAAATGTTTTTTTAAGAGCAATATCCTCAATTGTCAGAAAATCCCCCGAGATTTCAGCACCCTTTGATAAATCAACTGTAATATCCGATTCAAGTATCTCTGCATTTTTATATAATTTCAGAGCAGAAACAGCAAAATCTCTGAAGCACAGCAGCAAAGCCTCAGCATCCGTCATCTGCATTTCGGCTTCAGCAAAAGAATATGTAAATTTTCTCGCAATCCCAACCGGGATAACCACATCCCTGTCCGAAATAAAGCTCTTATTAATTGTAAAGTTATCCGACTTTACATTATTCAGACTCGCAATACTTATTCCGAAGAACTCCGGAAAGAAATATTCTTTACACTTCGACATCGTTTTTACTGACACAGTACGCGGAATTCTGCTTAAAATAAAGCTGTCGGTTCTTGCAAAAATCTTCGCTTCACTGTCAACAAACTTAACTGATCCGTCGCGGTGATTAATAATTCCGCCCACAAGCAGATCTCCCTTCACGACAGCAGTTCCTGGATAAATTTTTCCATCTCCCTTAAAAATCTCTGCATTTATGACTTCTCCGTCCTTTTTTGCAATAATATTACTGTATTGCTCGGGCTTTATCTGCTCTTGCACATCAACCTCTCTTATATCAACATACATTCTGGTCCCGATTATATGAACATTTACCCACGATATTTCGGGAAGAGCTTTATAAAGCTCATATTCAACATCCTTGCAATTGACAGTGTCAGAAAATACCCCCGTTCTGATACCTGCTTCTCCGAGAATTTCCTCTATTTTCTCCCGAGGGATGTTCTCTGTTTCAGTTATATCAATTGTCCATAAAACAGAATACAGAACGGCGGATATCATTACAAACACAAGAATCCCCGCAGGAATTCCGTAACGCCTTCGGTATCTGATTAAAATATCGGGCAACCCCCTGCGCTCAAGAATTTCAATTTTCATACCGCTGCGCCCGGCTGCAATGAGCAGATTTTCTTTATCAGAATAATTTATATAGCCGTAAAAAAAATCATCTTCTTTTTCAAGACCGGAAATAATTATTTGCTGCTTTCTGCACTCTGCAAGAAACTCACCGGCAAAGCCCTCGGACACCCTGAAGTGTATGCGACCGAAAATGAATTCTGAAAATTTCCCCTTTACCATTTGTCACCTCTTTATAAAATTTATCTGCAGAATTTCACCTTCAACAGATATTTCGCTATCCGAAAATCTGCACATATTCATATTATTTCCCTTAATTTCGGTTATAACCTCTTTTGACACAACAAGTACATTCTCTTTATCGTAATTTTTAACATCAAGCGCTCCGCAGATTCTGACTTCACCGGGAGACACCATCTCAAACACATAGCTCCTGTCTGTATCAAGCTGCACAGAGCGGATATAATTCCTGAGAAATTTATGTACGCTTTTGTTTTTCTGCTTCTGCATTTAATCATCACCATTGAAATTTTATGTCCGTCGGAATTTTTATAGTACCGAGCGGCATAAAAATTACTATGAGAAATTTTACATCTGCCTTAAAAGGAAGTATTCCCGTAATAAGAACCGCTGCAGCCATAGCTGTAGTCATACTGATAACTGCAAATCCTCAGACAATAAAATCGGCAGCTTTAACAGCCGCAAGTAATTGTCTTAACACAATTATCCCCTGCATTTTCCCCATGCTGACAATGTCATTTTTTATTCTCGAGTCGGGCTTCCCTGTAAGGCTTTCAGTCTTTACAGACGGTAAATTAAAAAAGTTGTTCGGCTTATCGGGTAATTGTCTTGAAGGCGTCATACTGGGACTTTCGGGAGGCTATAATACTGCGGTGAAATCTGCGGTCCGTCTTTTTGAAAACAAAAGAATAACAAGAGAGGAAGCAAAAAGAATTGCGTTGTTCTTTTCGAACCCGGGAATATCATTTGCAATAATTCTCACCGGAGTTACTCTCTCAGGCTCTTTCATTACAGGACTCAGACTATACATTGAGAGTATGGCAGTTAACATATTGAGTGCATTTTTATACAATAAATTCAACAAAAACACAAAGCATATATCCGTCACTGCAAGTAATTCTTCCGCCGCTGACGCACTGGTAAAAGCGGTACAATCCGCCTCCTCTGCAATTATATCCATTTCCTTCAACATTATATTTTTTGCCTGTTTAACTGCAATTATATGTAATCTTATCCCAGTTTCACCGCTGAACAACCTGATTACCCTTACTGCCGAAATATGCAATGCTGTTATATTTTCTGTAAAGGAGTATCCTCTGTTTGTGACATCAGGAGTGCTTACATTCGGAGGCTTATGTATATTTATACAAAATCTATCAGACATACGCAAACTCAACATAAAGCCCTCTGTTTACCTGATAACGAGACTATTGTCGGGGATAATCAGTGCTGTCGCAGAATTTATATATTCTCGGTTCTTTCCGTATAGTCACCCGGCATCAACAGCTTTTCAGATAAAAATAACAAAAGAAAGCAGTACGGCAGGCACACTCGCACTCATTTTTCTTGCTGCTGTCTATCTGTTATCAGTAAAGGACATCAGACAAAAAAGGATTTACGACAAATAAAGGCGGATAATTACAATAATAGAACTTGCCCCCGATAAAAAAATATGCTAAAATTATCCTATAAAATCTGAAAGAGTGATTAAATTTGGCAAGAAAAATTTTAGAGGCTAAAGAGCCAAGATGTGAATATTGCAAGCAGGGCAGATTATCCGCTGACGGTGAAAGTGTGCTTTGTCCGAAAAAGGGTGTAATGGATAAGGATTTCAGCTGTAAAAAATTCAGATATGATCCCCTTAAGCGCGTTCCCGAAAAAAGCGCTCCTAAGTTACCTGAATTTTCAGCAGAGGATTTCTCACTTTAATAGAAGAGGACTAAAGCTATGTATAAAAAATTCAATCTCGGAATAGGATTAGATAAGAACGGAAGAATTGCAGAGAATCTTACCGAGCTTGTCGGTAACACTCCTATGCTGAAGCTATCGGGATTCATGAAATTTCACGGTATAAGCACTGAAATTGCAGCAAAGCTTGAGTATTTCAACCCTCTCGGAAGTGCAAAGGACAGAGTCGGAATTGAGCTTATTGAGAGCGCAGAAAAGAAAGGTCTTATAAAAAGCGGTGCTGTTGTAATTGAGCCCACAAGCGGAAATACGGGAGTAGGTCTTGCTCTTGCATGTGCGGTAAAGGGCTATAAGCTGATTCTTACCATGCCCCAAAATATGAGCAGAGAAAGAGTGCTTCTTCTCTCAGCCCTTGGAGCAGAAATTGTTCTTACACCTGCTGATAAAGGTATGACAGGTGCAATTGAAAAGGCTCAGGAAATTAAAGACAGCACAGAAAACTCATACATACCCGACCAATTCAACAATCCCGCAAACGCTGACATTCACAGAAGAACAACAGGACCTGAGATACTTCGGGATACTTACGGTAAAATTGATTATTTTATCGCAGGTGTGGGCACGGGCGGTACAATAACAGGTGTCGGTGAGGTTCTGAAGGCTTTTAACTCTGATATTAAAATTATTGCTGTCGAGCCTTCTGCATCTCCTGTTTTATCGGGCGGTGAAAAGGGTGTTCACGGACTTATGGGTATCGGCGCCGGCTTTGTTCCCTCAATTCTTAACCGTAATATAATAGATGATGTAATTACAGTCACAGAAGATGCGGCATATAAAGCTGCAAGAGAGGCTGCAAAAACAGACGGACTTCTTGTGGGAATTTCATCAGGCGCAGTTTTACACGCTGCAAAGGAAATTGCTCTTAAAAACAACGATAAAAACATAAGAATCGTAGTTCTTCTTCCCGATTCGGGAGAGAGATATCTTTCAACAGATTTATTTAACAGTTAAAATTCAAAAGGATGTACTTTTTTATGGGAGTACATCCTAATTTTTTTGAGGTGACGGCTTTATGAATAACTTAAGAATCGGTGATTCCGGTGCATTGGTTGAGCTTTTGCAGTTAGCGCTTATCCGTGCAGGCTTTCTCAACGGAGAGCCTGACGGTAAATTCGGCAATAAAACAGATGATGCATTAAGAAGATTTCAGAGTGCATTCGGACTTACTGCTGACGGAATTGCAGGAGAAAAGACATTTTCCGAATTAGAACGCTATATTACCGGATATTATATAAAAACCGTTTCCCGAGGTGATACAATATGGTCAATTGCAGCTTTGGCAGGTGCTTCCCTTGATTCCGTAATAACAGCAAACCCCGGAATTGATCCGGACAGATTATATCCCGGAGATAAAATAACTGTTCCGTTTATTTTCCCCCTTGTGCCAACAGACATTTCATATTCATACTACCTTGTAAAATTACTGTGCCGCGGACTTATAGCAAGATACCCCTTTATAAGGCTCGACAGCATCGGAAAAAGTGTTATGGGCAGAGATTTGTGGACTATGACAGCAGGTTACGGTGACAAGCAGCTGTTTATAAACGCGGGCTTTCACGCCAATGAATGGCTGAATATACCTGTAGTGCTGAAATTTTTTGAGGAATATCTGAAAGCAGTATCAAAAAAGCGTATGCTTTACGGTGAAAATGCCACAGGGCTTTTTAACAATACAATACTTCACCTTACTCCGCTTGTAAATCCTGACGGTACAGATATAGTAACGGGAGCGCTTACATCGGGGGAATTTTACAGAAAGGCAAAAGACATTTCCGCTTCTTTCCCCGACATTCCCTTCCCTGACGGCTGGAAGGCCAACATAAACGGTGTAGATCTTAATTTACAATTTCCTGCGAACTGGGAAAGAGCAAGGGAAATTAAATTTGCTCAGGGCTTTACAAAGCCATCACCAATTGAGTATGTGGGTACTGCACCGCTTACGGAGCCTGAGGCAATTGCCGTGAGTAAATTCACAAGGGACAACGATTTCAGGATGATACTCGCCTATCACTCTCAAGGCAGTATAATTTACTGGAGATATCTCGATTTTCTGCCTCCCGAAAGTGAGCGTATCGGCATAGTCTTAAGTGAGGCATCAGGCTATCCCCTGCTGATTACTCCCCCGGATTCGTCCTATGCAGGATACAAGGACTGGTTTATCGGCGAGTATAATCGCCCCGGATATACAATTGAAACAGGAGTCGGTCAGAATCCCCTTCCCTTATCTCAGTTTGATGAAATTTATGAAGACAACAAATACTTACTTATTTCAGCAATAAGAGAGACAATTAAGCTTTAATTTTACAAAATAACAGTATATCAGATGATATGAATAAGCCGACACAGAAAACCTGTGCCGGCTTTTATTAATAAGTTATTTTTACTCAATATCAACAGATTTACCTGTTTTCGCAGAAAGGTAAATTGCATCAAGAATTTTCATAAGCTGAACACCGTCATCTGCGGTTGCAAGGCATTTTGCTTTACCGTTTACGGAATCTATAAAGTTTTTGATTTCACGGTTAAAGTCTCTGCCGAAATCAAAATTGTTGCATCCGTGAGGAACAATATCAGCAAGCTCATTATTAACCTCGGTATAAAGCTCGAAGGGATCGAGATTAAGACCTGCCTTATCACCAAAGAATATAATATCACCGCAGTTGCTCTTAGTGTTGAGATTGAAGGATGCTTCAACCTGAAGAACGGCACCGTTATCAAAACGGATCATTGCTGTTGCAAGATCCTCTACCGTGAATATCGGTTCCTCAACCTCAGTTTCACTGAGCCACTCTGTGCCCTTAATGTGATTTCTTGCACCTATCTTATTGAAGGTTGCACCGAATACCGTAACGGGCTTGGGACAGCCCATAATGTAACGGGAAAGGTCTATTACATGAACACCAAGGTCAATAAGCGGACCACCGCCGGAAAGCTCCTTATTTCCGAACCAACCGCCGGGGAAACCGCAGCGACGAAGGTAAGATGCCTTTGCATAATAAATATCTCCAACATACCCCTTATTAATGTAATCAATTGCAGCTGCCGCATCATTTCCGTGTCTGCGGACAAAGCCTATCATAAGAAGCTTACCGTTCTTCTCGGCAGCCTCCTTCATTTTAAGGGCTTCCTCTGTGTTCATAGCCATTGGCTTTTCACAAAGAACATTGCAGCCTGCATTAAGAGCAGCAATTGAACATTCTGCATGAGCATTATTCCATGTACATACGCTTACAACATCAAGCTGATGATTTTTAAGCATATCATAGCAATTGTCATAGCAATTGGGAATACCGTATTTTTCAGCATAAGCCTGAGCCTTGGGGAAATTAATATCGCAGCATGCAACAAGCTCAACCTCATCACCGAGAGCCTTATATCCGCCCATATGAGCATTGGCGATACCGCCGTTGCCGATAATTCCTACTTTAAGTGCCATTATAATTCTCCTTATTAATAAAGCTTGTTAAGAATATCAGTCAAGAAAGCAACCGCATTTTTAATATCCTGAAAACGTGTTGCACCTGCTTCTCTTTCAATAGTAAGGAATCCGTCATAGCCGATTTCCTTAAGAGTCGCAATATACTGAGGGAAAGGAACACCGCCCTGTCCGAGAGGCTTCTCTTCATAATCATCCTGTGAAAGCTTGATGCCGTCCTTTGCATGGGTATGAACAATATAATCCTTAAGAATATGTACTGCTTCAACGGGATCCTGACCTGCGCACATAACGAAATTAGCAGGGTCAAGATTTACCTTAGCACTCTTAGTATCTGCTTTTTCGAGAATTGAGCGGAGCTTGATTGCCATTTCGGGACCAGTTTCCGTTGCAAAGGATACACCTATTTTGTCACCGTATTTTCCCAGGCGTTCAATTGTTTTTACGATATTGAAATATTCCTCGCTGTTTTCATCCTCGGGAACTTTGCCGATATGAGTTGTAATGACATTTGTGCCTAAATCAACAGCAAGATCCATCATTTTCATAGTACGGAGAATTCCGTCTTCATTCGTATCCTTTTCATTGAAGTGAAGACCGAAATCAGCACAAAGAGCAGAAAAAACAAGGCCATTGTCTTTTACATATTTAAGAATATCTGCTCTGTCCTCTTTGGAAAGATTTTCGGGGCTAAGCTCTCCACCCGTTACATAAGGCTGAAGACCCTTTACGCCCATATCACGGGCAAGAATTACCGCCTCTTTAAAAGGAACCTGAAAAGAATCAGGGATAACACCGATTTTCATCATAATTAATTACCTCCGAAATAAATTTTACTGATATATTTTACTTTATTTAACACTGCAAATCAATAAGTCTTATCCAAGACTTCTGAGCATTTTTATGGCAGCAGGGGCTTCTGCCGCGAAATCTGAAACCGCAGCCTCAATAGAGCATCTCTCACAAGCACCGAGCTCTAATGCATCAATAAAGGATTTATAATCAAACTCATCGGCTGACAAGGGATAAATTCTCTTTTTGCCGTCCTTGCCCACGGGGTTTGATATATGGGCATGAACAATTGAATCCTTAATCATAAGAATATCCTCTGCAGTATCTCCGCACTGCTCCATATGGAAAAGGTCTGCAAGACAGCGCACATTTTCACGGTCAGCCAAAGCAGCAAGAAGCACGCCCTCTTTAACGGTGTTAATCATATTTGTTTCTGCCTTCTGCAGGGGCTCGGTTACAATAGTAATACCATATTTTGCTGCCTCAGGGGAAGCAATTTCACGAAGAAAATAGCCCATTTGCCTTACTGCTTTTTCATAGGAATAGCCAGCCGGTATACTTCTCGCACCTGATGAGCCGAAAACAACGGTTTTAACGCCCATTCTTGCGCAGTTTTTCATACCGCGGGATACGAATTCCCCAAGTGCTTCATAATCAACATTTGCACCTGTAACAGGCAAAGTACCGGGAAGAAAACAATTAACAGCTTCTGCAAGAATACTATACTTCTTTTCCCTTTCTTCCCACTCGGTTAATTGCTCTTCAGTTGCATTTGCAAACATCTGAAACCCACATTCGATATAATCAAAACCGCTTTCAGCCGCAATTTTTACATTTTCTTCATTATCAATTCCCGTACATACGCCGAATCTCATTAACATTACCTCCTGAATTTAAGATTAATACTTTATAACAGAATATCATACCTTTACGGTATTTTCAAGATTTTCCATCATTTCAAGAATTTCTTCATTTACAGTCTGCTCCTTTGCAAGAAGAGCGCGTCTTTCATTAAGGGCAATATACATCTGTTCTCTTTTTTCGCCTACAAGGTCATAGAAGAAATAAGGAATAACCTTAATCACTCTTGGAGCAAGATTAATACCGACAAAAAGGAAGAATACCTTCTGATAAATTGAAGAACTGCCCTGAGACCAGGGAAGCATGGGAATTGTCGGGTCATATCCTGACCACTTGAATAGGAATATTGTAAAGGCTGCATTCAGAGGAGAGGTGACCTTTGTAATCAGGTCTGTCAGGATATTCATTGTGCCGTCAGGTCTTTCACCTGTAACATACTCGGTATAGTCGTTAATCTCACGGGCAACCTCAGCCTCAAAAACATTTGCAGGACCGTTATTGATGCCGTTAAGGCCGTAGAACACAGCATAAATTCCAATCATAATCCACTGGCATTTTTTGCCGAATTTTTTAATAACGGGAAGACCGAAGCAGAGCATTCCGACAATTGAGAGAATATCCCACATACGAAGTGCTATGAGAGCATTTTTATTATTATCCTTGAATATCTGTCTGAACTTAGGGATAAGGGCTGCAGAAGGCATATCAAAGGTATTGTAAAGGAAATAAGCCAGGAATGACTGAATTGAACCGCCGAAAATTTCCTGTTGAGTAACAACATCCCATGAATATCCGCCGTCGCTCCACCAGGAGGTAGCGAAATTAGCAACGAAATTTCTGAGAGCATACTTATTCTTAAGAACATAGAACATTGTTTTTGTAATGGGAGCCGGCTTCGGTTGAAGGGCTATTCTTTCCTGACAGCCTATAGCCATACCGATGTTTCCTATTGCACCGACAGCGCAGGATATTGCAGAAACTGCAGCAAAAACAACAGACATAGGAAGATTTATAATACCCTTATTGTTAAGCTCCATAAGAGGCGGGAAAATTGCATAAACACCCTGAGAGGCTGCTTCACCGATATAGGTCTGAAGAAGTCCTACACTGATTCTGTCCTGTGGATTTGCGGTCTGCAGAGACAGAAGGTTTCCTCTGGGGATATTATAAATAGTAGAGAAGGTTTCCTGAATAAACAGCATTGTGAAAACAAAAATAATCTTTTTCGGATCATCTCCTGCTGTATCTCCCAGGAACAAAGCTCCCGAATATAAAAGCAATGTACTTACAAAATAAGGAATTGCACCGAAAACAATATAAGGGCGCGCTTTACCCCAGCGAGTACGGGTTTTATCATAAATCATACCCATGAGAGGGTTATTAAGCATATCATAAATACCGATAAGTGAAAGAATAACCGTAACATATACCATATCAATTTTGAGGACATTGACAAAGTAAAGTGTACGGTATGTATTGACACCGCCGAGAAGCTTTGTCGCAAACTCACCTATTGCGGGAAGAAACATTTCCTTTGGGGACAGCACCCCTGTATGAAACATCTTAATTGCAAGACGCGAATATTTGATTTTCTGCTCGTCTGCAAGGGAGGCCGCTGAATTATTTTCTGCAGTAAAAACTCCCTGAACAAAGCTTTTCACATTTTTATTGTTATTTTCTTCACTCATTCAACTGTCACCTCACAAGTTGATCTGTAATACCCGTCATCAGAAAGAGCATAAACAATTACTTTGCCCTCTTTAAGACCTGTAACCACACCGTTTTTGTCAACTGTTGCAATGCTCTCGTCCTCTGAATACCATTTTACAGTCTGAATAGTAGCTTTTTTAGGAGATATTTTTGTGCTGAGAGTAAAAGCTTCGCCTATTGCAAGATTTATTTTCTTGTTGCTCATTTTCATTGACTCAACAGGAATCTTTACCTTTACGGCACAGCTGTCTGAATAGGTTTTTCCGAGATATTCATATGTTGCGGTAATAACTGCTTCACCGGTATTTGCACCGGCATTGATATAGCCGTCAGCATCTACAGTTGCAATGCTTTCATCCGAAGAGCACCAAGTAACAGTCATTGAAAGCGGATCTTCACAGGTGAGAGTTGCAAGAAGATTATCTGTAGACTTCGGCCCAATTTCAAGAATTTCATTATTGAGAGTAAGTGCCGGCCAGGTAAAGGAGTAATTCATATACTCATTCATTGAGAATCCGACTGAGCAAGAACCGAGGGCTTTATACTTTCCGAAGAAGGTAACATCAGCATTTATGTCAATACCTTTAATGAAGCTCAGATATGAAATTTCATCGGTAAGTCTGTTTACCTTGAAATAAATCTTAAATGAATTATACGAAATATCTCTTTTGTCGATATTAATTAATTTAAGTGAATCTAATGAAACATCTCTGTAGACAATGTTTATTAAGTCAGAGGATGCATCTGAAATGAGAGCATTGATCTTCTCTTCGGTTCTTACGGGGAAATTGGCTTCAAATGCTTCGGGGGCTGTATCAATAATGTCGGGGCTGAATGAAAGCTCAATTTCGTATTCGGGACGGTACTTTTTGTAATACTCTCTGTTTGAACCGCAGGGTTCACAGGAAGAGAGCTGTTCATTATTTGTAATTCCGCAAGAGGGACACTGATAATAAATGTAATTACAGCTAAACTCCTTAACCTCCAGCCCCTTTAATTCGGGAACACGAAGAAGTGACGAAATATCCTCACCGAAATTAACAGCTGTCAGCTTCCCTTCTGTATCCTCAACAGAAGAAATATGATCCTCGAAGCCGTCCTTTACAAAAAGAAGTGTAGCCTTGAAGGTATCACCGCCGTCTGTTACAAGTGACTCAGCGTCAACAGAAAAGCTATCATCAGCTGAAAGCTTCGGATTTTCCTCAAGCGCCTTTTTTATAACCTTATTAAGAAAAGCCACAGCCTCTTCTGCAGATTCGGGAGCGGCAGAAATGCCTTCCTTTATGTCATTTGGAGGGAATGTACCTTCCATTGAACGGACTCTGTCAAGTCCTATCCAGAAGCCGCCAACAAAGAAGAAAATGAGAACAAACGTAACAAGAGCAGTAAAAAGCTTTTGCTTATCAAATTTCTTATCTGCCATTTGTCATACCTCCAACAGTAAGCTTTTCATAGAAAGCTGCTTCTTCCTTGGCAATTTCCTCATCAATACGTCTTGTTTCTTCAGTTTCCACTACAGGCTGAGGAAGGTCATCAATATTTATTCTTCCTGCCTTCACTTCCTTATAAATTCTTACTCTTTCTTCAACACCCTCATCGTAAACGGGATGAATTCCTTTTTTCCATAGCAAGAGATTAACAACGAAAACAGCTGCAAACATCAGAACGGTCACAATAAGTCCGAAACCTGAGCTTCCTGACAAAATAATGGACTCTGCACTCACTGACTTAAAAACGGAGATAATGGCAATTGATGCTACGGAAGATATAATACCGAGTCCGGCTGTGACAGTTGTAATTTTCTGCATATTCTTGATGCTTATGAATCCGAAAACAGAGAAAATAAAGCAGAAAAGGCTTAATACAGCTACAGCCAGAAAAGAGAAAAGTGCATTTCTGAGGGCAGTGAACTCTGCTCCGACTATAGAGGATGAACACATTTCAAGTATGTAATTAAGCGATCCGCCTGTAAAAATATTTACAATACCGAGAATACCGAAATGGGCATTGCTCGAAACAAAGGGCAGACTGATATTAATATTACCTGAGGGAATGAGCAAGGACAAAAGCGGCAGCAGCATAACAATAAGTCTTGCCTTAACAAGAACGGATCCTGAAAAAGCATATTTCAGGTTTCTCAGCTTAACCTTAAGCCCTGCCCCCGAAAGCTCAGCAAGCTTTGCTTCACGGATGAAATTTTCCTCAAAATTGTAAAAGCGCATATTGATACCGCACCCGGGACAGAACTGACTTATATCAAAAATACTGAGTTTTCTGTCACATTTGGGACATTTTGCCATAACTTTAGTCCTCCTTTTACTGAATAGCTACACTTAATTATCAAATTAAATGACCTGTATAGTTTGCAAATGAAAGCTTAGGAAGCCCGTTTTTTCTGTAAATAACCCTTGTTACTGAGCAGTTGTCAACCTGCCAGCAGAAGGTTTCGGGAAGTGATATACCGAGAGCCTCTCTCATAAGATAGCCGAAATATGAGCCGTGTGTAACCACCATAATATGTTCGCCGTCTGAAGCACCTGCAAGAAAATAATCAATACACCTTTTGGCTCTGAGCTGCTTTTCCTTTACCCCCTCCGAGCCGAGAAGAAGCGTTCCTCCCGTTGGTGTGGGCTCCGATATACAAGGAATTGCAAGAGGAAAATCTCTTTTAAGCCTTGAAAGCTCGGTACCTGCAATTTCCGTATCATTTTCCATAAGGTCGGAAAGGAGAATTATTTCCTTTGAAAGCCTTTGGGCAGTCGGATATGCTGTTTCTACCGCCCTTACCAGGGTGCTTGAATAAATTCTGTCAACATTCATAAGAAAACCGCTGTCAGAAAGCTTCTGCGCCTGTAAAAGTCCCTTCGGACTCAGCGGCGGGTCATCCTTCTGATATTCATGCTCATATGGAATTCCGACATTTCCGCGGGACTCGGCATGGCGTACAAATGAGATTACAAAATCCTTATTAAAATTCATAAAATCAATCCTGAAATTTAATTTTTTATTAATAACAATATATCATAATCACGTTTTTTTTACAAGGTAAATATACAAATTAATTATATTTTGTCTTCATTTTTGATTTTTTTTGTAAATATTTACGATATTTATTGCCACTTATGAATTTTCTCCTAATTAAATATTACTATAAAAAATAAGCACAAAGCTACCGATATCAGTAGTTTTGTGCTTATATTAACTAACCGCTAATGTCTGTTATTTTACTTCTTCAAAATGAAGAGCAAAGCTTTCACCGTCCCAATCGGGCTTGTTGTACATTGAAATACCTGCATACATTAAAAGGGCACCTGAGTAAATCTCGCCATCCTCTGTACACTTATAATACTTTTCAGGGTCAAGTCCTTTGAGCTTTATAAAGAAGTTTCTCGCTTCCTTATAGAACTTGATCACAACAGTAAGCATTGCTTCAGACTTATCTTCGCTTACAAACTCCCAGGCAACTCTGTAAGGATCTTCCCAGGGGGAAATGAGTCTGTAAAGGTCACCGTAGTGAATAAGGTCGTAATATCTGTGATAGTCTGCAATCTGTGTCTTGATTTCTGCTCGAGCTTCCTCGCTGATTTTTGCAGGATCAAGCTCATAACCGAATGAGCCCCACATAGCAACATTTCTTTTTGTTTCATAGCCTGAACGTGAGGAAGCCGAAACGTGAGCTCCCTGAACGGAAGCAGGATAACAAAGAGATGAACCGAACTGAATATCAACACGCGACAGTGCATCTGTATTATCGGAACACCATATCTGAGGTGAGTAGTACATCATACCGGGGTCATATCTTCCGCCGCCGCCCGAGCAGTTTTCAAGAAGAATATGAGGGAACGCCTTAAGAATTCTATCCATAAGCTCGTATGTACCGAGAATAAAGCGATGAAAAAATTCCTTACCCTTTTCAGGGGGAAGAAGCGCGGAGCCTGCCTCTGTTATGTTTCGGTTGAAATCCCATTTTACATAATCTATATCATTATGCGCTAAAACTTCACTGATTTTATTAAAAAGATAGTCTCTGACATCCTGTCTTGACATATCAATAACATACTGCCAGCGTCCCTGAGAGGACTCACGGTTCGGCACGTGAATATGCCAGTCGGGATGAGCGCGGAAAAGGTCTGAATCGGGAGAAATCATTTCGGGCTCATACCAGATACCGAATTTAAGACCCAGCCCCTTGATGCGTGAAACAAGAGAACCGATACCGCCTCTGAGCTTTTCTTCATTTACTTCCCAGTCGCCAAGCGCTCTGCGGTCGTCGTTTCTTGCACCGAACCAACCGTCATCCATAACAAGCATTTCAATACCTGTTTCCTTTGCCCATTTTGCGATAGCAAAAAGCTTATCATCATCAAAATCGAAGTAAGTACCTTCCCAGTTGTTAATGAGAAGAGGTCTTTTTGCCTTTTTCCACGGTCCGCGCACAAGGTTGTTGTTATAGAGTCTGTGGAAGGTACGACTCATACCGCCAAGACCTTCGTCTGAATAAACAAGAACAGCCTCAGGAGAATAAAATTCCTCTCCGCTTTCAAGTGTCCAGCCAAAATCAGAGGGGTCAATACCCATCATAACACGGGATGAATTATTAAAATCAACCTCAATTTCACAAAGATGATTGCAGGAATATACAAGATTGAAGCCGTAAGCATCACCGTTATCTTCTGTAGCCCCGTGACGCAGCAATGCCATAAAGGGATTCTGCTGAGCAGATGATGAGCCGCGTCTTGAGCCGATTCCCTGTCTTCCGTGAGCTAAGGGGCGTCTTTCAAAGTTTCTTTCATTATTATGTCTGCCGTAAAGTGTAATAAGGTCAAAATCCTTGCTGTTCATATCAAGGTTGAAGCTCATTACCTTTTCAATTGTAAAGGGCTTATCAGAGGTATTTCTGATAATAACACTTCTTGTAATAGCAGAATACTTTTCAAAGGTTGTGTAAAGAAGCACAGCCTCTGCACCTGTTACCTTATCTCTTGTGGTGATTTCAAGAGTTGTACACTCCCCTGCTTCATTTTCATAAAGTGCGGGAAGTCCCTTGAGAGCAGGCTTACCCTCATATATTTTATGGGAAACATATCTCATATCGGTAGCGGCATTTCCGTCGGCATTTCTTATCTGAAGAGACGAAATTCTCATATCAGCACAGCCGTTACAGCCGATTTCAAAGGGATATACGTCTGCAGAGAAATCGGTACGGAGAAGGTTGGGATTTGAAGCAGAGAATGAAGCATATGTTCTTCTGTCGGGGAAATCCTTTAAGTTGGCATCGGGAATTTTCTTTCCGTAGTAAAGATGAACAAGATAGTTTTCATCAAAAATCTTAAAGATATAGCTTGAATCAAGAGTATCAAGCTTAAATATCTTTTTTTCGCTGTCAAAAATAACTGACATAATATTACCTCCGTAAAAAATAACCGTCATCACATAAGCGGATGACGGTTTGTTTTAATAGTTTATGCCTTAGCTTCGCCTGCTGCCTTCTTAGCGAGTGTTGAAGGTCTTTCATTGTAAGGAAGAAGGAATTCCGAAACATCCTTATATTTAACCTGAATGTTCTTTTTCTTATAGATTACGTTAACTGCAATCATAATTACAAAGATGAGAACTGCAACTATGTATGCTGCGGGGTTAACAGAGCCGGTGAAGATACCGGGAAGAGCAGAAGTAAGCTCAGAAATCATAAGATTGTAGAATACGAAAGAAACAGTAGCAAGAACAATACCGATTGAGGGAATTGTGATGTTTCTTACGATACCCTTCTTTGCTGCTGAAAGAGTAAGAAGGAAGAAGCCTACAAGTGTAAGAACAACCATAAGAACAAGGCAGACAAGTGATACTGCCCAATAAATCATACCGGTACCTACAAGGTCTGAGCCGAGAAGCTTAAGCAGAAGGTCAACATCAAAACCGTTGTCAATTATAAAGGTAACAATGGAAATAAGGTTAACGGAAGCATTTTTCTCAAGATAAGGAAGAACATAGTTTACGGTACCCATAGGAAGAAGAGTTGCAACAATGGGAAGAAGTCCGAGAACAAGTCTTACAATAGAAAGAGGATGTCCGATAAGTGAGAACTTGAGTCTGTCATACTTGGGCTGACTCTTTGCGTGGTTATATTCAGCCCTGTCTGCTTCTTCACGGAGACGATCTTCAATACCGTAATACATTACGTTAACACCGCACTTGGGACACTCGGGACGCCAGTCGGTAAGCTTCAGCTTATAATTACATTTTGGACAAAATTCTGCCATAAATATCACCTATCCTGAACATAATATGTTATTACTCAATAATTATATCATAAAGATTTTTACAATACAAGAAGAAAAAAATGTTTGTAAAAACTGATAATTATTCAAGCATTGATTTGTCGATATTGACATTATAAGGCTCGGAAAGAGCAAGAATCTGTTCTGATGTAATGAACTGCTTCTTACCGCCGCAGGACATAACCTTAATGAGAATTTCAGCAGCCTTTTCGATTGTATCCATAAGACCGAAAGCAACATCAAAATCTTCACCTGAGCAGAAAATACCGTGGTGAGACCAGATAACTGCATCATACTGCTTAATTTTTTCGCCTGTAGCAACAGCGATATCAGCACTGCCGCAAACCATCCAGGGTACAACACCGATGCCTGCAGGGAAAACGATGGGACATTCTGTGATCATTTCCCAGATTTCTCTTGTAAATACCTTATCTTCAAGGGGAAGAAGGAAGGTAAGAGCAATGATGTTTGCAGGATGAGCGTGCATAATTACACGATGCTTTCCCTGTGTCTTTTCCTTTTTGATGGAGTGATTAAGAAGGTGTGTGGGGAATTCACTTGTGGGAACGCCGCCCTCCTGAAGGCCCCATACGATTTTATAATTTTCACCCTTTTCATCTACCTTTACAATGCAGATGTTATTTTCGGGCTCGTTCTTTACGTTCATATAGAACTTACCGCTGCCGGTAACTGTGAAATATTCATTTGCAAGATTTTCTACGGTGATACCTATACTTTTCCATTCACCGTTATCGTGGAAAAGGTGCTTAATAGCCTCTACCTCGCAGTCCTTCATTCTGTAGGACATATTACCGCCGTTTCTTTCATTCCAGCCCTTAAGCCAGGACTGATTACAGGTGTCAACAAACTTTGCCACTGCTTTGAGTTCAAGTACATTATTCATATCAATTACTTCCTTTCAGCGAGAACATTCTTCTCATATTCTTTTACATCATTGTACCAGCCTTCTCTGACAGGTACATTATTTTCTTCACAGAATTTATCCCATACAGCGCTCAGGGGATAAGATTTTGCTTCCTCGGCAAGAATGAACATTTCAGTAAAGTTTCCGTCCTTCTGAAGAGAAGCAAGCGTTTCATGGGGTGTAAGCATAGCGCCTAAAAGTGCCTTGAGCATATTTCTCATACCCATTACCCAGGCTGCAATTCTGTTTATGCTTGCATCGAAATAGTCAAGACCGATAATAACCTTTTCAGGACCGGCTATCACAATTTCCTTTGCAATTTCCTTCAATTCGTCAGTAAATCCTACAACATGGTCTGAGTCCCAGCGCACACCTCTTGTTACGTGAAGAGCTACCTTATCGGCGAATAAAAGCATTGAAGGAATTTTATCTGCAACACTTTCTGTAGGATGGTAGTGACCGTTATCAAGAAGACACATACAGCCGTTCTTAGCAGCATAATTCATATAAAATTCGTGAGAGCCTACTGTATAAGATTCAACACCGATACCGAAAACCTTGGATTCTACGCTGTCAACAAGGAATTTCTCATCATACTTCACAGAGAGAATTTCATCAAGTGACTCCTTAAGTCTGAGTCTGGGAGAGGTTCTGTCTGCAGGAGTTTCCTTATAACCGTCAGGAATCCATATATTGTTAAGACAAGGAGTACCGAGCTTTTCACCGATGTAAGCACCGATTTTTCTGATAGCCTTACAGTGGTCAATCCAGAAGCGTCTTACATTGTCATCGGGGTGAGAAAGAGTAAGTCCGTCAGCCGCCATAGGATGCGAGAAAAGTGTGGGATTAATGTCGATACCAAGGCCTCTTTCCTTTGCAAAAGCAATCCACTTGTCAAAGTGCTTCGGCTCAAGCTTGTCACGGGACACAACACCGTCAGAATAATCTGCATAAATTGCATGAAGGTTGATTCTGTGCTTTCCGGGAATAAGAGAAAGGGCTTTATCAATATCTGCCATAAGCTCTTCCATATTTCTTGCCTTACCGGGATAATTTCCCGTTGCCTGGATACCGCCCGTAAGCTCGCCCGAAGCTTCAAAGCCGCCTACATCGTCACCCTGCCAGCAATGCATAGAAAGAGAGATTCCGGAAAGCTTCTTTATGGCTTCATCTGTGTCAATGCCCATCTGAGCATAAAGTTTTTTTGCTTCTTCATATAAACAGGACATATTCACACCTCTTATTTCTTAAGCTCAATAGCCTTCTTAGCCTTTTCAACAATATTCTGAGAATTCAGACCGTAAATTTCAAGAAGCTCAAGAGCGGGACCGGATTTTCCGAATACATCCTCAACACCGACTCTCATTACGGGAACAGGCATAGCTTCACTGAGAACCTCAGCAACCGCGGAGCCGAGACCACCTATAACACTGTGCTCTTCAGCAGTAACAATGCAGCCGGTCTTCTTTGCTGCATCAAGAATAATATCCTTATCAATGGGCTTGATTGTTGCCATGTTGATAAGTGCTGCGGAAATGCCTTCATTCTTAAGAAGCTCTACAGCCTGCATTGCACGCTCAACCATAAGGCCTGTAGCGATAATTGTTACATCTGTGCCTTCATTAAGGTAGGTGCCCTTGCCGATTTCGAACTTGTAATTTTCATCGAAAATTCTCGGAACTGCAAGTCTTCCGAATCGCATATAAACGGGTCCGTCATGTTCAGCAGCAGCAAAAACCGCAAGTCTTGCTTCAACATCGTCTGCAGGATTGAGTATTGTCATTCCGGGAATTGTTCTCATAAGAGCAATGTCCTCACAGCACTGATGGCTGGCACCGTCCTCACCTACTGAGATACCTGCGTGTGTCGCACCGATTTTAACATTTATATGGGGATAACCGATTGTATTTCTTATCTGTTCAAATGCTCTGCCTGCTGCAAACATTGCAAAGGAGCTTGCAAATACGGTGTAACCTGATGCTGCAAGACCTGCTGCAATACCCATCATATTGCTTTCTGCAATACCGCAGTCGTAGAATCTTTCAGGGAATACCTTTTTGAACATACCTGTCTTTGTTGCTGCTGCAAGGTCAGCATCAAGAACAATGAGTTTTTCATTCTTTTCGCCAAGCTCTGCGAGTGCCTTTCCGTAAGCATCTCTTGTGGCTGTCTTAATTACATCTGACATCGTCTGTTCCTCCCTTATTTCTCAATTTCGCTGATAACGGCATCAAGCTCTGCCATTGCGATTGCATACTGTTCTGCATTGGGTGCGCTTCCGTGCCAGGAAACCTGATTTTCCATAAAGGAAACACCCTTGCCCTTTACTGTTTTCATTATAATTGCAGTAGGCTTATCCTTTGTAGCCTTTGCTTCTTCAATTGCTTTTTCAATATCGTCGAAGCAATGACCGCAGATTTCTATTACATTAAAGCCGAAAGCGGCAAATTTCTCGGGAATGGGATAGGGAGAGTTAACCTCCTCAACGGTACCGTCAATCTGAAGATTGTTATTATCAACAATAACGGTAAGGCAAGAGAGCTTCTTTGAGCTTGCAAACATACAAGCCTCCCATACCTGACCTTCTTCAATCTCACCGTCACCGAGAACGGCATATACATTATAAGGATTGCCTTCTATTTTTGATGCAAGTGCGAAGCCGCAGGCTGCAGAAATGCCCTGACCCAGTGAGCCTGTGCTCATATCAACCCCGGGAACATAGTTCATATTGGGATGTCCCTGAAGATATGAATCGGACTTTCTGAGAGTCTTAAGATCCTCAACGGGGAAAAAGCCCCTTTCAGCAAGAACTGCATACAAAGCAGGAGCAGCATGACCCTTTGAAAGAACAAGTCTGTCACGACCTTCCCAACGGGGATTTGCTGTATCAACCTTCATTTCCTTGAAATAGAGATATGTGAGAATATCTGCAATGGAAAGAGAGCCGCCGGGATGACCGCTTTTAGCATTGAAGGTACTTTCAATTATGCCCTTTCTTACATTGGCAGCTTTAAGCTTTAACAGTTTCTTTTCTGTGTTTTCCATAAAAAGCACTCCTTTATTTTTTTAACTTATTTAATACATCCGTAAAGTATTCGGGAAGCTCGGCTGAAAATTCAAGCCACTCCCCTGTTACGGGATGAATGAATCCTATTTCTGCTGCATGCAGACACTGTCCTTCAAGACCGAAGGGATTTTTCTGCGGTCCGTAAACAAAGTCACCCGTTACGGGGTGCCCCAGCGCAGCACAATGAACACGTATCTGATGGGTTCTGCCCGTTTCAAGTGTAAAGCGGCAGAAATCATAACCCAGATAATGCTCTAAAACCTCATAATGTGTCACGGCATTACGGGGATTAATCCCGTTTACTGCCTGTTTTTTTCTGTCATTCCGTGATCTTCCCAGGGGGAAATTAATTGTACCCTTATCATCGGGCATTTTTCCGTTTACAATCGCAAAATATCTGCGGCTGAAGCTGTGTTCTTTAATCTGTGCAGCTAAATGAGCGTGTGAATTGTCATTTTTTGCAACAATCAGAAGTCCCGAGGTATCCTTATCAATTCTATGTACAATACCCGGTCGGATAACTCCGTTTATTGAGGATAATCTGCCCTTACAATGATATAAAAGCGCATTTACAAGTGTACCGTCGGGATTTCCCGGGGCAGGATGCACAACCATTCCGCGAGGCTTATTAACAACCAGAAGATCGTCATCCTCATATACAATTTCAACAGGAATATCCTGAGGCTCAGCCTTCAGCTCAACGGGATCGGGAATTTCAAGATAAACAGTATCCCCTACCTTCAATTTAAGGCTTTTTGTAACCGCTTTACCGTTAACGGTTACCTTACCTTCATCTATAAGCTTCTGCACCGCACTTCGGGACAGAGAGCTTTCCTCAAGAGTGATAAGCTTATCAAGTCTTTCGCCCTGATTTTCGGCAATAACCTCAAAAACAACCTCATTCACCTTTTACTTCCCCACTCTGCTTCATAAGTTTTTCAGCCTTTGAGTCTCTTACAATCTCGTAAATAAGATATATTATAAGAGAAAATGCACCGACACACACAAGACAATCCGCAAAATTATAAACGGGAAATTCCACAAACAGAGTTTCAATATAATCAACAACGAAGCCTCTCATTATGCGGTCAACCATATTTGCGAGTCCTCCTGCAATAATCAGGGGAATACAGATATCGTATGCAAGAGGACGACGGAAGGGACTTGCAAGATAAATAACACCTATTGCAATAACTACACCCGTAACAACGGAAAGAAGCTGAGGGTTGGAATCGAACATTCCCCAGGCTACTCCCGTATTCTGCACATAAGTCCAGCCGTATAAGCCGTCAATAAAGCCGACCTTTTCATAAAGCGCAATATTATCAAGGACAATTTTCTTGATAAAAAGATCAACAAACACCAGAAGTGCAATACCTGAAAGCTGTACGGCAACTGTAAGTATCTTTTTCTTATTGTATTTTTCCACTATCTGCCTCCGACGGGATAATTACTTTTTGCCCTTTTTACCTTTTTTCTTAAAGATTGAGGGCTTGGACTCCTTCTTTTCCTGAAGATCAAAATCCTCAAAAGCAGCGAAGTCAAAATCGAAGCTGTCAATTAAGGGAGCTTCCTCATCAGCGGCAATATTCTGCGCGTCATCATCCTTTTTCTCTTCTGCTGCGGCAGGCTCATCCTTTTCATGGGTCTCATCTGTAAAATCCGAGAAATCGTCGCCGAAATCTGAAAATTCATCCTCTGCAGCTTCCTTAACGGGAACTGTAGGAAGCTCAAATTCAGCCTGAGCCGCAACAAATGCATCCTTTTCGATATCTGCGTTCTTATCGGTTATAACATCATTTATTGCAGTTCTGATATTCTCTGCAATTACAGAAAAGTCATCAGCGGAATAGTCAACACCTGATGTGAATACGGGCTCCTCTGTCTCAGCAGGAGCAGGAGTCTCCTCTTCATTAACGGAAAGTTCCTTCGCTGAGAAGTCAGTTGCCTTATCGTTAGCCTCAATGAATTTTTCAACATTGAAATCGGATGAGTTTTCCTTGCCTGTAAATATTGTTTCAATCTTTTCGGCAGCCTTTGATGCAGGCTTTGTCTCAAGGTGAGGTCTTGATTTTTCAAATACAGCAGTATCTGCTCCTACCTCTCTTTCCTTGTAAAGACCGTAGATTGAAAGCATCTTTATAACATCAACATCCTTTGCGATAGGCTCAAGGTATGCATCAACGTTAATCTGGAATACATCGTCATTTTCTTCAAATGCAGGAAGAACTGCAAGTGCAGATTTCTGTGCTGCAAGCATTTCTTCACTCGCCTTAACCTGCTTTTCAAGGCTTTCTCTGAGCTGAACGGACTGACTCTGTACGATCTGATAATTCTGCTCAACAGTAGTTATAAGATCAACAAGCTTAACCTTGAGATTTGTAGCAAGTGAGGTCATTCTCTCACATTCGTGCTTTGCCCCTGCGAGCATTTCAGCTGACTTTTCGCCTGCCTCCTGCATCATCGCATCAGCATTCTTATCTGCATCAAATATCTTTGTACGTGCTGCAATATCGGCGCTGTCAAGAATAGTAGCACTCTGAGCCTTTGCCTGGGAAAGAATTGCTTCAACAGTGGCATCAGCCTCACTGAGAGCAGTTTTTACTGTATTTTCAGCATCGGTTACAATCTGCTGTGCCTTATGCTTTGCAGCCTCAAGAAGCTCCTCAGCCTCTCTTTTTGCAGTAAAGTGAATGTCATCGCCTAATGCCTTTGCTTCGTCAAGAATTGCTTCTGCATTGACTTTTGCATTTTCTGCTTCCTTTGCAGCACTTTCCTTTATAGCGGCAACCTCAGCCTCAGCACGTGCCTTCGCCTCTTCTATGTACATAAAGGAGTTGTGAGTGCTTACCTTGTTAAGCTCATCAGCCTGCTTCTTAGCCTCTTCAACCATCTGAACTGCACGCTTTTCAGCTTCATCAATAAGCTGAGTTGAGGTGACCTTTGCTGCTTCGAGATTTTCCTTTGCACGGATTACAGCCTCTGCTGATTCAACCTCGGCTTTCTTAAGAAAAACATCAGCCTGCTCTTTTGCGGAATTTACCAATGTACGTGAATATTCTTCTGCGGCGCGGGAAAGCTCATCGGATTTCTCATTGGCCTCAGCAAGAATTTTGTCTCTTTCACCATGGATTTCAGCGAGAACTCTTTCGCTTTCTGCCTTTGCTTCCTCAAGAAGTCGGGCAGCCTTATCATCACAATCAGCAATCAGCTCATTAACGGAAGCCTCAACCTCGGCTTCAACACTTGCTGCTGATTCTCTTGCTGCTGCAAGATATCCGTCTGCCATTACCTTTGCTGACTGAATAATGCTTGTATATTCAGCCTCGGCTGCTGCAGTAATTTTCTCAGCCTTAAGATTTGCATTTTCAATGATACCCTCGCCCTGACGGATAATTTCCGAAACATTAGCATTTGCATCAACAATAATTGCATCTGCCTGTGACTGTGCATTGGCAATTACAAGGTCTGCGCTCTTCTGGGCATTGAGAAGAACATCACGGAGAACATTTTCATCCTTTCTGTATTCATCAAGCTTTGCTGCAAGAACACTGAGCTTTCTGATAAGGTTTCCGTTTTCTTCAAAAACCTCTTCATAATTTGCAATCAATGAGGACAGTATCTTATCAACATCATTTGATGAATAAGTGTCACCTTCAAGTTTTTTAAGTTCTATCTGTTTAAGCTGTGCGGGAGTGAGCATAATATTCGCATCCTTTCCTCTTTATCATAAAACCGTTATTTATCAGACAAAAAACATTCCGTTGTTTTCAAGCTCATCAAGGAGATCGCCCATCACATCAACGTTATAGGGTGTGATAATGTAAGTGTTATTTGCTATTTTCTTGAGATTACCGCCGTTAGCATATGCTACACCGCTTAAGAAGCACAAAAGCTTGTTTGCGTGCTCCTTGGGAGTTTTTTCGAGATTAAGCACAACGGTTCTCTTATCAAGAAGCTCATCTGCAATAGGTGTTGCATCATCAAAGCTTTCGGGAGTCTTAAGCACAACCTGAAGCTTTGCGGTTGTATGAATGTCCACAACCTTTGTTCCGTGTGACATTGATGATTTTTTTTCCGTTGCTGAAGGATATCTCTGAGGAGCCTCCTTTACCGCAGGCTCGTAGCCAAGACCTGCATCATCTGCCTCATCAAAATATCCGTCGTCAATATTAAGTGCTTTTTTAATTTTATCCGTAATTCCCATCATTTAGTCTTCCTTTCATATATATACATTAATAATTAATTACATCAATACTGTCTTGCACCGAAAAGTGCAGAGCCTACACGGACAAGTGTTGCGCCCTCATAAATTGCCGGCACAAAGTCCGAGGACATACCCATTGAAAGTACCGAAAGCTCAGCCTTTCCTTTTAGGGCATCGGCTGTATCCTCATAAAGCCGTCTTGTTTTCTCAAAGTATTTTCGTGCTTCATTTTCATCGCATACGGGCGGGACACACATAAGTCCCTTAAGAACAATTCCTTCGGTTTCACATGCTTTGAAGGCACATTCGGAAAGCTGTTCAACGGGCAGTCCCGTCTTTGCTTCCTCTTCCCCGATATTTACTTCAAGAAGAATTTCCATCTGCTTATTATGCATTATTGCCTGTCTTGAAATTTCATCAATAAGCGACATGCTGTCAACAGACTGAATCATAGAAACAGTATCGATGATTTTTCTGACCTTATTGGACTGCAGATGTCCGATGATATGCATACTGATATCATCCTTATTGAGAAAATCAAGCTTTCCCAAAAGCTCCTGAACCTTATTTTCACCTATGAGCTTCACTCCAAGGGAGGTCATATAGTTAATCATAAGAGGATTCACGGTTTTTGTAACAGCCATAAGCGTCACATCTTCAGGCTTTCTTCCGCTTTTAATTGCAGCCTCTGCAATTTCTGCGGAAATCCGTTTATAATTCTCATCAAGATATTGAAGTGAACCGTCATGCAAGTAATTTTCCGTCATATAAATCTGTTCCCTCCAATATCATTTCATCGTAAACTGCAAGGTAAGAGCTGTCAAGGGGCACGGGCTTTGAAAGAATAATGTTTGCATCGGAATACATAATGTCAACCTTCTTGAAGGTTACAAGATTTCCTTCCTTTACATAAACTCCCTTTTCCCCGTCAACGGTTCTGAGTGCCATTTTGTCAACTGCAATACCCGAGCGTGAGTTTACTCTTATTTTAACCGCCTCGCGTCTTAAGGCTGCAATTTCCTCATTCATAATGTTACTGCGAAGCACAACTGTCAGCATATCGCTGCCCTCGGTAACATTAACGGATTCAATTTCCATTCTGAGATCCTGCACGGGAGAATTACCGAACATAACCGTAACTGTTGAGCCTCTGCCCTTATTACCGAGCTTTTCAACAGTGGTATTAAAAACGAGATACCAGTTAAAATCGGTTATAAGCTTTCCTACATTCCCCGAGGACACTCCTGAGGGCTGTGCGTTCAGAAGAGCATCCGTAGCATTTGCATCATATGATAGAATATTGTCATAATCAGCTGCTGCTTCAAAGCCGTCTGCCGTATCAACATAGTAGCCGGACTGTGCTACTGTAACGGCAGAGCCTGTACCTGCTATGGCTTTAAGTGAATTATATTCATCGGTAAGAGCCGTAATTTTAGGTGTAACATCAAAGCTCTCACCCGTTGCAGAATGCTTTTTCATAATTGCTTCTCTTAAGCCTCTTGAAAGAGAATAAACTGAATTAAGACTGTCCTCCTCAATTGCCTCACCCAGAGCAAAGAGGGAATCTGCTACCGCGCTTTTATATACGGCAATATCAGCACCGGGACTTGAGCCGCCGCTTATGTCAATGGACTGATAATACTCAATTTCGCTCCTTATTTCCTTAAGCCTTGAGGCAGCCTCTGCAGAAGCCTCGGACTTATATATATTTGCAACCGTATCGCCTATTGCAACCTTCGAACCGTTGCTTATTGCTGGAACAACAGTACCGGAAAAAGCGTTGTCTATAAGAATTTCCTTCCGCACTGCAAAGCCTGTTGTATCAATTGATTCATACACGGTTCTTGTGACAGCGGTCTGCGTCTTCATTGCAACTGTTGAGCCTTCAAGTGCAAATATGGGGTAAATAATTATAAACATCAGCACGAGAATAAAAATCACGGCAAGTATCTTTTTCACAAGCGGAGATTTTATTTCAATGTCAATATTCGTATTGATACGTTTTCTTTCAGCCAAGAAGCTCACCTGCCTTGTTTTTTTCTGTTTCTTCAATTATTTTTACTGCAAAATCAACCATTTCCTCTATTGAAGAATATTCATCACAGTAAATGTAATTTATATTTTCATTACGCCTGAACCAGGTCAGCTGTCTTTTAGCGTAATGTCTTGTTGCCTTTTTAAGATTGTCTTCGGCCTCTTCCAGGGAAATATACCCATTAAGATAACCTGCAATTTCCTTGTGGCCTATGGCCTGTGCCGATGTGTTTTCGGGAGAAAGTGAAAAATATTCCTTTGCTTCCTCCACAAGACCGTTTTCTATCATAATATCAACACGGCGGTTGATGCGGTCATAAAGAATATCGCGTTCTTTATAGTTAAGACAAAAATATGTGCTGTCGTAGGGAGTGGGGACACTTTTTGAACGCTCTCTAAGCACCGAGGGCTTCTCACCCGTAAGATAATAGGTTTCAAGTGCCCTTAAAACTCTGCCCTCATTATTTATATGAAGTGTATCAGCAGTTTCGGGGTCAATTTCACGCAACTCATTGAAAAGAGCCTCTATGCCCTCTTCTTCACGGCGCTTGCGAAGGGTGTTACGGATATCGGTGTTATCCGGCTGCTCCTCAAAAACAATGTTTCCGAGAAGCGAGTCAACATAAAGACCCGTGCCTCCGCAGATAATGATTTTTTTGCCGCGTGAGTATATATCTTTAATTTTTTCTGTTGCATCCTTAATGTATCTTGCAACGCTGTAGGCTTCAGAAGGATCAAGAAAATCTATAAGATGATGGGGTATCCCCTGCATTTCTTCTGTAGTGGGCTTAGCAGAGGCAATATCCATACCCTTATATATCTGCATTGAATCCGAGGACACTATTTCAGCATCAATTCTCTTCGCAAGAGCGACGGCAAAAGCCGTTTTTCCCGATGCCGTGGGACCTACAACTGCAATTACGGGAATTTTAGTGTTTTTTTCTGACATTTATATTCTTCCGAACTGTTTTTCTATTTCGTGCTTTGAAAGCTCGTACATCACGGGTCTGCCGTGGGGACAGTATCGAATGCTTTCATCCTGCAGTAATTTTTCTACAAAAATTAAGGTTTCTTCTTTTTTCAGTGCATCTCCTGCCTTAACAGCAGCGCGGCAGGAAGCGGAATGGTAAAGCCATTGCAGCTTTTCGGGAACGGGCTTGGTTTTGCCCCTGAGCAACTCCCCTGCCATCTCGGTTATGATTGAGGGGATATCCTCCTTTGAAAGTACAAGGGGAAAGCCTCTTACAACAACGGCACCGTCACCGAAATCGTCAACTAAGAAGCCGCCTTTTCTGAAAACATCAAGATTTTCGATAACTGCGGCATATTCCTTAGCCGAAAGAGTAACGGACACGGGAATAAGCAGCATCTGTGAATCCTGAGAGAAGTCGGTTTCTGAGAGCTTGTTGAATATCATTCTCTCGTGGGCGGCATGCTTATCAATTATCAGCATTTTTTCACCGCACTCAACCAATATGTAGGTTCTGAAAACCTCACCGATTACGGTAAATTCCTTTTTACCGGTAGCACGAGTGTGAAGTTCAGCTTCCTCAGTATTTATAACCTTTTCTTCAAGGGGGCTGTCATAGCTTATAAAGCCTTTATTTTTATTCTCAACCTCTTCCTTTGATACGGTATGGTTGAAAACCGATGAGGTATCTCTGAAAATATCAATTGAGGGCTTCGAGGGAACCGAAAAAGGCTTGGGAACAGGAACTGACTGTGTCTGTAACTGTGCCTGTAACTGCTGCTGTGCATTTTCCTCTTTATCACCGGTGGCTGATCTTACGGGATTTTCTGCTTCCGTTTTTTCGGGGAAGGCATTTTTTACTGAAGGTGCCGTATCAGCTTTATCCTGCACCTTAAGCGGAGAAACCGAAACAATCTCAGGATGCCGTTTTTCAGCATTTATCAAAGGCTTTTCAGCAGGTATTACGGCAGTGGGCTGCGTCCTTACCTCAGACTCACTTTTTCCGAAGCTCATCTGTACTGTCTCGGGAAGCTTTTTAGCAGTAAGGTCCTTTTTGTCTCTGAGAGTAACCTCAGGTCTTACGGTATCACCCTTATTGAGAGCTGATTTCGCAGCATAGAACACCGCTTCAAAAATCTTTGCATCCTCGGAAAAGCGTATTTCCGTTTTTGCAGGGTGAACGTTAACGTCAATTTTACCGTGGGGCAAATCGACAAAAAGGAAGCATACGGGGAATTTACCCACCATAATTGAATTTTTATAGGCTTCGTCAAGTGCTGCCGCTGCAACGGGAATACGGACATATCTGCCGTTGACATAGAAATACTGCATATTTCTGTTTGGTCTGTTGTTGAGTGGTCTGGAAATGAAGCCCTTTATCTTAAATGAATTATAATCATAATCAACGGGAATAAGACTGTCGGCAATTTCTTTGCCGAATACGGAAAACACAGCATCAATAAGACTGCCGTTACCGGGAGTTGAAAGAGTCTGCTTTCCGTCTTTTATAAGAGTAAATCTGATTTCGGGATGAGATATTGCAATTTTTGCAACAGCATCGGATACATATGTACCCTCTGTCATATCCTTTTTCAGGAATTTCATACGGGCGGGGGTATTAAAGAACAGGTCTCTCACAATAACGGTAGTCCCTGTGGGGCAGCCTGTATCGTCAAAGGAAATCTCCTCACCGCCGTGAATTTCAATTGCTGTACCTGTTTCCTCTTCTTCAGGCTTTGTCATCATCGAAAGACGGGAAACCGCTGCAATTGAAGGAAGAGCCTCACCGCGGAAGCCGAGAGTGAAAATAGCATCGAGGTCTTCACCCGATTTTATTTTACTTGTTGCATGGCTTATAAATGCGGTTCTGACATCCTCACGGTGTATTCCGCAGCCGTTATCGGTAATGCGGATATATTTCACACCGCCGTTTTTAATTTCAACGGTAATAACCGATGCACCGGCATCAATGGAATTTTCTATCATTTCCTTTACGGCAGAGGACGGGCGCTCGACAACTTCGCCTGCCGCTATAAGCTCTGCCACGTTTTTCGGGAGAACATTTATTTTTGCCATAACCCGCCGCCTTTCCGTAAAATTCTAATTAAACTATGCGTTTTTTAATTTCATAAAGCTTCTGTAAAGCCTCTATGGGAGTGAGAGTATTTACATCAAGCTCTTTAATCTCTTCCAAAAGCTCATTATTCGATCCGGAGAACATACCGAACTGAAGTGCTTCCTCAACGGGAGCCTCTTTAGGTGCAGTTTTCACAACCGTCGTAACAGCACCGTTTTCTTCAAGCTCCTTAAGAATAACCTTGGCACGGGACACTACACTTGAAGGAATACCCGAAAGCTTGGCAACCTCAATACCGTAGCTGCCGTCTGCAGAGCCCCTTACAATTCTTCTTAAGAATGTAATGTCATCACCGCGCTTCTTTACGGAGGTATTGTAATTTTTAACCCCGGGAAGAGTGTTTTCAAGCTCTGTCAGCTCGTGGTAGTGTGTTGCAAAAAGTGTTTTTGCACCTATCTTCTTTTTATCACTGACGTATTCAAGGACTGCACGGGCAATACTCATTCCGTCATAGGTTGATGTGCCTCTGCCGATTTCGTCAAGAATAATAAGACTCTTAGCCGTGGCATTTGCAAGTATCGTAGAAACCTCACTCATTTCGGTCATAAATGTTGACTGACCGCCCACAAGGTCATCGGATGCGCCAACACGGGTAAAAATGCTGTCTACAATACCGATGGTGGCACTGCTTGCAGGAACAAAGGAACCAATCTGAGCCATAAGAACAATAATTGCCGTCTGGCGCATAAATGTGGACTTACCTGCCATATTGGGGCCTGTGATGATAGCCGCCGTATTTTCGCCGCCGTCAAGGAGTGTATCATTGGGGACAAAGGGAGCATCATCAAGAAATTTTTCAACAACGGGGTGTCTGCCGTCTTTAATGTCAATAACATCTCCGAGATTTACCTCGGGACGGACATAGTTATTGCTCTGTGCCACCTTTGAGAGTGAGCAGAGCGTATCAAGTGTTGCAAGGGCTGAGGCTGTGTTTCTCAGTCTGAACTGTGCATCTGCAATTTTCGTTCTGATATCGGAGAAAAGCTCATATTCAAGCTTGGTTATTCTCTCCTGTGCACCCAGCACCTTAGCTTCAAGCTCCTTAAGCTCGGGAGTTATATATCTTTCACAGTTGGAAAGAGTCTGTTTTCTTATGTAATGCTCGGGTACGTATTCCTTAAAGGAATTAAGCACCTCAATATAGTAGCCGAAAACACGGTTATAGCCGATTTTAAGCTTTTTGATACCCGTTCTTTCCTGCTCCTCGGTTTCTATTTTTGCAAGGAAATCCTTACCGCCGCTGACAATTATACGAAGCTCATCAAGCTCACTGCAGTAGCCGTCGCGTATCATATTGCCTTCTCTTACGGAGAATGGCGGCTCCTCGACAATTGAAGCCTCAATAAGCTCTTTTATATCGTCAAGAGTGTCAAGAGCTTCCCTTGTATCGCGAAGCATTGAGCTTCTGACATCTGAGAGCATTTCCTTTATTTCAGGAAGAGCTGATGCCGTCGCATAAAGGCTTCTGAGCTCCTTTGCGTTTGCTGAGCCGTAAACTATTCTGGTGGTAATTCTCTCAAGGTCGTTTATTCCCGTGAGAGCTTCGGAAAGCTCACTTCTCAGCTGTGTAAGATCAAAAAGCTCCTCAACCGCATTCTGACGGTAAATGATACCCGAAAGATTTATAAGGGGCTGCTCAACCCAGCTTCTGAGAAGCCTTTTTCCCATTGCTGTCTTTGTCTTGTCGAGCACCCAAAGAAGGGAGCCCTTTTTCTCACGACGTCTCTCGGTTTCCGTAAGCTCAAGATTTCTTCTGGTTACAGCTCCGAGGGAAAGATATTTTTCGTCGTTATAAACTTTTATATCCGTAATGTTGGCAAGGGAGTTTTTCTGAGTGGCAAAAAGATATGTAAGAAGACCGCCCAGTGCTTTTACCGTTTCGGGGCTGTCGGACAGTCCCATTTCGGCAACAGTCTGTCCGAAGTGCTTTTCTGCAATTTCACGGGAGTCGGAATATGCTTCCTCATTTCTGACGGAAGCGAGAATATCCGTTTTTCTCGAAATATATGTCCTGACAGTTTTATCTCCCGTAAGGGCATCATTACACAGAAGCTCTGCAGGTGAAAAACGGGCAAGACCGTTAATTATCTTGTCGCTTAAAGCTCCGCCAACCTCCGTGCTTACGTAAAGCTCACCTGTTGATACATCACAGAAGCACATACCTGCTGCTGTAACACCGAGATAAACGGAAGCAAGGTAATTGTTCTTCTCCTCGTCAAGCATAATGCTTTCGGTAACGGTACCGGGAGTTATGACACGGATAACATCTCTTGTTACTATGCCCTTGGCCTGAGCGGGGTCCTCTGTCTGCTCGCACACGGCTACCTTATAGCCCTTTGCAACAAGACGTGCAATGTAGGTTTCCGCTGCATGAAAAGGAATACCGCACATAGGTGCCCTTTCCGCCTGACCGCAGTCACGACCCGTCAGCACAAGCTCAAGCTCTCTTGAAGCTGTTTTTGCATCATCGAAAAACATTTCGTAAAAGTCGCCAAGCCTGTAAAAGAGAAGCGCGTCCTGATACTGTTCTTTAATTTTGAAATACTGCCTCATCATAGGCGTGTATTCTGCCATTTTATAACTTCCTTGTCAAAAAACTTGTTTTCTTTCTTTATCAGCCGCAGCTGCCGCCGCAGGATGCGCAGTTACCGGTGCAGCCCTCTTCCTGAGCATTAGGCTCACAGGTTTCGGGATCTTCACCGTTTACGATAAGAGTAAGAAGCTGAATAACATAGTTCATCATTGTGTCAACTTCGTTCTTTGTTTCTTCATACTTCTTCATATTTTCATTGAGCATAATCTGTCCGTAGATTTCTCTGAATTCACTGTCATAGCCCTCAAGCTTCTTTGTGTCGGGCTCTTCCTTACCCGATTCGTTCTGATAGGAAAGCTGAATAAGATTAAGCTTTCCGATAAGACCGTTGAGCTCTATATCATTTTCATTAGCCTTCTGTGCATCTCTGAAGGCAAGATATCTGTCATCTGCCTGAATTGCTTTACCAAGCTCTCTTGCTGCTTTGATTACGTCCATATTAATTTTCTCCGTTCTGTTTTTTGATTTTGATTTATATTACTGCCTCACCTGATAATATCCAGTTGAGTGCTTTTGTAACCCTGACTTTTATGTATGAGCCGATGAGTGCTTCGTCACCCTCGAAATCAATGTTGATATTGCCGTCTGTTCTTCCCGTGAGTCTGCCGTCCTCTTCCTTTGTGAAGCCTTCAACAAGCACCTCGTAAGTTTTTCCCACCATTGATGAGCAGCGCTCTGCTGCTATCTTCTCCTGACACAAGAGAAGCTCCGAGAACCATCTCGATTTTTCTGAATACGGTACGGGGTCGTCCATTTTTTCAGCCTTTGTACCCACCCGGGGAGAAAAGATAAAGGTGAAAAGTGAGGTAAATCTTACCTCTTCAATAAGCGACAGCGTATCGCAGAATTCTTCATAGGTTTCACCGGGAAAGCCGACTATAATGTCGCTTGTTACCGAAAGGTCGGGCATAACAGACCTTGCGTATTTTATAAGCTCAATGTACTCTTCCCTTGTATAGCCTCTGTTCATTTCCTTAAGCACACGGTTGTTGCCCGACTGGAAAGGCAGATGCAGGTGACGTGCCACCTTTTCGCAGGAAGCCATTGTATCAAGAAGCTCCTTAGTACAGTCCTTGGGGTGCGAGGTCATAAAACGTATCTTAAAGTCCCCCGGAAGGTCATTTACCATTTTAAGAAGACTCGGGAAATTTATCCCGTCAGCACTACCCTTGCCGTAGGAATTTACATTCTGCCCTAAAAGGGTAATTTCCTTAGCACCCAGTGCTATAAGCTCCTTAGCCTCTTTTATAACCTCTTCGGGTAAGCGGCTTCTTTCCCTGCCTCTGACGTAAGGCACAACACAGTAGCTGCAGAAGTTATTACAGCCGTACATAATGGGAAGCCACATTTTGAAATCGCGATCGCGGTATACGGGAAGCCCCTCTGCGATTTCACCCTTTGTTTCCTCGGTTTCAAAAACACGCTTGCCTGACCGCAGCACCTTATAGAGAAGCTCGGGCACACGGTGAATTGCAAAGGTACCGAAAACAAGATTTACATAAGGGTAGCTTCTTTTGATTCTTTCCCATACGTGTGTCTGCTGCATCATACATCCGCAAAGGGCAATAATCATATCCCTGTTTTTCATTTTCAAGGGCTTTAATGCACCGACATTTCCGAAAACACGGTCCTCGGCATGCTCGCGCACCGCACAGGTATTGAAAAGAACAAAGTCTGCCTCTTCCCTTACATCTGTGAAAACATATCCCATTTCGGAAAGCTGCCCCTTGATTCTTTCGGAATCAGCAACATTTCCCTGACAACCGTATGTGTGAACAAAAGCCTTGGGACTTCCTTCCGGATATTTCACGGCAAGAATTGTTCTGATTTTTTCAATATACTCTTTCTGAACACGCATTTCCTCGGGAGAAACCACAGGAAAAGCATCTTTTATAACCGACAAAATCTGACCTCCGTCCGAAAAAGGGCATAATTACCCCATAAACAAATTAAACTTCAGTTTATTATATATAATATAATTAAAAAAGTAAAGACTATTTCTAAAAAATATTTTCACTTTTTACCATTTCTCCCTCAAGCGTCACCAAGAGATAAGAATAAATATCAGAGAGTAGTATCGTGATTCGCTGCTCGTCCCGTCTTTCAAGAGCAAGCTCCAAAGAAACATGAAGCTTATCAATCATATCAGCATCCGTGTGCTTGAGAAAAAGAGAAAACACTTTTTCATTATCACTTCTCATTGCAAGAATATTTTCCGCGCACAAAAAAACATCCTCTGTATTTTCGATTTCCCCAAGCACCGCTTCAATGTTATTTTCAAGACTCTTTACCGCCGAAAAGCTTACAAAAAATGAGATCAGCAGAAATACAACTGCAACAATAAGTCTTTTAGTCATTGTTTTTATCCTTTGTAATGAGATTATAATTACCGGTTTTATCAACAGTCAGCAGAAAAATATTTTCAAGGCTCTCTCCTGTTTTTTTAATAAGCTTCCCGAGCTTCTGGTCATTCATTCCGCAGTCCTTGAAATCGGAACGGATAATTTCACCGTCCATTACAACAACACAGGAAAGCCCTCTGTCCTCACCCGGAATATTCATATCTCCGAGAGTAACCGGTCTTTTTTCGGGCTTGAGAAGCACGCTTAAGGTGCCGTCGGTTTCGGCAATAGCGTACTGCACATCACTTATATCAAAAACATCCTTTTGTCTCAGAGCCTCAAGCAGGTCATCAAGGGTAAAACGAAGTCTTTTCAGCTGCATTGAGTCCACTCTGCCGTTTCTTATAAGTATAAGAGAATTTCCCTGTAAAAGATTTCTTACACGAAGACTTTTCATGCTGACGGCAGACACTAATATTTCGAGGCTTACAAGAACCGCTATGGCAACAAGTGTATTAAGCATAGGAATATCATTATCCTGCATGGGTGTTGCCGCCATTTCCGACAGAAGAATTGTCACCACAAGCTCGGCAGGCTGCAGCTGTCCTATCTGTCGTTTTCCCATAATTCTTACGGCTACAACTATAACAACAAGAAGAATTCCCGTTCTAACAAAAGAAATCAGCATCATATCATCCTTTCGACCATAGTATATCCCGTAAATTTCGGGAAATACCTAATAAACGGAAGGATGTGTTTACATTGAACAAACATAGCGAAAACGGAAATTTTACGGGAGATATCACAGCCGACAGCAATCAGATCAAGGAGCTTTTTTCCGATTGCTTTGACCTTATTGCCCGTGAAATCAACTTCGGAGGAAAGCGTGCTTATGTCTTTACTCTTGACGGAATGTGCGATGAAATAAAGATAACGGAAAGCATTATAAAGCCATTGACAGACAAAGAAAACGACGATATACAAAATCCTCTTGAAGAAATAAAAAAGACACTCTTCAAGGGTACAAATATGAGAGAGGTTATGTCTCCTGAAGCGGCATCGGTGGACATTATATCGGGAAATCTGGTGTTCATATGCGACGGAGAAAAAACGGGACTTACCTTCCCCTTTCAGGGATTCCCAAAAAGCGCCGTAAATGAGCCTCAGAGCGAGCAGAATGAAAGAGGGTCACAGGAGGGATTTTCTGACAATTTCAAGGATAATGTGACACTACTCAGGAGAAAAATCCGCTCACCGAAGCTGAAAATTGTTCAGTTAAATATCGGAGAAATCAGTAACACTCCCGTGCTTATGTGTTATATCTCGGACAAGGTTACCGACAGGCTTCTTTCTGATATCAGGAAAAGGCTTAATAAAATTGATCTTCCCGCAATTCTGGGATCAGGCTATATAAGACCCTTTCTTGACAACCGCCGTCCCTCATTTTTTACGGATACGGGCATTACGGAGCGTCCCGACACCTTTGCCGCTATGCTTTTAGAGGGCAGAGTGGGAATAATATGTGACGGAACGCCCTTTGCTCTTATTGTACCCTATCTTTTTATTGACTATTTCCACGCAGTAGATGATTATCTTTCAAGCACGTACTATGCGCTGTTTATGAGAACACTGAGAATTATCTGCTTTATAATCGCCTCTACTCTTCCCGGAGCATTTGTTGCCATAAGTCTTTTTCATCCCGAAATTATGCCGGCAGACATAATGTACGGAATATCTGCAGCAACGGGAAAAACTCCGTTCCCTATAATGGTCGAAGCACTTACAATACATTTCATTTATGAAATTGTACGTGAAGCGGGACTTCGTATGCCGCGGTCTGTGGGACACGCAGTCAGCATTGTAGGAGCTCTTGTTATCGGTGATGCGGCTGTAACGGCAGGTCTTATTGCGGCACCTATGCTGATTGTTGTTGCACTTACTGCCATTTCATCATCTGTAATTTCAAAGCTTCACGAGCCCGTGGCTATTATCAGATTCGGTTTTATAGTAATAGGCGGCTTTACGGGGCTTTACGGAATAATGCTGGGAATCGGCATAATGATTACCGATATATGCTCGGTTTCCCCCTACGGAATACCTCTTTCCGCTCCTGTTTCACCCTTTGTAAAACGAGCACAAAGGGATGCTTTTATCAGAAGAAGCTGGACAAGAATCAAGGGCGGTGACACACTTATAAGGGAGATGAAATTTTAATGCCAAATATGGGAAAAATAAGCACAGCACAAATGTTTTCGGTACTGTTTCTGTGCAGAATCATCTCACTTTTTACCTTTATGCTCCCCTCTGCCGCATACATCCCCTCAGGGGACCGAATACTGACTGCTCTGCCTGTTATGATATTTGAAATTTTATATTCAGCGGTTCTGATTTTCACATTCAGAAGAACAGAAAAAAAGGGAATTATCGGTGCTGCAAGTGAAAAATCCGAGCTTTTTTCAAAAATACTGGCAGTAGCCTATACTCTCAGCTTTATATGGTTTGCAGGTATCGGCACCGCAAGATTTGAGCTTTTTATAAGCACGGTAATGTTCCCCAATTCCGAGCTGTATTTTATGATACTGTTGCTTCTGGGAGCTGCCTTTTATGCCTCACTTAAGGGTATTGAAGCTATCGGCAGAGCTGCGGTGATACTGTTTTTTCTTATAGGACTCAGTGTAATTTTCATTATCCTTTCGGTAATGGGTGAGTTCGATTACGTCAATCTGAATCCTATTCTGACAGAGGGAATTTCTCCCCTTCTGAGCTTTTCTTTTTATGTAAGCGTAAGAGCATCAGAGCTTCTGACTCTTCACATTACCGCTCCGAAAATTAACGGTGACATCGGAAAAATGGCTATAAAATGGACCGTTGCTTTTTCACTTGTTTCAACAGTGATTTTAATTGTACTTTCAGGTGTTACGGGGGAATACGGCAACGATCAGATTTTCCCCCTGTACACCCTTACGGTTATTGCAAAATTCGGCATTTTTGAACGACTTGACGACATTCTTACGGGTGTGTGGGTGCTGTGCAGCTTTATTCAGGTATCCTTCCTTATAAACACGGGAATGACTGCGCTTTCACAGGGCTTCGGAAAAATAAAAAGAATCCCCGCAGGACTTTTAATCACTACGGGAATTTTTATCATATATATTCTCACCTCTAAAACAGTGGCAGTATTTTCGGAAGCTGTTTCGTCGCGCGCAGTTGACATTATATTCTTAATCCTTATGATCATTATTCCTGTAGCGATATCAATATCCGCAGGAAAAAGAAAGGCGGTAAAAACATGAAAAAATTTACCGCAATTCTAATAATAGTATCCCTTCTTCTGCTATCCTCCTGCAGCAGTATAGAAATTGTTGAGCTTAATGAAAGACTTATAATTGAGGCAATAGGAATAGATTATGAAAACGGAACTTACAAGGTGACAATTGAAGGGCTTGACTCTTTCTCGGCAGGAACAGATTCTGACTCAATTTCGGCACCCAGCCTTACGAAATGTTATCTTTTTGAGGGTGAAACAATAGGAATGGCAATGAACAGCATTTCTGTTGTAACGGGTCAGATTCCGCTTTTCTCACAGGCAAGAATACTGATATTGGGTTTTTCTGCAGCAACCGAAAATTTAAGTGAAATTCTCGACTTTTTCAGACGTGAATATACAACACGAACCGACATTCTCTTTGCAGTAGCAAAAAATAACGCCGCCGACGTGGTATCTGCAGATTTCGGTAAAAATATATCGGCAGGCAATATTCTCCAGGCTGCAGTACAGTCATATAAGCACACGGGAAGAAATACTCACACTCCGCTTTACAGCTTCCTCAGCTCCGTTATGGGCGAAACCGATTCATCCTACTGCCCCGTAATTGACATTAAAGACAATGCTTATAAAAACGGAAAAGAGGTATATTTTACGGGAACCGCAGTTTTCGGCAAGGACAAAAGCGCAGTTATAGTTTCACCTGAAAAGACTCTGGGAATGTTACTGTTAACGGGAGAACTGAAAAACGGAGACTTTACGGTAGACACGGACAAAGGAACCGCAACACTTGAAATTATCGGGGCAAAAACAAAAACCGAAACGGATATAAAGGATAATTCAGCACACTTTTCTATAAAGCTTGAGCTGAGATGCGATATACCCGAATTTCAGTCAGAGCACTTCAAGGGACTATCAAAAGCAGATACCGAGATTATTGCTGAAGAGGCTGCAAAAAAAATTTCGGGACTTCTGACAGATACCCTCGATGAGGTTTTTTATAAAAACAATTATGATGCCTTCAGCTTCGGCAGAAGAATAAATCTTAAAAATCACAGATTCTTTGCGGATATAATAAACAACGGAACACGGCTTTGCGATATTACTGCAGTTGATATTGAAACAGAGGTTGAAATAAGAAGAATAGGTAAAATTATTCTGGCAGAAGAATAATGAACAGTATCTGATCACTCCGATTTTTAACAGATAAAATATGAACAAAAAAGCTCCCCGTTTCCGAGGAGCTTTGATATTAACCTAATACAATTTTCTTAAAGGATTTCTTACCGCGCTTTATAAGGAGACCTTCGCCGATGTCTTCCTTAGTATAGCTCTTTCTTGTATCGGTAATCTTCTCACCGTCAACGGTTACACCGCCCTGCTCAACGGCACGTCTTGCCTCTGAGCGGGTAGGAGTAAGTCCTGATACAACAAGCATTGTAAGAATATCAACTGCACCGTCACGGAAGTCCTCATCCTTTACAGGTGCCTCGGGAGCAACAGCTGCACCGTCGGAGAAAAGAGCGCGGGCCGCATTCTGAGCCTTTGCTGCCTCTTCTTCACCGTGAACAAGCTTTGTAAGCTCAAATGCAAGAATTTCCTTAGCTGTATTAAGCTGTGCGCCCTCCCATGCATCCATCTTGTCGATTTCTTCAAGAGGAAGGAAGGTAAGCATACGGATGCACTTGAGAACGTCAGCATCACCGACATTTCTCCAGTACTGATAGAAATCATAGGGAGTGGTCTTATTGGGGTCAAGCCATACAGCACCGCCCACAGTCTTACCCATCTTCTTTCCTTCAGAGTTAAGAAGAAGAGTAATTGTCATAGCGTGGGATTCCTTATCAAGCTTACGTCTTATAAGCTCTCTGCCGCCAAGCATATTTGACCACTGATCGTCACCGCCGAACTGAAGATTACAGCCATACTTTCTGTAAAGCTCAAGGAAGTCGTAGCTCTGCATAATCATATAGTTGAACACAAGGAATGAAAGTCCCTTTTCCATTCTCTGCTTATAACATTCTGCACGAAGCATATTATTAACGGAGAAGCAAGCGCCCCCCTCTCTTAAAACCTCAACATAGTTAAGATCAAGAAGCCAGTCAGCATTATTTACCATAACAGCCTTATCTTCACCGAACTCAATAAAGCGCTCCATCTGCTTTCTGAAGCACTCGCAGTTATGCTCAATGGTTTCCTTTGTCATCATAGAACGCATATCGGTTCTGCCTGAGGGGTCACCGATGTGTGCGGTACCGCCGCCGATAAGTGCAATAGGCTTATTACCTGCCATCTGAAGTCTTTTCATAAGGCAAAGAGCCATAAAGTGACCAACATGCAAACTGTCTGCCGTCGGGTCAAAGCCTATATAAAAGGTTGCTTTTCCTTCAAGTCGGATCGTAGCCAT